>QMQV01000045.1 GCA_003649085.1 Thermoproteota archaeon
AATTTTGTTAATCTTATATATCTTTCGAAATTTAAATATTTAATCAATTTTTCATAACTTTTATCTTTTATATTACGATTTAATATAATTTGATAATTAATACAGTATTTATGTTAAGAAGTTTAAGAACATGAAGAAGGAGGTTATATAAATTCTGTTCTATTTATATTTTATTAGTATTTCTTTTCCCTGTAGTCCTTCTTCATATTCCGGGATTCTTTCATAGAGTGTAATTTTCTCAACAATTTTTTCAGAGGGTGTGGTTACTGAAGATAATGCTTCCAAAACAACCTCTAAGTCTTTTCCTCCGATAAACTGTTTGTTAAATATTATCCAATCTGGTACAGGCTCTGTTAAATCTAACATCCAGTAAGTATTTTTAGCATCAACAAAGATAAATCCTTCATCAAGAGAAACCTTTATAGGAGATTTTCCTACTGAATAAATCATATCAGATGTTATCATAATATTTTTTGTCGCTCCAATGAATGGATTGTCAAAACCTATAAGGTTACCATCTTCTACATTTATGATAATTTCCCCATTCCCTGTAGAAATCTCCTCAAATCTTAAATCGCCATTTCTAACTTTTATTCCAATATTACCACTATTTGTTTTTATAGAATCTGTTGTAAAACCATCTACACTATTAATATAAATTCCTCCTGTTAATGCCTTTGCTGTAAGATTTTCTGTTTTAACAACAATCGGATTAACCGATGTTCCTATTCCTTTATAACCTATGAGATTGAGATTGTTACTTTCAAAATCTATTTCACCAATTTCTCTAACACCCTTAAATCTTACAATCTTGTCGTAAGCTGTTACATTTATATATCCTTCAAGGGATTTTACCCCTTTATACAATTCAACATTACCTTTAGAATTTAGATCAATATTTTTATTAGCTATTATTCCAAGTCCGCCAATAGTAATATCCTGTTGTGCATCAATTTTAACCTCAGAGTTTGATATTATTCCTCCACTAATATTAGCAAAATCATTTGCATAAACACTTATCGTATTTCTATTAGAACCTGTGAGATTATAAGCATCATCTTTTATTGAGTTGAACAGATTATCTGGATATAGATTAAGGGCATCCTTTATGTATTGGCTAAGATCAATAGGTAACTTTTCATTGGAAATAATCTTTCCAGAAATATTTACATTATCCCCGGTTATGTAAGCTGAACCTTTAGTTGCAACTAGACCGTTTATCTCAACATTAGCTGGTGTTTCTATATTCACAAAATCATAAGAAGCAATAACAGTATTTTCTTTTATAGGTATATCATTTGGTGCTTCAAGAGTTACAGAATTTCCAAGAATTACTCTGTCTATATTTAACGATTCTCCTGACCTTAATGTAACATCTGCCATTGTTAAGATATACCCACTAACATCTATTTTTCCTTTTGCCGTAACAGTAATTGTATTTTCATTCAATGCATTGAACTCACCCGAAAACTCACTGACTCTTTGGTATGGTAAATCAAAATTTCTGTTTCCTACAATTCTGACAAGATCATCTATGCTAAATGGAATATTACCTACAGATAAAACATATCCCGATATTGTTACGTCCTTTTCAGAATTTATACTCACCTTTCCAGTTCCAGACAGATAACCTCCTATCTCAACATAACCATCAACATCTATTATTTGGGTTCCAAGATTGTAAACTATGGATTTTTCTCCTGTGATAAAGTCACCTGGAACATTAGCTATAAAGTTTTTAGCTCCTGCAATTCCTGTTATGGTTATATTGTTTGTGTTAAACTTAGCAGTTCCTGTAGAAACAAAAGCTCCAGAGATTGTTATATCACCATCTGGAGCATTAAGATAAACACCATTTGTATCTGAAGGATTGTAGGTACCTGAGAAGTCTACGATAGCAGAATAAACATCTCCAGAAGATATTTTACCTGCAGCATCAATAATACTCTCAAGATCAAGCGGAAGATCAACTATTGAAACCGCAGCACCACTAAGATTTATATCCTTTCCAGAGTTTATATTGACAATTCCATTATTCCCGACAAAACCCTCAATATTTATATATTCACTGGATGTGATATCTATTGAACTTACCCCATAAACAACAGAATCTGAACCTATTGTTATGTTATTTGGAGAGGTTATAGAAACGTAATCACCTGCAATTACAGAATTCATTGAGATATCTTTACTCGAGATATCTATACCTCCTGTAGAAACAATAGCTCCAAGAAAATTAATAGAATCTCGTCCTGTTAGTTTAATGGATGCATCAACTGAAGGATTCATATCCAGTGTATCAAGTATGTAGTCAAGATTTAAAATTGGATCAAGATAATCTGTAATCTGCTTTATGGTTGGATTTACATTATTAAATGCATATATAAATCCTTCCAGATCAATAACTGGGGCAGAGATATTCATCTCTCCATTCGTTGCAATGGCTATCTTAGAACCTTTTATTTTCTGTGGAGAATTGATATCGGTTTTGAAAACTCCATGAAGAAGTGTACGTTCATCTATGTTTATTTCCTTTTCGGCATTTATATTAAGATACTTCCCACCAGCAAGTCCTTTGAGTGTGATATTTTGTCCAGTAATATCAATTGATCCTGTTGATAGTAAAGAATGACCAGAGTAAATATCATTTTTTGCAGATATAGTTATACTGTCTGTATCCGAAGGATTAACCACAACCGTAGGTGGTGTGTATGATACACTCTGTATAGGATTATTTATTACAAGTCCTGATCCTGTCTGACCAGTAGAAGGAGTATAGAGAAGAGTAGTCGTTGGATTTTGATTATTAAAGAGGAAGTTTTTTATCTGTGCATATATACCAGAGTCTGAACTCATTAAATTGAGAAACGTTGTATGCTCAGTATATATATTTTCAGATTTCTGTAAAATTTGTTCTATATCAAACCCACTTTTCAAATACTGGATTATAGTAGATCTGTTATTATTTATCAGATCAACAAGATTGTTAAGATCTAACTCTAAATCAAACTCTGGCTCAACAAAGTCTATCTCTTCAACAGATTGCACCGTATCAACAATAGTTATATTTTTCCCTAAGAGATTTATTTTGCCTCTTGAAGTTGTATTAATACCGAGGAATATATCATCTACAGCTGATATGTTAACCGAACTTATGCTTGAAATATATAGATCACTGTCTGCTGTAAAACTTCCTCCAGATGTTATGTCTATATTGTCACCTATTAAAAACCCTGTCAGAACCATATCGTTTCCTGATTTTAATGTAAGGTTACCTTTTGCAGACAACCCGTTTTTAGCTGTGAAATAGTTACCTGCGTTAATATTGAGATATGTGTATCCTCTTATATATCCATAAACATCTGCTGTGAAATCTATATTTGCATTTATATCTATTGTATTTCCTGATATAGAGCTGTTTATGTATAAACTTTCACCTACGTTAATAGTGATCTCGGGAGCAAAGTATCCACCTTTAGAGTTTAAATTAATACCCTTCTCTGCCTCCATCAGTAACGAAACACCAGATCCTGCTCCACCATCTCCATCAAATGTGATATCACCCAATGTTTTAATGAGCATAGCTCCTGATGAGTATATCCTTCCTGAACTGTGAATTCCTTCGTCTGATATTAAAGATATGTATCCATTACTGCTGAGAGATGAATTTATATCTATCTTTCCACTATTTGATTTAAATATTAGTCCTGCTACAGTTGCTATTCCTGTATTCTCATTAACTGTAATACTACCAGGTATATCTATCTCTATGTTATTAGCAGCAACTTTACCTGTAAATGTTATATCTCCAAATGTTTTGGGTGTTAAGTTTCCTCCTATATTTATCTCTCCAAACAGGATAGAATTTTCTTTGTATATATTGAAACTACCGTATCCGTATAAACTGATTTTACCATTCTCATCAGTTAAGTTAATATCCAGCGCCTTATCGTAACTTCCTGGAAGACCTCCGTAAACACCAGCTGTAAGAGTAACTGATTTTGAAGTGATATCCTCTATAGTATCATCGTAAAAATCAATTATAGAACCGTTGGGCACAGCAAGATTAACATTTCCCCTGCTATAGATATAATCAATATTAAGATTTCCATAAGGAACTAAAAGATTAATATCTCCTGAAGCCCTTGCTGTTATTGTAGCATCCTGTCCTACAGAGAGAGATATTGGATTTATATTCGTTCCTATTGGACCATTGGAGGCTTCAATTATTAATCCTTCAGGTGCATCAACATTAAGTCCCGATGATGTGGAGTAAATTCCTTCTCCTGTTTTTATTCTAACCCAGTTATCCTTACTGTATATATTTGAAATATTTACATTAAGCTCAGAACCTATATACACAGATCCGTCAGCTATTGCCTGAATAGAGCCAAATGCTTCAATATCAATATCATCTCTCTGTTTTATAATAATAACTTCATTATCCCTATCTATTTCTATATCTGGTCTTTCAGCTGCAACAAGAGCTCTTTTAATCTCATCAAGTTCTTCCTGTGTGTATCTTTCAATATCATTGTAGTAAAAAACAATATTTTCTTTTTTATCTTTTCCTATAGATCCAGAGGCAATAATAGTAACATTATTCCCGATTATATTGGGATCTTCAATTTTGTATTCTGTGTCGGTTATATTTTTGTTAAACAAGGATGCTGGCAAGGTATTGTTCAACTGATCGTCTGTCCATTCATTAGCTGTTAGTTTATCAAGCTCGCTCTGGGTTGGTACATAACTAAAATTAGGATCGTAATCTGATTGTCCCCATGTATTGTATTTATTAGTTAAATCCTGCTCATAATCTGAAATCATCTTATCAGTCCATCCCTGAGCCTTTAATGCTGCTACCTCATCAGGACTAAATCTAAACTCCACGGGTTCATAAGGTGTATATGAATATGTTCCGTCAGGATTAAGTTTAAGATTTCTATATTCGCGCCAATATTTATCGTATTCTATCTTCATACTCTGTTTGTATGCATCTATCTGCTGATCCCTTAACTGTTGTGCTGATACTCCCTTAAGACCAAGATCGTTATAAAGAAGTTCGAGTTCTAAAACTGTTCTCTTATCTACATTCTCATTTGGATTTCCATCAACAAGTGATCCTGAAGGAACCTGAATAAATACGTTTCCAAGTGTGCTCACAGTATCAACAGATAGATCCCCGCTTAACTCTCTTACGTAAATATCACCATTAGTTGCAGTCATATAAAGTTTACCGTTATTATCTATATCGGTATCTATATTTATGTATGGATCTAATGGATTCCCTGATGTTATCTGTCCATCTATTGCTTCTAAGTGTATATTTTTACCCTTTAATAACCCAACTATTGTCATCCCTTTATCAGATCTTATTCTTAGATCACCTGCAGTGTTTATACCTGTTGAAACAAAAATGTTGCTTGAAACAGCGTCAATGTAAACACCATTTAAATTTGCACTTACTGAAACTGCAGGATCTCCACTAATTCTTATTGGATTGTCAGCTGTTCCAACAGAACCTGGAACATTAAGATTTATCACACCAGCATTTATAGGAGCAAGACTTTCCGTGTATATACTTCCTCCAGTATTTATATTTACAGATCCACCTAAATTTCTCACTCCTCCTTTCAAAATTACATCGGTTGTGCTGGTTATATCTACTTCACCCACATCTTCTCCTGTAAACACAATTTCTATCGGATAGTCTGCTTTTACAGAAGAATAAAATTTAGTTGTTGTTCCGGTATAAGTATGAGTAATTCTTCTAATCCAAGTCTTTTTAGTTAAAAAATCCCATTTGGTACCTGAAGAATCACAAATAAACTGGAACTCGTAATCTGTTGAAGTTACCTTATCAAGGTTATAATCAGGTGGATTGGTTATTATATTTCCATTGGCATTTCTCATAAATCCCTGAACAAATCCACTATCAATATCCGAACTTCCCAGATCTTTGGTACTCTGGCTGACTATGTCTTTAGAAGTGAAATGTCTTTCGGAAACGGGAATAAATCCAAGGAACTTATTAAATTCCTTATAGTATTCCGTTCGTGTATAAGTAGAAGTTGTATACCCATCCATCCAGTAATATCTAAGACCTGAAAATGGATTATAAGAAGTTGTTCTACCTGTTATCTGTGCTGTTAATTTAGTTGCCTGATTAGAATCAATTCCTTGATTTGTATAAATTTTTATCTCGTTACCAATTCTCTTTATTTCTGTTACAAGATACTTTCCTACCCCGTTATCTTTAAGTTTATCTACAATGGTAACCTTTCCTTCAATATTTCCTGTATCTATAGAGTCAAGAACAAGTTCATAACTGCTCTGATTGTTTATATTTATTCTTCCAAAGCCATCCAGTACATTAATCTTTCCACCACCTGTATTGGCTATCTTTCCTGATAGAAAAACAGTTCCACCTCTTATATCAAGGCCTGAAACATAAACCCTCTTTTCATCAGGATTTATCTTTACTGTATATCCACCTACAAACATGTCTCTTGTAGGATCATAAACCTTTTCTCCGTTATAAATTGTGTAATCTCCAGATGCAATAGCATTATTTATCATCTCATCTGTAATTGTTATATCTTTATAAGGGATACCGCTCTGAATCAGTCCGTTTACATTTATAACTTCAGCATTGATAAATATATTATTTCCTGCAAGCAGATATTTATTTGAATGGTCTGAGGTTTCAGCAAGTAAAATGTTGTAGCTCTCTCGTAATGTAGCATCACTATCAGATGAGTAACTACCATTATCCTGAAATGATAATTTCCCTTTTGCATAATTATGTAAAGAAGAATAGTAAGATTCTGGAGAGTAAGCTACATTGAATATAAGTTTTGGATTATTAAATACGAAGTTACCACCTGCTGATATAGTAATTGTGTTTGCAAATATATCTTCTGTAACAAAAACACTGCCATAGTTATTTTTGATAGTTACAGAACCCGCAAAATTTGATATTGCTTTGTTACCTGTTGGTGAATCGCCGCTTACAGATACACTGTCATCATCAGCTGATATAGCATTTACAGGTCCAACAAGGATTGGAGGAGGATATTTATAAAATACTTTTCCGTTGCTGTCTGTTCCCCCATACTCTTTATTAAATGTTGATTCTATTAAAATTAACGGAGGTTCACTATTCTGTGCATCTTGTAGAGCAAGATTAACCGGCAGAAATTTGTTGTCATTTATCAATATTACATCTGAAGTTTTAGAAATTTTTTTCCCGTTATATTCTATATTGCCTCCGTAGTCCTTAGGAATTTCAAGCTGACCAACTTCCACAGGAAGAGGAGAATTATTTTTTATCTCTATCTTTACATCTCCTGGTGCCTTTAAATCACCAAAGCCGTAAAGGTTGTCAGCTCTTATGCTTATATTTCCGGAAGATGCTACTATGTCTTTAAGTTTTATAATGTGTGTTGTCTGATTAATTGCTGGATCATTTTTTTGACCTTCAAGTGTTGCTATCGTTGCATCAATATCCTGAGAAAGTTCAGGATAAAGACCTTTTAATTTCTTTAACTCCTCTATCTGTTTGTCAAGAGATGTTGCAATTCTAATATTTTTCATTATTTCCCAGTCTATCCCTATCTCACTTTGTTCAGTTGGAGTTAAAGTCTTTATAAAATTTCCATCTTTGTCGTAAACATTCCACTTTCCATTTTCATACTCAACCCTATTTGGAACAAGATTAGATACAAGTTTTTTAGCTGAATCATAATCTTCCGCAACATAAAAACCGGGATCCATCTCTTCCCCAAAAGTTACATACACATGTCTATAAAGACCTGTTTCTACAACCCCATTTATCTCTACATTACCAACACCTGCTTTTATACTGCTTCCTGAAATTATATCAAGCGATACTTCATCTCCTCCAAATGTTTCTGAAAGTGTTGATGCTATAGCCTCAATAGCTTCCCTTGATGCATCTGTGGCTTTTCCATATCCATAAGCATATAAATAACCTTTTTCTGCAGATAAATTTATATTTCTACCTGTTTTCAGTGATGAACCAGATCCTATTGATATAAATGTGTTTTTTGAAGAAATAGCATCAGCGTCAGGAGAACCACTATATGCAAATGCGGTTTTGTTATAAATATCTGTATTTGCATATGTTTTTATATATCCACTACTTTCGGAACTTTTACCTGCAACAAGGGTAGCATCTCCAAAAACTCTTATATTTGAGCCAGAATTTATATTAATATTGTCACTAACATATAAACTTGCCTTTGACTTTCCTTGACCGGCAGCAGCAAGACCATAGGTGTTTGTTTTTGCCTTTGCACTTGCTTTTCCTGATGTAGATGCAGCTATCGTAAGATTTCCATTAACCTGCATCTGAACATTATTACCTATATTCACAGAAGAACCTATGCCTTCTTCTGCTTCTACTTTTGCATCAGACTTAGCACCTACTATAGTTCCACCTGCTGACAATTTTGCGGTTGTATCAATATCAAGATTCCCATAAGCTTCTATCAGCATTTCTTCAAGATTATAAAAATTTGTAGGATTTCCAAGTAATGTCAACTTTGCCCCGTCGTTTATATTAATCTGTACAGTAACATTTTTTATTTTTGCTGCTGCAAATGAAGCTGCTCCTGAGAATACACCACCTGATCCTGCTTCGGAATTATTCTTACTACCAAACCACTCTGAGGCTTTTTTAAAATGTCTATTTTCTGCCTTTATTGATAGTGAGTAAGCTTCCAGAGATGATCCACTACTTATATCTACTTTTGAATGTGAGTCATGGATATAATCTTCTGAAAATGCACCGCTCATACCCAGCACAGATGCATTTTTACTGTCTGCAAAGCTATTAAACTCAATATTTCTATCTGATTTTATACTTCCTGTTTTTCCTTTAAGTTTAGAATTACTGTCAAGATAAACCCTGTTAGTCCCAGAGATTTCATTTTTTGCAACAGATGCATTTCCTGCTACTACTCCACCTGAACCAGCCACAGACTCAGCTTTTGAACCATAGATAGAATAAGCTTTAAGTATAAAGTTTCCATTATCTGAATAAACATTGCTGTTTGATTTTAAACCTGAGCTTATATTTATTTGTGAGTCGTTTTCAGTTACACTCGCCCCTATACCAACAAACCCTACTCCTATTCCTGTAGCATAACTGTAAGTTCTTCCTTTTAAGATACTCTCCAGAGTGAGGCTATTTTCGTATCTGATCTCTGAACCTGATCCGATGTATGTCTCAATATTTGTTGTATTGTTTATTGTTGAAACAGAGGCATCCGCACCTAACAATCCTCCACCTGAAGATGCTGAAGATTTTGCCTCAGCATAAGCTGAACCATCCGTGGAGGTATTTGATGGATCCTCTATTTTTGCATAAAGGTTTATATCTTTAGCATCTATATCATTTCTATCTGACACATAAGATCTTAGATCAGGTGATATATCTATTGTTGTTATTGAAGCACCAGCAGTTGCACCTCCTAAATTAACACCTGTTGTAGAACCGTATATTTCATACGCTGCTTTAGAACCAAGTTCAAAAAGACCCGATGTGTAAATCTGATTTCCTGATCCTGTATAGGATCTAACATTAGTCTTATAAGAAACATCAACAACCGCTGCCTGTACAGATACAGCACCAACGTTAACAGGAACTGCAGAAGCTCTTACCGTTGTGTCTGTATCTGAGATTATTGATACCTTCTGGACTTTACTCTTATCAGTAAAACTTCCTACTTTTACATCTTTTCCAGTGTATGAATGGACATTATCTTCTAAAACGACCTTTGATGCAGCTCCCCCTGCAACAGCCGTCCCTACATGTGTTCCGTAAGCTTTCACTTCTGCACTGGTAATTTCCTGTGATTTTAGACTAAGTTGAGAGGCTTCGGTTACCTGAGCATTATCTCCTAAGAAAGAGTATATATCCCCTCCGAGGTACAGGTAAGAAACTGCTGCTCCAAGTGTTACTCCTCCTCCCTCACCTGCGTAGGTGTTAAGTCTTGCTCCTACTGTTCTGTAAGAATTAAGACTTATATTTCCAGCTGAAGATAAAGTAGAACCTGAATCAACATAAGAGAATAGATTAGAATAATTTTTCTGAACAGAAACAGAACCGCTAACACCCACAGCACCACCAGAAATAGCACCAACAACAGAGTTCATAACTGTGGACTCAGTTGCATTTATTCTAATACCACCTGAGCCTGAGGATACACTTGAATTTTTTCCAACAAATGCAGCTGTTACACTCTCAAAATTTGCTTCAGGATCAACACTGTTTGAGACCGTTAATCCTACTTTTGCATCTGTTATATCATTATTTATATTATGATTTCCTGAATCTATGTCTAAATAAGTGTTGATGCTTTCATCAATACTTCCACCTATATCTCCTGTAGCTTCATCCTGATCTGCATCAAAAGCTTTTCCTATATTTGCGACAGACACAGAACCTGCCACACCGCCAAGACCACCACCAAATGCTATAACAGTAGAATCAATCTTGTTTTCTGTGTAAGCATTTACGCCAACTGTATAATCAGCCTTTATATTGCTATTTTCACCTATATAAGCCTGATTTTTTACATTTATTATCGCAACATCAACAGCTCCCCCTGCAGCTATTACTTTAGAAACTTCACCACTTCCTACACCACTCTTATAATCTGTTTTGTCAGTTGAACTTACATTTACAGTTTGACTACTACCTCTAATTGAGCTGTTAACATTAGATCCCTTTCCGGAATCATCAGCACCTATAAATGCTTTTGTATCAGACGATACTAATAGTACATTTACAGATCCACCTATACCTGCTGTTGAAGATGCTGCCACATTTGCAGCATACATTGAAAATAGTTTGTCTGAAATAGATTCAACATTTGTTGTTAAAAGGGCATCTGTGTTTGAACTTATTATATATGCATGAGTTATATTGTTCACTTTAACAATATTAATAGATCCACCTATTCCGACTGTAGTACCTCCAACAGATACGCTACCTGCTATAGCTCCAGCATCATAATTTCCATTCTGATCTTTATCTCCTATTCTAACGGTGTCTTCAGCAACAACATCTAAATTCCCCTCAGTTTTAACCGTTGAGGACTCTATGTATGAATTATTTAATCCCTCAAGATATAGTATATTTCCTGAGCCAGCAAAGGATATATTTGTGGATATAGAACCGGCAACTGATACAGTAAGTAGATCCTCTACTGTCCTGCTAACAACCTGAACCCCTCCACCTTTACTGTTTACATTGGAACTCTTTATATATGATGATGTAGTATTCTGAATTTTTACAATACCAGCAGATAGACCAACACCTGCATTAGAACCAAAGTTCAATCCTCCGTTTCCAACATCAACAGTGGTCCCAGAAAAAGCTTTTACCTTAACAGACTGAAGCTCATTTCCAGCATTATCCTGATTTATATCTGAGTCTTGTATGTATGCATTTGTTTTATTTTTAAATAAATCAACACTTACAGAACCATCTAAAGCAAGGGCTCCTCCCGCATTTACCGCAGCTGTAGCTGTTCCGACTTTTTCATTCTCTCTTGCATCT
>QMQV01000046.1 GCA_003649085.1 Thermoproteota archaeon
ACACAGAGAAGCAAACAGGTGATAAGCTCAGGCCTTGGAGAAGCTTCAAGCGCCCTAGAAATTGATGGCAGTATCGTAGCCCACGTAGATACGAGCGCCAAAAACATAACATACATTGTAATACCAGTTAAGCTAGCATCTGGACAACACGAAGTAGATTTGACACCAGGCAAAACCACAATTGCCTACTGGTCTCCTAATAAAGGCATAGCATTAACGGACATATACAACGCTACCCTCGAAACAGGGACATATACTGATCCATCACAAGTAGCTAGCGAAATGAGCCCTGATGAAAACAACACAGTCTTGGCTAACATAGCGTGGGTTACTAATATTAACAACGATAAGGTTCTCGATCCAGGAGAAAAAGTCTTCGTAGTCATAAAGTTCTACCAGTCTGTGCAGCCTAAGAACTATGATACCATAAAAGTTGAGATAAGACCTCCAATAGGAGCGCCATTAACAATTGAGCGCACGGTGCCAGCCAGCTTGAACAACGCGGTCGCGGATCTAGACTAGTTAAGCTCTCCAACTCCCTTCTTTTTTTGGTGATTTAAATGTCAAGTGTCACATATAGTGAGTCCATAATCCTGATAGCTTCAATAATAGTAGCTTCACTTTTCGCTGGCATTGTTTTATCAAGTATGGGCATGATAGAGTCTGCATATACTTCAATAAGTCAAAGCGAGCGTACAACACTAACAACTAAGATTAAAGTGATTTTCGCAGATCAACTAGATTCGACAACAGTCTACGTATACGTCAAGAATATAGGTAAAACAGTCATTACATCCGTCGATAAAGTGGACATATACTTTGGAAAATACGGCTCAGCTCAATACATACCCTATAATTCAAGCAGTTACCCAACTTGGAACTACACGCTTTTAAATAACAACATATGGGGTCCTAATGACACCATAAGAATCACGGTATACTCTTCAACAACATTGGATGAGGGGATTTACGTAGTTAAAGTGGTAACCCCGAATGGTGTTGAAGACGAGTATGTTTTCTCAATTTAGGGGAGGTGCGTATCATTTGGGTTTTAGTATAACTATAAGCGCGTCAATAGTTTTTATAGCGCTCTTAATATCTTTTCTCGCGTTATCAAGCTCAATAACATCGTTAATAACGTCGACAGCTAAGTCAATAGATGTTAAAGCTAGTTTAAGTCACCAATATCAGTGGTCTGCTATAAGGGTAGATAATGCGAAGATAATCAACTCGACAACTTTAATCTTCAACGTATCCAACGTAGGTTACGTCAAAATATGGGATTATGAACACTGTGATCTAATAGTCTCCTATACCTATAACAATTCCTTAGAGAACATCACATATAAAGTCATATATCGCCTTAATTACACCACGAATAAAGTTCCAAAAGCTGGAGAATGGACACTCAACGCTATCTTCAACGATTTTCGAGACCCTAACATAGTAAACCCCAATGAGACAGCTGAAATTCTAGCAAACTTAACTTACGAAGTTGCGTATGGAGAGCTTTTCACCATAACCTTCTGCACAAATTACGGCTTTCCATACGAGTACACGTTCATAGCTACGGAGGGCACAAGTTAATGTCATCAAGCGACAAGTTTCAACTTGCCATGCGAAGAAATCCTCACTTAAAAGCTTACATAGATACGCTGCTCAAAAGCGGCTTTTCTACGCCGACTTTTTACGATCAGCTGTCAGATGACCTTAAGAAACAAAAAATCGTCAACGTCATTTACCCAATAGGAGATCCGCTTTTCGTACACGTTTACACCCCCACCAAAAGCACTGGGTACAAGAAGTACGTCGTAGTAGAACCCATAAAACCGAGTAACGAAGCATTAGCTGCTGTCGAGAAGGTCTTCGCAAAAGTCATTTCAGACTATGAAATACCTCAAAGCCCTGAAGAAAAGGCGGCTTTAGTTGAAAAAGTCTTAGATAAGATAATTGAGCCATCAACGCAACCAATTAACTATTCAAAACTTAAGATAAAGCCATCAACCAAGAAGGTCCCAGTTTACACACCAGAAATTCCTGCCGTAAAGTACTACATGATCCGAGATAAGGTACAAACAGGCATCCTTGAGCCGTTTCTAAGAGATCCGTATCTGGAGGACATAACTTGCGCTGGCGTCGGGTCAATGTATGTTGTGCATAAAGTCTTTGGACCTGTTGAGACGAACATAAAGTTTGAATCTGAAGAAGAACTTGATTCATTTGTCTTAAAGCTTAGTGAGATGATAGGCAAACCTGTTTCTCACGCGAGACCCGTTGTCGATGCGAGCTTACCTGACGGCTCACGCATAAACATAGTCTTTGGCAAAGACGTTAGCAAAAGAGGATCTAACTTCACGATCAGAAAGTTCTCTAAAGTGCCAGTTAGTATAACGCAGCTCATAAAATGGGGTACCTTAGATGCTAGGATAGCAGCTTATCTCTGGATCTTGTTAAACGAAGGTGTAAGCCTCTTTGTATGCGGAGAGACGGCGAGCGGTAAGACAACTACGTTAAATGCTATCTGCGCTTTCATTAAGCCAACTGCTAAGATAGTCTCGATCGAAGATACACCTGAGGTCACGATGCCGCATGAAAACTGGGTGCCAGAAATAACTAGGGAAACGGGAAGTGAAGGATCTTCAGTAACGATGTTTGACCTCCTTAAAGCAGCGCTTAGGCAAAGACCAAATTATATCATAGTAGGAGAAATACGTGGAAGAGAAGGAAATATAGCCTTTCAAGCCATGCAAACAGGACATCCAGTATTAAGTACTTTTCACGCAGCATCTGTTGAAAGGCTTATTCAGAGAATCACAAGCTACCCAATTGAAGTTCCAAAAACACACATTGACAACCTCAATGTCGTGTTAATCCAAAGTGCCGTATATGATGCATCAGGAATGCTGAAGCGAAGAGTTTTGAGCGTAAATGAGATAATGGGCTACGACCTTGTAGCTAACACCACGATATATCTGCCTATTTTCACGTGGGACTCGGTAACAGACAAGTTTCTTTTCAGAGGTATGGGCAGCAGTTATCTTCTCGAAGAAAAAGTTGCTGTTAGGCGCGGCATTCCAAAAAGAGAGCTTAAGCGCATATACGATGAACTTGACAAGAGAGCTCGCTTTCTAGAGCTCCTGGTGAAAAACAAGGTTTTCAACTACTACGACGTATGGAACCATATCGTTGAAACGTACTTCTCAGGCTTAGACGAGGTCATGGCGAAGTTAGAACGAGGTGTGTTAGTTGCAGCAAAGCAAGCTTGAGACAAGAAGGAGCAAATCTCGTGGAAAGCTTAAAGCCTTAGCAAGCCCATTTTCTAAACTATCTAGTAAGTTTGCATCAGAGGAAGTTGATGAAAACGCACTTTTCATGATGGCTTTCCTCTACGCGATATCTACTGCAAAACCCGCTAGAGATGAACTCTTCAGAGTAGCTGGCGAGAAGAGCAACTACGGTTTCTACACGGAAATTATGAATAAGATCTACATGGTAGGCGCTAAGTGGAAGTATGGCTTAAACAAAGCTTGCGAATTTTTCGCCAACGAAGTTAAAAACAAGTTCTTCCGTGATTTCTTAACTAGGTTTGCTCAAGTACTTTCGCTTGGAGAAGATACAGAGAGCTTCTTACAATCTGAGCTTCAAGTAGCTTTAACGGATTACGTAGCCAGATATGAGAGGATACTTGAGTCACTAAAGCTCTTGCTAGGTATATACTCGACCTTAATGTCAACTTCAACCTTCATGGTCGTAAACATAGTCATATTAGCTATGCTCTGGGGTGGTGAAATGGTTTCAAGCATGATCTTCAGTGCATATCTAGGAGTTACTTTCTCTTTGCTGAGTTTAATACTAGTATGTTACAAAGTCTTCCCACGAGATAAGCTGTTAAACGACATGAAGAAATACCTTCCAGAATACCGTACTTACAAGCTTACAGCAGTGATTTCAATAGCTTCAGCCTCCATAGCTTTCGTATCGCTCTACAAAAACTTTCCAATAGGCTTCACATTGATTTTAACAGGAGTGCCTTTCATAATGCCCGGCTTATTGGCTAGAAAGATTGAACATAAGGTTAGGGACGTTGATATCCATTACCCAGTTTTCATAAGAAGCTTGGGGAGAACGCTAGCTGTAGTGCCGTTGTTAAAGTATGCTGTACAGGCCCTTTTAAGGACAGAATTCGGTAAGCTCACTCCGTTGATTAGGAGGTTGTATAAAAGGCTCGTAAGCAATATTGAAAGAGCAGTAGCCTGGGAATACTTCACATTTGAAAGCGGAAGCGAGCTTGTCAATAGAATTAACGAGATTTTCTCAGCTGCTATGGAGAGGGGAGGAGATATGATGGCTGTCGGTAATTACCTAAGCGATATAAGCTCTAAGCTTCTAGAGCTTAGGAAACGTAGACTTCAAATATCAAAAGCCTTTGAGTCAACAACCATATTGTTGCATATGCTGGCAATAACCATAGCGGTTTTCATAAGCAACTTAGTAGAACTTTTCTCTTCATTTTTAGTTGATATACAGACAGTTTTTCCGATAACTCAGCTACCGCCGGAACTCATTGAGTTGTTAACATTGTTGCTAGCCCTATCGCTTACTGTGCTTAATTCGCTGATGATCAAGGTATCTCAAGGAGGAGCTTACGAGACATATTGGCTTTCATTAGGAATACTGCTTATACTGACAGGTATGGTGATAAGCGGCTTAGACTACTTTTCAGAGACGTTCTTCCAGAGCATACTGCAACCCGCTTCTGAAATCATAAAGATTTAAAGACACAACAGCCTTCAACTTTTCTAACGCGTAATCCAATATCTTTAGCTAATGCAATTGTATTAAACGATGGGTTTACAACACCATCTACTCCACACAAAACCATAGCTTGCTCTATTAATGTCCTATACCATCCACGAGGTCTCATGCAGCCTAGCGTTAAATGCGCAGTCCTAAGTATTCTACGAGCTTGAGCCGCTACACGTACTATATCTTCAAGCTTCGGCGGGGCGTCAAGGGCTGAAGGCGTATTGGGTGTTGGTACATAAACTAGAAGTGATAAAGCTTCAGTACCGACATTTGAAAGAAATTGCAGCGCTTTAAATTCCCCTCTTAAAATCCCGTGATTCAGCCCGATAACAATATGTGGGGCTACGAAAAGGCCAGATTCCTTAAGCCTTACTACGGTATTGAAGAAGTCTTCAGCTCTAGCTCCTAAACCTAAAATCTCCGAGATTGTCTGATCATCTCCTATAACATCAACTAATGTGGCATCTACCTCCGTTTGACATAGTTCTTCAACATCTTTATCTGATAATAGACCAGCGTGAATAGCTACGGTGAAACCCAATAGCTTAGCTTTCTTAATTACGCTAACAAAACGTCTAAAAGGTAATTTACCGCTTCTATCAAATCCTCCACTTACCAAAATCCCTTTCACATCCTTTTTAGCCAATTTTTCGATAACAGCGAGAAATTTCTCAGGTGTCTCAGCAGGTATCATTTGGCTAAGATAGTGCCCCTGGCAGTGTTTACATAAAAGCTCGCACCTACTCCCAGTTATGGATATAGGCACAAACCTTGGATATGGCGTATAACTCTTTAGAATGTTTGAACAGCTAAGCTTAATGTTTAAAGCCTCTTCAACTTCGCTAGCAAGCGTTTCTGAAAATTTAGCCTTTAGCTTTTCTAAAAGCGTTGAGCAAAACGTTGACGAAGTCACCTGCTGATGCCCCAACAACTACCACATGTTTTTCTCTAAAGAAGGCTTCAACTAAACGCATTATATCTTCTTCGCTTCTCGCCTCTTTAACCTGCTTCTCTAATTCGTGAATAGCTTCTTCAGGATATAGGAAAAAGTCACCACTAATTCTCACATCTAATATCTCCCTATCGAAGGCTATTCTCGCTCTAATCATCTTACCCCCACTAACCTTCAATACGCTTTCTCCAATCACGTTATCACCTCATGAAATTCCATTCACGTGTCGCATATTTCTCATTTCTAAGCTTTAAGGCATCTTTAACCTCATCTTCACTTAAGGTTTTCTCAATTAGCTCGATGCCCAGGGACTCCTCAAACCCTTCTTTAAGTACCTCGGCAACCTCAAAATGAGATAGACTTCTACCAGTTTCTTCCTTTAAGCTTGTAACGCGCTTCTTAAACTCTTTAATAGCCTTATCGCGCATCTTCTCTTCGGCAATTTTTAAGGCGTTGAACATGACATCAACATCAACATCAATTAACAACGTGCCATGTTGAAGAACAGCACCAAATCTTCTTGTCTGAGCACTACCAGATACCTTTCTACCTTTTATTTCAATATCGTTTATTGGCCTAAAACGTGCTTCGATACCTAACCTCTTAAGGCCGCATATAATTCCTTGACATAAAACTTTGTAGCTTTCGACGATATCAGATGGTATTAGCGGGTAATCTTGAGGCACCGCAATGCAATAAGTTAGCTCTCCTGGGCCATGATATACAGCGCCGCCACCAGTGATTCTTCTAACAATGTCTATTCCTCTGCTTCTGCAGTAATCGATGTTAACTTCAACCTCAACCTCCTGAAAATACCCTATTGAAACTGCAGGGGGGTTCCACGTGTAAAACCTAATGGTAGGTGGAACCTTACCAGCGCCTACAGCTTTAGCTATAGCTTCGTCTAATGCCATGTTCATAAAGCCGTCATATGTGGAAAGTTTAAGAAACCTCCACTTCAAGGCATTTTCACCAAGAGAGATTCTCGTAATGCCTTAACAAACTCTTCATCAGACAGCAAATAAGGGTAATTATAAATTGGCCCCTTAGGTTCTTCATTGTAAAAAGGCCTATTACATCCAGGACATCCACATGTTGTAAAAACACCATCATTAGAATTTAAAGCCTTCCACCAGTCTTTAAGAGGAATCTCTATTAACCTACCTTCATCATTAAAGATGAGGTCTTCGACTCTCACAACTCTCTTCGCGATTAAGTGCCTGGCTATCTGGATCCTCCTATAGCTATCGAGATGTGGTCTTTGCATATGTTCAAGTGCTGTGCCCTTAACTGGAGTAAAGGCAAATAAGCTTGGGACGGCGCCTAAGTCTACAACCTTCTGTATAACAGAACATACATCATACTCACTTTCACCTAAACCAACAATTAAGTGAACTGAAACTTTCCCCTTACCAAAAACTTCAAGAGTCTCATTCAAAGCTCTCCAACAACCCTCCCATGTATATGGCCCCTTTACTGCAAACCCCTTAACCTTGTCGAAAATCTTTTGATTTGCAGCATCTAATGACACTCCCACCATGTCAACTCCCAACTCCCTCCACGCTAAGTAATACTCCTCTCCAATAGGCGGGCTTGACACCGAAATTGCGATATTACCGCAACTCTCACGTAGCTTCTTTATAACGTTAAAACTCTCCCTAAGAACATCCTTACGATTAACGAGCTGTATGCAAATCCTAGCAAAACAAGCTCTTTTAAGCGCGTCAACAACATCTTTAAGCTTAAAGGAAGGCCAAGAAATCCTCGATAAATAGCTGATGTCCGTCAACGAGCTTCTAGCTTGAGGACAAAAAGCGCAATTGGCATCACACCTCGCGTCGTTATTTAAAAGCAAATAAGCTGTTGTAGGCTCGGCTTGAAGAAGACCTTTCATGAGCTTAAGCTTGACAGCAGTTCCGTAAGATACTCTAATAGACTGCATAACACCTCTATAGCAAGAGTAAGGATCTCTCAATAAAGGGTTGTGGCTAACTTGAAAATCATACTCTTGAGGCAACACTATGAAAAATTACTAACGTTAGCTAGAAAATCTAGACCTATCGAGTCTTGCGCAATACTAATTGGCTTAGTCGAAGACGATAACGTCAAAGTAGCAGACATATTCCCGGTTAAAAACATCAACGAATCTCCAACAAGCTTCAGCGTCTCACCAGAAGACATCTACAGAGTTTACAAAGCTGCCGAAGAAAAGAAAATGGATATTATAGCTATATTTCACTCACATCCAGCATCTTCTTATCCCTCAGAGAAAGACCTTAACGGCATGACAAAGTGGCCTATAATATGGCTTATCATGGGCTTTGATGGCATGAGAGCTTTTAAGTTGGTGAATGGGCATGAATTAGTTGAAGTTGAAATATCCATAGTGGATGAGCCTTGACAATAAAGATAGGCATACAACGAGTAGGCAAAGTTGATTCTAGCATATTGAAATTACTTAGTGAAGAGCTTCCAAAAATCTTTAAAAATGCGGTAGTCGATGTGATCGACGTAGTAATCGATCCTCCTAGATCAGCATACGATGTTCATAGGAAACAATGGCTCTCTCCATTAATCTTAAATTGCCTAGGCGCGTGCTCTCATCACAAAGCCTATGCGCGCATACTAGGAGTTGCTGACCTTGATGCTTACGTCCCTGGGCTAAACTTCGTATTTGGTGAAGCTCAACTCTACGGTAAGTTCTGCATCATATACCTACCTAGGCTACGCTTCTTTATAAACACCTTGGCTAAAGACCCGCTACAAGTCTTCTATGAAAGAGTTGTAAAAGAAGCCGTTCACGAACTTGGACACACGTTCGGTCTTAAGCACTGTTCAAAACCTACGTGTGTGATGCGCTTCAGCAATAGTGTTTTAGACACAGACTTTAAGTCAAGTAAATTCTGCGAATCCTGTTCATCACAACTAGCTAAAATAGGTATTATGGTTTAAACTGGTGTAGACTCATGCCACTTCTTCTCAAAAGCATCCATGAATATGCTTATTAAACCTTCATTTTTTGTATAGCTTGGTCTATAGTATATTGGCAGCTTAACATCCTTCTTGGTGGCCCATATTAAGAAGACAAGCTCCTTTCCATCACATAGTGTTCCTCTTATAGGATACCATTCATCAGGGAGCTTCTTAACTTCAGCTTTCATATCCTTAAGCTCCTTAACGATAGCTTGGTTAGCGTCATTAATAGTACTTAACAACACCTTAATTGATACTTTCCTGTCATGAGCCGCAAATAAAACCTCTCTAACTCTTGGATACCAATCAAACCTACCAGCTAAGATCCTAACTTCCTTCATAGCGCGATTAATTATCTGCGTGGTTCGTAACTCCATAGCCTTAAGGTCTTCAAGAGGCTCTAAAAGATCTTCAGCTTTAATTCCTAAGCGTTTTTCCCAATATATCGGCTCAAGTCCCCTTAAAAGCTCAGTAGCTGCTCTATCAACTTCTCCAAAAGCTTTCTCAAGCTCTCTCTTCCTATTTTCAAGAAGCTTATAGACGAAATCTCTAGGTGCCGCAGCCTTGACTCTATTGTGTTCAACGAACACTGCTCCTTTGCGAACAAGCGAAGCTAATATATCTCTTGCCTCATCCTCGCTGACTTCAAATACTTCATATACCCTTTCAACAACTTCTCCGTCCGCCTTCTCGACAAGGTTAAGGTAGCTCTTAGCTTCCTCCTCAGTAAAGCCGAGCTTAAGTAAAAGCTCCTTAAACTCCCGCATAGGCTCCTCTCCAGCCACTATCAACCTGACGTCGGAGTTAAAGACTTGACGTACCCATTTTCAATATCAATTAAGTAGCCAAGCAATATTCCTTGATCATATGAGCTACCTGGATTTAAGCAAATGGTTCTACCAATTCTCGTAACTCCTCTAGACTCATGTATGTGCCCATGTAGCCCTAACATAGGTTGATACTCTTCAATAGCTCTCCTCACAGCTTTACTACCAACAGGGACGGTAGCTCTACCACCATATTTTGGTCTAAGTTTTTCGTCAAGTTCAGGCGCCTCATCTAACTTGGAGTTATATGGAGGTGCGTGTAAATTAAAGATGCTGCTTTGAACATCCTTTATCTTCTCAGCCATAGCCTTTATTCTCTCATAGAGCTCTTCTTCACTACACTCTCTAGGAGTCTTCCATGGAGTAGGGTTAGTCCACCCAGTACTTATCATCTCGATTCCCTTGAAAACTTCCAAAACCTTGCTTTCAGCTCTAATAATTCTCTTAGCCTCATCTATAACCGAGTCCACTTCGAGTCTATCGTCATTTCCAGGACATACATAGGCAACTAAGCCGTATTCTTCAAGCTTTCTATCAGCCCATGCGACCCAATCCTTCAAAACTTGCTTTGAAAGCTCAATAAACAACTTTTCAACTTTTGCTGGGTTGCTTGCATATTCCTCATACTCTTCTCTGCTTAACACGTAAGGGTAAAGCCCCTTATCCCTTATTAACTCCATTATGTTCTTAACGTCGCTTTCCTTGACTACGAGTACCTGGTCTAAGAAACTTACTCTATATCGATTGTTTTCCTTTACGATAGGTATGATGGCTTTACCTGTTAAATCTCCTCCCAAGATTAAGATGTCCGCTTTATAGACTTTGCCCGCGTTAATGAATTTCCTCCAACATTTTTCAGATCCATGCACGTCAGTTGCAAAGAATATTCGTGGCAAGAATCTCTCCCTTTTTAAAGCTTAATGAAAGGTTTTATAGCAGCATTTCTATTTAAAGCTGAAGGCTGAGAAGCCCTAATTTCAGATGAAGGGCTTCTCATTGGAGGGTTAGAGGTTGGAGGATGGCGATTCAGATTCAGGCTTGCATAGTACAAAAACCCTTTCTACAAGCTTTAACAAAATAAATGCTTCAAGTTCTAAACCAACGCTGTTTCTAAGGGAAGCATCAGGGCTTGTTAGAGCATGGTCTACATACGATGCCTTCGTCTACGCCACCTTATCAATCAACTTAGTGACGCTCGGACTATACATCTTCTCCTTCGCCGTCTGGTGGCCAAACGCTAACTTAATACCCGCAATAATCATAAGCTCATTCTTCATGGCGTTTGAGGTCATAACATACGCATCGTTAATAGCAATAATGCCTAGAGCTGGCGGCGACTACGTTTGGCAAACTAGAGTTTTCGGCGGTTTCATAGGCTTCGTGCTAGCTGTGACGGGCTGGGTTTTCATACTATGGCATTGGGTGCCAATATATGGGCAAATCTTAGTCTATGAAGTGTTTACCCCAATATTACTGTTGCTTGGCAATATAACTGGTAGCGAAGCACTCAAATCAGTGGCGTTATGGTTCTCTACAAGCGATGGTCTCTTCGCATCAAGCATGATTGTGATAGTAGTCGTGTCGTTTATCATAAGCTTAGGAATGCGTTGGTATGCTAGGATACAAAAGTGGCTCTTCCACTTTGCTTTACTTGG
>QMQV01000047.1 GCA_003649085.1 Thermoproteota archaeon
ATCTCATCTGGGCTTGTCTTCAATACCTTAAGTTCAGCTGCGTTTTCAGGCAACGGCGCTTCTATAAACCACTTAGCTGCCTCAGAGTACTTTTTGCCAGCTGATGCCTCAGACGCTGCTACGGCTACTAGCTCAAACCAGGGGTGGTTGTGTAAAAGCGTAACATACCTCTGCCCTACGATGCCCGTTGCGCCCAATACTCCAACTTTAACCCTGCTCACTTAAACCCCTCCTTAACGACTCTATAATGTCGATTACATCTGAGATTACCGTGGAAGCTGTTTCGAAGCGCCCAGCTCCTGGACCAACTATGGTTAGCTCTCGAGCGTTTTTCGTTTGAAAGGTTATGGCGTTTAACGTCCCCTTAACGTTTAGTGGAT
This sequence comes from Thermoproteota archaeon, assembly GCA_003649085.1. The sequence goes on from QMQV01000047.1 coordinate 381, forward strand.
GGTTTACTGGTATTCTTGCAGGTTTTACGGATAGCTCTTTTGCTGAAGCTATTAGCTTTATTGTCTCGCCGCTTTTAAGCGCTTCAGCTACATCTTCTTTAGTAATCTTAGATATCCCCTCTCTGCTGATGTCGTGTACTGTAACGTTCTCGTTTAACAGAGCGTTTGCTAAGATTGCTATTTTACAAGCTGCGTCGATGCCTTCAACATCGTAGGTTGGATCTGCCTCAGCTATTCCCATTCTCTGAGCTTCTCGTAACGCTTCTTCAAAGCTTATCCCTTCCTCCATTCTAGTCAGGATGTAGTTTGTGGTCCCATTTAGTATGCCTCTAACGTCTTCAATGTCTTCTCCTGCTAAGCACTTCTCAGCATATTTTAGAACGCGCGTCGCTCCGCCAACTGCTCCAGTTAACTTCACTAAGACGCCTTGCTTCTTTGCCTTATCCATTATCTCGCGATACTTCAACGCAAAGGGACCTTTATTTGTGGTTACTACGTGAGCGCCGATGTCTATTGCTGTCATTATGTAGCTTAATCCTGGTTCTCCGTTCACAATGTTTGTGGGAGTGACTTCTATTACCAGGTCGGGCTTAACTTTTTGGAGGAGTTCAGGACCTATGAAGCCCTTTAAGCCATAGTCGCTTAAAGCAACCGTACCATGTTTTTCAGCATAGGGGATTAAGTCTTCTGGCTTTAAGCCTTTTTCATGTATCGCTGAGCCCATGATGTCAGCTACGGCTACGACTCTTATCTCCACTCCATAGGCTTGTTTTATGTACTGGGCTTTTTGAGAAAGCAATATGTGAGAAGCTTTGCCTACGTTTCCGTAGCCGATGATTGCGCAGCGCATAAGGTGGTTTTCTCGCTTGTCAGCTATAAGCTCACTTTCAGTTAACGTGTTTGGCTCTTAACCATCTCCTAAAACCTCGGCTAAGGGGTTTAGACATAGCTTTGAGCTTTTAAGCGTTTTGGGAATACTTTCGCCTACCTCTCCTCTCTCTGAATATCTGGATAAATGAAAAACTTAAATATGCAGAGAAATAGCGCTTATCACGGTGCTAGTATTTGGCTGTTAAATACGATCTTGAAGATGTTGAAGGTGTAGGACCGGCTACGGCTGAGAAGTTAAGGGAAATTGGTATAACGACTGTTGAAGCTTTAGCTGTAACACCTGTTAGAACGCTTGTCGAACTTGCCGAGCTTTCTGAAGAAAAAGCTGCTTTTATAACGCAGAAGGCTAGGGAGCTCCTCAACATAAGGTTCACTACAGCTAAGGATGTCTTAGTTAGAAGGAAGGAAGTTGGATACCTCACAACTGGATGTAGGGCTTTAGATTCTCTCTTAGGCAGGGGTCTTGAAACACAATCTATAACAGAGCTTATCGGAGAGTTTGGTTCTGGAAAGACGCAGATATGTCATCAGCTATGCGTTACAGTTCAGCTTCCCAGGGAAAGAGGGGGCTTAGAAGGTAGAGCATTATTCATTGACACTGAGGGGACTTTTAGACCTGAGAGGGTAATTCAAATAGCTAGAACCTTTCAGCTAAATCCAGATGAAGCTTTAAGCAACATAATCTACGCTAGAGCTTACAACTCAGATCACCAGATTTTATTAGCTGAAGAGGCTATGAAAATAGTGCCTGAGCAGAACATTAAGCTGATTGTAGTTGACTCGGTAATTTCACACTTTAGATCTGAATACCCAGGTAGAGAAGCGTTAGCTATGAGGCAGCAAAAGCTTAATAGACACCTACATCAGCTATTGAGGATCGCTGACATATACAACATAGTAATCGTCGTTACAAACCAGATTCAGGCTGCTCCAGACGTATTCTTCGGCAACCCCAATAAGCCAGCTGGAGGCAACATCTTAGCTCACGGCTCAACTTATAGGATTTGGCTTAGGAAGTCGAAGGAGAATAGGAGGATAGCTAGGATCATAGACTCGCCAATGCACCCTGAAAGCGAGTGCATCTTCGCCATAACTAATGCTGGCATATGTGATATTGAAAACGCTTAACCAAGCTCTTTCTAAAGATTATTTGATTTGACCAGCATTCTTATCTCTCAATCATCGTTAAAACTTCCTTGCAAGTGGGTGGTTGACAAGGCGTATGCCATCGGGCAAGCGATAATACTCTCCTTATACACCCACTAACTCTATGTGCATTCTCAAGTAATCTTTCAGCCCCTTAGTTACGAGGAAGTTTAGCTTAACATGTTGCATGCCATATTGTCCAAGCTCTCTAGCTAGCCAAGGCCTCTTAATTAACAAGATCGTCTTCTCAGCAGCTTCCTCTAAGCTATTAACTAAGAAGCCTGTGACACCATCAATTACTTGCAGCGGTATTCCACCAACTCTTGTCGCCACGACAGGGACACCTTTCCACAAAGCTTCAGTAACCGATAGCCCAAAACCTTCCCTAATTGAAAGCTGAAGAGCGACTACAAACGATCTTTGAAAAGCATTCACCTCAAAGTCCATTACCCCATCTAAGTTAGTTAAAACGTGGATATCCCTATCATTTCCCGCATAAGCAACTGTCTTTCTATACCAAGCACTTCCCTCTGGGTCGTCGTGAGCAAAAGAGCCTATGAGGAGGAGCTGAACATCCGGTATCTTCTCCTTAACCTTCCTATAAACGTCGATTACGCCAAGCGGGTTTTTCCATGGATCAAAGCGAGCAACTTGTCCTATAATAGGTCTATCAGGGTCGACGTCATATCGCTCTAAAACCTTCAAGATATCTGTCTGCCTTAACGGAATGTTCTTCTCGGATAAGGGGTCTATAGTTGGGTACTCTATGAAAACCTTAACGCTTTTCAAATCTCTCGGAATATACCTTTCAAGTGAGAAGACTAAGGCGTCATATTTTTCAATAAACTGCTTTGTAAAAGACCATACAGCTGGATTCGGATCTGATAAATCTATGTGACAACGCCAAACCCATTTTCCAGCACCATCGCCTCTATAGTTAATTAAAGGTAGTGGCTGAGGATCGTGTATGACAACGACATCCCCATATAAGTCTAAGCTTTCAGCATTGAGCTTATTTACTCTAAAATACGTTTCCTCCATATCCTTGGTTAGGTTGGCAGATCGATCTCCTTGAAGAGCGTTGTGTATTCTCTTAGTAACGTTGAAGAACTCAGGTTCTCCTTTTAAGACCTGCCATATAGCGTTTAACCCGACGGAACGCGCTAATGGCACTAGACTCTTCAGCATTTCAGCTACTCCGCCGCCGTAAGCTGTAGCGTTTATGTGAATTACCTTGGCTCCCTTGACGCGCTCAGCTAACTCAAGTATGCTATTAACTTCTCCTTTACCTACAATAGGTATGTAGTCTTCAATGCGCCTAAGTGACAAATCTACTTCACCATTATTTCGAGGATCGCAGAAGCTCCCTTAGCTTTAACAAGCTTTTCGACGATATCTATCCTCGATACCACGCCTAGAACTCTACCATCTTCGGAGACTACTGGGAGTCCACTTACGTTGTTGTCGAGCACCTTATCTATTGCCTCTCCTACGTCGCAGCTTTGCTTCACAGTTATCACGTTTGAACACATAACATCCTCGACTTTGTCGCTTAAGGCGCTGGTCACGTCTATGTCTTGAAGCGTCTCTTTAACATATGCTTCTTGTTTGAGTATGTGATTTAGGACATCGGTTATCGTTAAAATGCCTTCAATTATGCCCTGAGGTGAGATTACTGGAAGTCTCCTAACTCTGCAGTCTAACATTATGTTTGACGCGTCAAGAACAGTTATATTTGGGGAAACTGCGCAGATGTTTCTACTCATAACATCTTCAACTTTGATGTTAAAGACCTTTCCCTTTAACCTACTTAAAATAGCTACTTCTTCGACAACTCCTTTAAAAGCGCCTGCTTGGTCTACGACTATTATATAACCTAGTGCGTTTTCAGCCATATATTGTAAGATCGTTTGAGGGGTGGTGTTTTCAGGGAATAGCTGATGTGCTTCATCTAAGAAGAGGCTTACAGGCTCCTTTAACAAGCTTTTAAGACCTTTCTTGGCTCTTATAGACCCTCCTCTTCTACCTAGAAGGACTTCTAAAGCTCTACGCCCACTTATTATGCCTCTAACCTTGTAAGCATCATCAGTTACGACAACTCTGTAATGTCCTCTACCCCCACACAAGATGCTTAACGCCGTCTTAAACGAATCGTTCCAGTTAACAGACGATGTCAAGCTTATCATATCGCAAAGCCGCATAGCTGATTCCCTAATCCCCATTATCAACTTAAGCTTTAAGCTTGAAATTAGGTTTTACTTATAAAACCTCGCTTTCATCCTACTTCTTGTGTAAGACCGACTCAAATACTGCCTTAAGCTCCTTGGATACGGAGTCTACAAAGCACCTCTTAGCAGTTTCAAATCCCACCTCTCCCATATGAACTGCTTTTTCGCTATCGCTTAAAACCATCTTCACCTTCTCCGCTAAATCATCGTAGTCGTTTGGCGTAAACGTATACCCATTTGTTCCATCTATGACAAGCTCTGCTGATCCGCATCCTCTGCTAACTACAACTGGCTTTTTGAAAACCCAGGCTTCGCATGTGGTTAATCCAAAGCCTTCAATTGATGAGGTTAATAACACCACATCAGCAATCGAATACAGCGCGCCTAGCTCTTCTTCACTGACATACCCTGTGAAAATGACGCGGTCCTCAATGTTTAGCTCTTTAACGAGCTTAACGAGCTTGCGATACCAAGCACTAGCCTTATCCGTAGCTAAGCCTCCTTTGCTGCTAGTGAAACTACCGTTTCCAGCTAAGACAAGCTTAACGTCCTCAACTTTAGCAATAGCTTTTATAGCCACGTCCTGCCTCTTCATTGGGTCAAGCCTGCCAACAAGAAGTGCTACGCTGTCGTCATCTCTTATGTTAAACTTATCCTTAACCTCTTGGATGTTCCCCACTTTGTTCAAAGCATCTGGGTCTATGAATGGATATATTTGTTTAGCAATCCCTCTAAACCCTGCTCTTATAAGACCTTCAAGACATGACTTTGTGCTGACTATGACAACATCGTAAGCTTCCATGGACTTGACGATGAAGTCCCTCATTCTAGGAGACATCATTTCAGGTACAAAGGGTATGTGATACCAAAAAACTGCTGGAGCTGATGGACCTATAATGCCTCCGACTAGGAGCTGTTGAAAGTCGTTGATGAAATATACGTCTGTATCATCTAGAAACTTCAAAAGCCTTTGAGCACAATGCCAGTTATAGTCTGCATATGAGAGATATTCCCTAGGCTTAATGTTATACTTAGCTAAGCCGTGAGCTTCGTTGTATACGCCTTCCTTAAACTTAACGTATCCGCTTATCGTAGCTGCGTCTAAGCTTACGAAGTAGACCATAAGGTTGTCCTTGAGCTTGACAATTGGAGGATACTTAGGTCCTAACGCGACCCATCTAACAAGCTCGAAATCAGACTTGTCTATAAGCTGTAGAAGCATTCTTGGAACTCCGCCAACTGAAAGCTGGTAATCAGTTTTGTCGAGAGCGTTCAAGTCGACAGGTACTTCTAATACTCCATACTTCTCAAGTAGACCACTGTAATCTAAGTTAAACTTAACAGGTGGTGTTTGAGAGTTTATTGAGACTTTCATACCGCCACGTTTAAGCGCGAATTAGTAATACTTATATGTTGTTGTGGGTTAATGCGAAGCGTTTAAATAAGTCCTGTGTAAAGCTCCTTCATTCCCAAATAAACTTGCCCCTCTTCTTATAGTGCTCGACTAGCCCTCCATCGCTCAAAATAGCCATTAGGAAATCTGGTATAGGCTTAAACTTTAGCACTTTGCCTGTCCTCTCTACTTTAAGTAGCCCATTTTGTAAGTCCACTTCAATAACGTCTCCTTCAGAGATCTTGTCAAAAGCTTCTTTAGACTCTATGACTGGTAAGCCGATGTTTATGGCATTTCGATAGAATATCCTAGCAAAAGACTTTGCTATTACAGCTGCTATACCAGCGTGTTTAAGCACGAGCGGTGCTTGTTCTCTACTTGAGCCGCAGCCAAAGTTTTTGCCAGCTACGATAATATCCCCTTTGGAGACTTTGGAGACAAAGCCTGGGTCTACTCCTTCCATAGCGTGTTTAGCGAGCTCATCTAAGTCTATAGTCTTAAACTTGTACTTTCCAGGTATGATTAAGTCTGTCGATATGTCATCTCCAAACTTCCAAACCTTACCTCTTAATATCATCATTTCAGCCTCCTAGGATCAGTTATTTCCCCCTTTAAAGCTGTTGCAGCAGCTACAGCCGGCGAAGCTAGGTATATCTCAGCATCTGATGTGCCCATTCTACCCTTAAAGTTCCTATTGGTCGTTGATAAAACCTTATCGCCAGGTGATGGTATGCCTAAATGTCCACCAGCGCATGGACCACATCCAGGAGGAGCTATTACGCAGCCAGCTTCTACGAGCATTTCAATGAGGCCTATCCTCAAGGCTTTTAGGTAAACTTCTCTTGAAGCAGGTATTACTATCGTCCTAACCTTGACTTTCTCTCCTCTCAAAATCCTAGCTACAACTTCCAAGTCCTCTACTCTACCGTTAGTACAAGAACCTATGAAAACTTGGTTTATTGGTGTGCCTTCAACTTCCCTCACTGACTTGACGTTATCAACAGAGTGAGGAAGCGCTACTTGCGGGTCTAAGGAGGATACGTCTACGTGAAGTTCGTCAGCATAGTGTGCATCGTTGTCCCCTTCAAATGCCTTAACATCAACATCGCTCGGTATTCTCCCCCTTAGGAAAGCCATGGTCTTCTCATCTGGTGCAATCAATCCTGTTTTTGCGCCCATCTCGACAGCCATGTTAGTTAACACCATGCGTCCATCGATCGACAGCTGTTTGACAGCCTCCCCAACATATTCAACAGCCATGTATGTTGCTCCATCAGCTCCAATTTCCCCTATTACGTGTAGGACTACGTCCTTTGAAGAGACGTATTCTGGATAGCTTCCTTCAACCTTTATCTTCAAGCTTTCAGGCACCTTAAACCAAAGCTTTCCTGATGCGAAAACAGCAGCCATCTCCGTTGATCCTATGCCGGTCGCAAATGCTCCGAAAGCACCATAGGTGCACGTGTGCGAATCTGCACCAACGATTATTGCTCCAGGCCAAACGTAGCCTCTTTCAGGCATCACTTGATGACATATACCCTCGTTTTCAAGCAAGATTAGACCATGTTTTTTAGCGAAGTCTCTCATCATCTTGTGAAGCGAGGATGAACCTTCATTTGGACTTGGGGTAACGTGGTCTATAACCAATACAGCTCTAGAAGGATTCCATACTCTCTTAGCTCCCATGGATTCAAAGCTCTTAATCATTAATGGAGCAGTCCCGTCGTGAGCCATTGCCGCGTCAATTGGCACAGCTATTATATCACCTGGGGATACCGACTTCCCCGCCTTAGCTGACAATATCTTCTCAGCAAGCGTCATGCCCATAGAGGACACCCTATTGTAAACGTTTAGGATTTCAAAGTTAGGGTATATAAGTCATTTTGAAGATCAAAACGCTGATAAAGGATTTATAGATGGAAAGCGAGACAGCTTCAAGGTGTAAAATCTTGATGAGTGAAAAAACTGAAAAACTTGATGAGCTGGACTTAAAAATTCTGCGAATACTACAAGAAGATGCTAGAGTTAGCTATAGAGAGATAGCTAAGAAGCTTAACGTGTCCGTAGGCACTGTGCATAATAGGGTGAAGAAAATGGAAAGTGAAGGTTACATTAAAGGTTACTCAGCTATACTCAGCCCATATAAGCTCGGCTTTGACGTAACCGCAGTCATATTAATGCAAGTTGAGGGACCACACATTGTTGAAATCGAGCAGGAGTTAGCTAAGTACAAGGAAGTTGGCTGTATTTATGATATAACCGGTGAATTCGACGTTATGGTGATAACGCGCTTTAGAAGTAGGGAAGACCTCAATAGGTTTATCAAAAACTTGTTGAAGAAGCCTCATATCAAGCGGAGTGTCACGAGCATTGCCTTAAACATCGTTAAAGAAGATCATAGGCTTAACATATGATATGGCGAAAGCTTAAGATACAAATTTCCTTAACATATCGCAGACTACGTGTGTAAACTCCCTATTTATAGCGTTTAGCGCTTTTTGATTGCTAACCAAGTTTACTATTAAGAACCTAGGCGATGAAAAGCTTACGTCAACTGACGACCCTAAAGCATCTCTTAATACGCCGATAAACGCGTTGACAAGCTCGTCTGCAAATGTTGTTTTACGCTTCCTATATTCATATAGAAACTTGTCAGCTAACTCAGCGTTTACCGTGCTCATTGAGTTAATAGCAGATGCGCATAGCCTCCATACGCTATTTTCCACCGACCATAGGTCTATCGAAACTGGTCTTGGAGGACTTGTCTTAAGCGACTCGAAGAATAGATTTGATATCTTCTCTGAGGTGTCTAGGAGTATTTTCTCAACTTCTACATGCGTGAAAACTTCTCGATTGCCATGCCTTGTAGGCCGCAATATTAAGTACCTCTGCAGTAACTCTGTGTATTCCTGTGTTTGAAAAACTTTTTGATTAATTACATATGGTGTGGTAGAGTATTTAATTTCTCACCTTGAAGATTTGGGAAGGCTTTAATGCTGGAGAGCATCTTAAGAGTAGGCGGTCACTTGACACTACGTGGTGTCTACCCTTGCCTAGAAGAGCTAGGAAAAGTAGGAAAAGAGGGCATATGTACTTCTCAGCCCTCGACGTTTCTGCTAACATGCCCTTAAAGGAGATTTTAAACATCGTTTTCACCGATGCAGAATCATATAAGGAAATTGCTGGCATAATCTTAGAGTATATTAAGAGAAAGTCTGAACGAGAAGAAAGAGGGCAACCTGGCTGGGTTACCGCTCGTGAGCTATCAAATTACATTGATGAACGCTTAACGAGGCGTAGGAGAAGTGCTGCTTATAAGGTGTTGTCTGAATATTTAATTCCCATGGGGTTCATAGAGTACAGCTATAGCGACCAAAAATACATGTTAAGTAGGGAGTTTGCGGCTGCTTTAAGAAGGCTTGGAGAAGCCTACGTGAGGTGGTTAACTAGCTGAAACTTTAGGTTTTGAAGCTAAGATTAACGACCTCAGCTCAATCGGCCTTAAGAACCGCTGTTTATTAAAGTGCTTGACGAGGACCTTCCTATATCTTGGGAGTATTAAGCGAGTTGTGTCTGTTAACGGTACTTCTACGAATAGCTTTTCTTCAACAAGCTTTCGCCTAGTTTTAAACCTTAGCGATACACCGTTCGACGGCATATAGATGCTTGAGGCATGCTGTTCAACAGACTTTGCTAAAGACTCTATCGAGCTTGATGAGCCATGTACAAGTATGAGAGTCTCAGGCTTCATTTGAGCTATGAAATTGCAAAGCTCGCTGTGCATCGCGTGAGCTGATATTTCAAAGTGTCGCACTTTAGCCTTTACCTGCACGTTCACCTTCCTACCTGAGATCATATCCCTAACGGTAAAAGCTCTTTCACCTTTAAGTAGCTTATCAGCTAGCGTTCCCTCAGCCATATGCCCACATAAAGCTATCATATTATTCTCAGCTGAGGCGAGCTTTGAGAAGTACCATAAGCTCCAGCCTCCTCTTAACATGCCTGAAGGAGCTATAATGACGCATGGGCTATCAGAGCTTACGATTTCTTTGCGCTGCCTCATGGTCTTAGGGAAGTTTACGGCGTCTAGCTCAAATGGCTCTGAGCCACTGAATAGGTAGGCTTTCTTAATGCTCTCATCCATGTATACTATGAACTGATTATATATCTTCAAAGCATCGACAGCCATCCCCTCAACGTATATTGGGTAGCTACTTAGCAGCCTTTTCTTATCCTTGAATATCTTCAAGACCTCTTGTGCTCTACCAACTGAGAAAGCGGGTATCAGCACCTTGCCTCCTGACTCTAAAACTTCCTTAACTGAGTACACAAACTCCTTCTCCACGTCGGGTCTAGATTTCCTATCCACGCCTCCATAGGTAGCTTCACAAATCAAGTAGTCTGGATATGCTATATCAGACGTCTTCCATAACCTCAAGTGGTTGGAGGATGTCCCCAAGTCCCCTGTATAGACTAGTCTAAAGCTTGGTGTCTTAACCTCAATCATAGCTGAACCTAAGATGTGCCCCGCATTATGAAAGTCTACTTTAACTCCATTTAAGCTGAATTCCTCATGATATGTCTTAGCAACACAATGTTCTGCTAACAGTTTCTGCATATCTCTTAAGCTCCACAATTTTGAGACGCCCTTCCACTCCCTCTCCATTAAGCTATGCTCATCTCTCCATAGTAGATGCGCTAAGGCCATGGTAGGCAACGTCATGTAGACCTTCCCCCTAAAGCCTCTAGATAACGCTGTAGGTGTAGCAGCGCTATGGTCTAGATGTGCATGTGTAAGAATGATGGCATCTAACTTCGACATGTCTATTAAGCTAAACTTCGGCAATGAGCTTTTACCTACTACGCCGGGGTTAATTCCGCAGTCTAAGAGTAAGCGGCTATTCCCAGCCTTAAGGTATATGCAGGCCCTTCCAAACTCTTGACCAGAGCCTAGGATTTTTATAGTGAGCATTAAGGTGAAACCTCTTTAAAAGCTTCTTAAGCAATAGCTTATAAGCTGTGAGCTTGCGATGAGCTATGAGTTCAAAGCTGTCGCTGTAGACATTGATGGTACAATAGCTGGTTTAGACTGGAGAATTAGCTG
>QMQV01000048.1 GCA_003649085.1 Thermoproteota archaeon
ACATATAATCGAACAAACTTTCAAGCACGTATAAAATTATCAATGCTAATATGTTAAAACACCAAGGCATCTTCATAAATACCTTAGCTAGGCATTTCCCCCTTGGAACTAGTGTTCTCGTCGTTTTCTTGACAAATTTTCTGACATCTTCTCCTTTTTTACTCAACAGCTTAGCGAGGATTACGTGTTCTAATGAATTTCTAACGAAGAGGATAGGTGGGTGATAGAGAGGAATGTCCAATAGACCTGTGTCCAGCTGCTTGTCTAAAGCTAAGTAAGCTTCGTAGATCTTACCCTCAACACCGCTTTTACTTAAAAACACGATAACATCTATGTCTGATTTTCCCTTAACCCATCTTCCATTAACGGCTGAGCCTAAAAAGATCGCGAGATCGACATATTCTTTAAATGGCGTTGAAGTTAAGGTTTCTGCAAACTTAGTGATGAAAATTTTGCTAATCACGAGATTTCCCTGAAGAAAAGTTGCTCAATAAGGTTATATTACCTTTTTTTTCTTAAAGTATGCTCTCTAATGTCTTTAAGTCAAAGACTGTGTTCGCACAGCCATTCTTAACTAACGGTATTCCTTGACCAGCTAAACGCATCTCCTTAACATACCTTAACCCAGCTTTTAGCTCCTCTGCGCAAGCAACGCCTATCACCCCTTCATAGGAAGCTCTTCGCAGAATCTTAGGCACACAGCTCCCTCCTGGCAAGATGTAAACATCATAACCTCTCCGTTCAGCTAAAGTTACTGCTTGGTTAATTAAGCAGCTTGGAGTGCAATGGGCACATCGATATGTTGGTATTTCGCTAATGAATAACGCTTTACACCTGCTATCCATATATTTCCTGGCACAATGTGGTAGAAACAATACGCGTTTACGTGTTTTCATAAACTGTTCTCTGTTTAGCAGGTTTGCTATGAAGATGTCTATTAGGTCTTCAACCAACGTTATAGCCTCTGATAGATTTAACCCAGTTACTTCATCAATTCTAAACTTCCTGACTAAGTTACGAGCTATATTCCCAATTTTTCCATGTATTCCTTTCTCGTAAGCTTCTCTAGCTACTTCTTTAAAGAACGTCTTTGAAATGCTTGTCAAGTCAAAGTTAAAGTTATAAGGCATACTCTCTGTCCCTTCTTCAATATAGAGGAAGAAATAGGACGTAAAAAAGCTAGACTATTACGTCGGCTAGTGAAAGTTCGCTAAAAGCGCTAATGAGGAATTATCTTGATCTAGGACTTTAAATAATATTATTATCTTGAGGAAACCATGTAAATGTGTCTTTAATAAATGCGCATCTCCTAGCTTCTGAATGTTTTTATGAATCTCTTTGCGCTTAACGAGTCTTCAGAAAGATCTACGTTATAAACCCTGTTCCTAAAGCCATAAACTGGCATAGCCATGTACCTTTTACCTAAGTTTACGGTAAACGCTTTAGGTCTGTAAGTATGTGTAACCAGGTAGCCTTGTCAATAGGTATTTACGATGTCTCAGTAGGCTCCTCTAAATTTGACCTTTTACCATAGATATCTTTAAACATCTAACCTTGTCATTCGCATCAACATGTCTTCCAACATCGGTCAGGTAATGTTCGTACAGGTGAGGGCAAGTATGTTCTGAAAAGCTAGGCGTTTTTAGAATAGCCTGCAACTTTTAGATGGCTTGGATCTGCTAGATCCATTGCAAATAGCAGGTCTTCGTTAGCTCGTAGCTGTTCCTGATTTTAGCTTTGAAAGCTCTTCCTCAAGCCCTCTTATCTTCTCTTCAAGCCTCTTTCTCTCCTCTTCCAATTCTCGTAAGGTTTTTCCAAGACTCTCTATGTCCGCTTTAAGCTCAGCATTCTCCTTAGCCAACTCCTCTTTCTCCCTTGTTAGCTGCTCAAGTTTAGTTTTAAGCTCGCTATTCTCCTTTGTTAAAGACTCCTTCTCCTTCATTTTCTCTTCCAATTTAGCTTTAAGCTCCATATTTTCCTTGGTCAACGCTTCCCTTTCCTTAGTCAATTCTTCAACTTGTTTTTGCAAAGCTTCGTACTTTGCTTTAGTAATTAACCCTACTTTCTCAATTAATGAGCTACTCATTTTCCTCTAGAAAATCTAGCACAAAACTTAAATTTTAACTTTTAATTTACCAAGCGCTTATTCTATTAAGCTGAAACCACTACATATCATTTCCAATATCTTGGCTTCTTTAAGGCGATATACGTGAAGTTGTCACTTGTCAAGGTCTCTTTTAACTAAGTTCCTTCTCACCGACGTATTCTAACCAAGGAGGTCACGCTAAGATCTCTGTCAACGGTACCTCGCATATAAGTTCTAACGAAGTACTGCTTACAGCTTTTACTAAGTTCGCGGATATGGTGTATATGCTGTCTCCTATGAAAACAGCCCTCTTGACGTCATCATGCTCTATAAAGCCTCGTAAACTTAAACATTCATCTCTTAAGCCAATAACGTAAACGCCGTCTACCTTCCCATAAGTTGGAATAGCGATATATTTCTCCTCACTATTTATCAAAAACGCCTTATGATCTGTGAAAACCGGAGACCACGTTGCTTCATTAAGCGTAACCGACGACACCTCAACAGGTTTTTCGAGATTTGATATGTCGAATAAGCTAACCTTAACACCTCCACCCCTTCCATTCCAATCCCCGTTTCTTCCAATTCCAATCAGATAGTGTCCATATGGATGGAGGTACTCAGAAAACCCCGGTATCTTCAGGTATCCTATGACTTCTGGCTTATATGGATTAGACAAGTCTATAGTGAAGAGGGGGTCAACAACCCTATAGGTGACTAAGAACATCTTATCTCCGAGGTATCTTGCAGCGTAAACGCGTTCTCCTTTAGCCAACCCTTCAAGCTTACCTACTATCCGTAAATTCATATCTAAAACATACACGTTGTTTTCTCTGCCATCAAGTCCCCTAGATGTTGTCGCAACCCTAAAGAAGCCGTCATACTCGTCCATTGAAAACTGATCTAATACTCGTCCAGGCACCTCGCCTTTAGCTTCAGCTTTAAAACTTAAGCCTTCAATAGAGAACCTATATATCAAAGTCTTAACTCCATATGTTCTCCACAGCTTATCACGGATTTTCTTCCAAATCTCAGCTCTCTTTTCTGAAGGAAGCTGGTTAAACAAATCTTCTAGCTTAATTACCATAGACTTAAGGTTATTGACATCTTCTCCTTGGCCAATAGGTATTTCTACACCTACAGCTTTAGCAACTTCGCATAAAATCTCGTAAACGTAGAATCTCCCTTGAGTTAAGAGATACAGATTTTTCTCTGACATGTAGATGTAACTTGAAACTCCGGTCATGAAGACTTCCTTATTGAAATCACCGCCATCAACATCTAAAGCTAAGACTATTGTAAACACCTGTGGATAATCTCCTCTAAAGCATACAATGTCCTTGGCAGATACGGCATCTCCATTTACAACTGGCAGTATGATGTAATTGGATAAGAAGATTGGATGTTGTGTAATCACGTAGCAGACGTTTTTAACCATTCTTGAGCTTACATAACGCCCTGAGACTTCAACTTTGTTAGACAAAGTAGGTTTTTCCCTATTAGAAAGATCGTAAATTGCCACTACCACCTTACTTCTAAAGGGAATGATCTTACCTATGTAAATATTAACTGGTACAACAGCTTCTGGTAGTTCAACAATGGTTTTCAATGGCTTAATCTCAGGAGTAGGGCTGTAAATTACCACAAGCTTGTCGTCGTAAACGTATACCCCCCTAATATATCCTTCAACTTTAATCTTAGACGCAACTTCTAACTCATTAGGTGGATAGGCTTTGAGAACAACAACTTCCCTTCCTCTTGCTAAGTAAATATATTTGCCATCGGTCTTCACGATGTCTGCTTCATCTACACCAGTTACTTGAACGTTCGTCTTTGAGAAATCAACAACTTCTTGAGCTAAGCGAGGTGGAGTTGCTTTAACAATGGAGAGCGGTAACCCCCCAATACCCTCAATAAAAACTGGCTGATACGTAATGTATCCAAGCTTTATGTGAATTTCACGTATAGCTCTAACATAGTTAATCAATTCATCTAATGAATTAAACTTAATCACATCTTCGTCATTTATAGTGTCATCCGATGCATAGTCGTAGTCAATGGCTTTAAATGCGGTACTTATGATTGTTGCTGTCAATATAGATGATGCTATGAGAGCTAATACCAAAACCTTGGTGTTGATTCGCAATTAAGACACCAAAGTAAGGTATGCTTAAACTAAGGCTAAACTCTACAAATTCGAATAGAAGATGGAGAAAATTGTTCTAGAAATTCGAACAATATGCTGTAAGAGAGGGTTTGCTATGAAATTAAACGTTAAGGTTAAAATAATGGCAGCTTTAGCTCTACTCTTCTTAACAGCTCTTTACCTACCTAATCAAGTGTTATGCTGGGGTAATGGCAGAAGCTCTAGCGAAAAGTATCCATATTATGGAGTTCACGACGCGATAGCCGAATATGCCTATCTTAAGCTTAAATCATATAATGAAACCATAGCTAAGTGGATAACGGACTTTTACTTAAATCAATACGGTGAGAAGTGGGGAGACTGGGGCTATTCCTATAATCAGGGGAGCGACTGTTGGCTTGGCTATACAGATGACCCGGATTCCTATTGGAGAGATTGGGACAACCACGTATATGAAGTGCATGGAACAAGAAGAGGTGCTCCCCATAGGATACAGGAGCTCTACAACCTAATTGTAAGTCATTTAGCTAAGTGGATTAAAGACGGCATGCCCAAGAGGTCAGAAGATGAGCACCTGGCTGCTTACTATGCTGGAATGCTATCACATTATCTAGCAGACATGTCTCAAATAGGTCATACAGACTACACTGAGCTAGATCACAGTCATCCAGCTTACGATCCATATAAAAGAACTTTTCACGGATACTACGAATCCATATCGATAACAGACGAGTTCTTAGATAAGCTTACATCAGATTTAGCTGCATATGACTTCAAAGTAGACGTCGTGGTTAAAAACGTAAGCGACTTAGTAATCAAGTTAGCTACTTGGTGTAATTCGCATAACGGATCGTCTGTCAACTTAGCTTTAAACCATGTGGTAATTAACGAAGTTGAGCTAAACCCAGCTGGTGTTGATGCTGGCAACGAATGGGTTGAACTCTATAACCCAACTAATACAGCAGTATACATTGGTGGATGGACCATAGAGACCACACATGGAGAAACCGTAGTGGTCGTAATCCCTGAAGGTGTATATTTACTACCGCAGTCCTTTTACATAGTGACATACAGTGGGCAATGGCTTGATAACCAAGAGGAAAGCTTAATCCTCAAAGACACTTATGGTAACATCGTCGACGCTACGCACAAGTTGTCAGATGTAGAAAATAATGATAAGACGTGGCAGAGAAGCCCCGATGGATATGATAATTGGGATTTCCGATACTCGACTAAAGGATTTGAAAACGGTGGCGTAGTCAGAATCGTAGGCTCCACATATTATGAGATTTTAAAGAAATTTGTGGAAAACTACGACATAGGGATATCGTATGCTGGAGCAAGAGGTTACGATGAGTATGTCTACAAGTTAACGTTGAATAACATAAAGGCAGCTACAGGGAACTTGACGTGGATATTATATACAGCTTTTGTAGAAGCTGAATCTAAAGCTTCACAAAAAGCTATGAGATATTCTCCAGACGTTAATGGAGATGGTGTTGTAGACGAAGAGGATCTAAACTTACTATCTAAAGCCTACAGCTCACATATGGGCAGTCAAAACTATCTAGCCGATGCCGACTTAAACGGAGATGGCGTCATCGACATAATCGACTTAGCGATCTTGGGGTATTACTTTGAGTAAGGCTTTTAACTCTAAAAAAGTAAAGTTATTTTTCAAAACGTGCATACAAAAGCTTTAAAAGTAGGGGGTACAAAACTAGGCTTGCACATGAAGTTATTGGTAACAAGGGCTGGGTAAAGTTAAGATTAAAATCGAGATTTAGTGTGAGGAGCGATTATGGCTTCTGCTTCTCAGATTGAGAGAACAATTCTCGAAGCTCTCAATACCTTAAAAACCAGGTTATCGGAAGTGGAAGAGAAACCTGACGACGTGTTAACAGAGTTACAAGTGCGATGCGAAGGCCTCGAAGCTTTTCTAACACCCTTTCAATCACAGCCTAATTACATCTTAAAATACATTGACGCGCCAAAGCTTCAAGAAGAGCTACGCAAGATATGTGAAATGGTTGAAAAAGAAGGGTTTAAAGCCAAACCACCAGTATATGAAAAGCTTTCTCGAAGAGGGGTTCCAAAGAAGGATTTCATTGAGACAGTGTCGTATGTCTTATCTACATTGTTAGATGGAAGGCAAGCGTTAAGACGAAACAATCAGCTGCCACAAGACTTAGACAACTTAATTTGGAAGACCGTTGAGAAATGCGTAAACTGGTTTAGCGAATACCACATAGAAGGAGGGGGGTGGTCAGGGCTAGCTTATAAGACAACGACGCACGTCTATGCCACATGGTGCGCTGTTGAAGCGTTAAGAGACTTTAAGGATCACTTAAAAACAATGGACGTGACAGAGTATCCTCAGAAGATCCTAGAGCTTTCCTCAAAAGTTGACGACATGTTAGATGATGTTAGAAGCTGGTTGATGGCTTTTGCGGAGAAATTTAAGGATGGCTATTGGGGCGAAGACGATTCTCCGCGATTCTTTTCAACGCACTTAGCGTATAACATATATGGCCTGCATCTTTTATTAAGGCTTTACGAAGAAGGCGATAGTACAGGTGAAATCTTAAAGAAGTATGCGATTCGAGAAGTTCAGAAAATTGTTGAGATTTGGCGTGAAAGGAAAGTTCTCTTTACCAGGATGGTAGTTCATGGCTTAAAGTACAAGACCAATCATAAAGTAGAGGTGTTCCTCTACGAAGACAAATCATTACCTTACATGACAATAAAGGCTTTATCTAGAGCCGTAAAACAATTCAAGAATGCGCTATCCGAGCTTACTATCGAGATAAGTACTAATGGTTCTGTTGAGAGACAAAACTTACTTAATGCTGTACAAGCTACATTGGAAGGCATGTTAAATGACCCTCAAGGACAAATAACCCTTAAACTAGATGATCTCAGCGATAAGTTATGGAGAGAAGGTAAGAAGTCTCTCTCAATACATCATGTCCAAAGAGCAATAGATGCTCTACAGGAGTATTTGGAATGCGTCAAGCCATCTGAGGAGAAAGAACACGAGACCGAAGTTTCACAATCTCAACAACAACTTCTGACATGTGTCAGGGATGTCATACAAAAAAGCTATTTACAGCCTACTGAAAGCAGGTTAGAAGCTATAGAAGCCTCTTTAAAGAGCCTCCAAGAGCGTGTCGAATCACTACAAGAGCAAATAAAGGAATTGGCTTCAGTCAATAATAATTCAATTAAGAGCGTTATACAAGAGCTTATGGAGGTTCAAAGAGCTCAAAGCTTCACATTACCTGAAGATGTTGTTAGGGAATTATCAGATACCGTGGCTTCAGCTATTACCGAAATGCTTACTCACTCACTTAAAGACACCGTTAGGGAGTCAATAGAAGAGCGTATGAACCTATTGCGTGAAGGTATAAAAGAGCTATCGCAGCTGAGTGATTCGCTGCTTAAAAGTGTTGTACAAGAACTTATGAAGATAAATAACCCATTACTGTCAGATAACTTTGCTAAACAGCTATCTAAGTCGATATCAGAACAAGTTTCAGAATCTTTAACAAGAACCGTGAAGGATGCTGTAAAAGAGGCCTTTGAAGAACGTGGTAGAAGAGCCGAAGGCATTTGGTATAGAAAATAAGATTAATGCCTTTTCACTAAAGTAATACTTCAACATCCAAAGGTTTCTTTGTTACCTCCACAGTATGATTACCCATTTGTTTCATACTCTCACCTCCATGCCCTAAAACGATTAGGATCAGAGGCGAAATTACTAATAGCTTCTTTCCAAGCCTTAACTCTCTCATTTTATGCATAAGGTATATAGGTTGAAAAGTCCTTTTCATAGATTACGGTGAGCGTTTTGTCCGAAAGCCCCTTAAAGAGAATATTGTCAGATCTCGCCAAAATTGATGGTGTTAAGGCCGTTGCCGTAGTTTCTCACGACGGTTTCCCGATAGAGTCTGTAATTTCAAGTGAAGGAGTTGATGCAGAAGCGTTAGCCGCCCTTGTGGTGGCTATACATGGCGCTGCACAAAAGTTTGGTGAAGGCTTCGCATTTGGATCAAGTGAAATAGTCACGGCCGAGTTCTCTAATGGGATGCTCTTTTTACAAGATGTGGACAATGCTTTACTTGCTGTAATAACGGACAAAACAGCCGTTATAGGTAGAGTTAGGCTTGAAATGAAGAGGCAAAGAGAGCGTATTAAGGCATCAATATAATTCCCTCCTTAGGATCTGGTTGGTGAGCACATGAGGTGAGCGACAGAGTAGATGTTAATCTAGTAGAACAAGCTGTACAAATAGCCTTAAAGAGGCTAAAGGAGCTTGAAATATCCAGCCTCCTATATAAGGTAAGTGGCATAAAGTGGTTTGTTGTAAGTTTTGAAGGCCTACCATTAAGATTTTACCACATATCTGCGGAGAAAGCTGAAGATATTGCAGCTTTACTTGAAAACTTCTCCAGAAGGCTAGATGAACACCTACTACGCTTAGAAGGTTTTCAAACGCAGACACTATTGATGGGGTCAGGCGACGTTGAACTTTTAGCGTTTAAGGAGCATGAAATGCTATATTTGCTCAGCATGGAAAAGTGGATAGCCGCATCCCTTGAAAAGCTACTAGACCAACTTTCTAAGGATAAGGAGATCAAATGCCCACGGTGCAACGCAAACTTAACATATAGGGTATTTGAATGCAAGACGTGTAAGTCTACTATACCCTTCTTTGAGCTAATATGCCCTAAATGCAAAACACCGCATTTAACTAAGAGGTGTCCTATCTGCAATAATGTTATCAAGCATGAAGAATCAAAACTTATTAGAAAAGCTAAGAAGTTCTATCCTAAATGAACTTTATCACGCATAAACCTTGCTTACGACTTTCCCTCCACAAACCTCAATTATATACTCAACAGCTTTCCTCTCAGCTTCATTTAACTTCTCAAGCGAAATCCCTGGAACACCACAAACAATTAACAGCACTTTTCTCGTATCAAGCGTTACCTTCGTCTCATCAGAGTCTCTATAGGGGTAAATAGCTATAACTTTCTCAGCATCAGCTAAGATAAGCTCATTGCCACTAAGCTCCTTTTCACTTGGCATGCCAATCCCCCTAAACTTTTCACCACGCTTAGCCCATCTCAGTACAATTCCCCCGACGATTTTATCCAAGTCGAAAACAGCTAACGCAATACCAGTCTCAATAGAAGCTAGGTTGTATGCATCGACAAGCGTGTTCACTGACGGTATTTCTTTACCCTGCAAAATCCTCCTAACCAAAGCCTCACTAGCAGGCCTAATCTTCGTAGGGTCGATGCCGAGCTCCCAGAAAAAGTCGCGATAAGCTCTAAACACTTCATAGTCTTTAAGCTCCTCAAGCTTAAACGTCATTCTAACCCTGTTGTAAACTTCACTAGCAAGCTTTCGCACCTTTTCATTGCTTTGACTAACCCTTACCCCCACAATCTCAACAGCTATCACGTGTAAGTCAGGATACGTCTTAGCAACGTCATCATCTATCTTGAACACCCTCTATCTTCCTCCAAGCTTCTTCAAGCCACTTAGCGATCTTAAACTCCTTAACATGCTTATCAGGAGTATACGGCTTAACGTCTAGCACTGGCGTACCATCAAACGCGTCTAAGCCAGAAACTTTAAGGACGTTTCCCTTTACCTCTAATAGCTTAACAACGCTAATGCCAATTAAATTCGGTCTACTAGGAGAATCACAAGCAAATACGCCTACTTCAGGAAGCTCTTCAAGTTTATAGCCAAACCTAACTAGCCTACGGGGCTTAACAACAAGCACTTTACGATCTTCCTCAGTAAGCTTATGGAAGAAGTAAGTGACTATTATATGTGAGTACTCTTCAATGCCTTTAAGGCCGGCAATATACTCATCGTAGACCACTATATCTGCTTCAACACCCCTCCACCTTAACTTTACCTCGTCGTCAGGCACGTTTGTCTTAACGTATCCAATAGGCTTAAATTCGATGCGTTCAACCATGCATAGACCTCCTACAGTTATTGGCTGGGTATTGACAAGATTAATCCAGCATATCCGTCTAGATAGTAGCTGTTATACTCTTCAACCAATAGGTTTCTAATGACAGATCCGCTGCAGTGAAGTGGGCAAATTTTCTCAACGCCTAGAGAAACCATGTTATCGACGATTTCCTTAACGAAGCTTTTGCTTTCACCAGCTAAGTGGAAACCCCCTATAACCAATTTAACCTTTAGCTTTAAATCTTCTACAGCCTTGGCAACAAAGTTATCTACGCCTGGATGACTACAGCCAACAAAAAGCCAAAGCCCATCATCAACCTTTACTGCTAAAGCCTGTTCATATGGAGGTCCATAAAGTTGTCCTATAATAAAGACGTTGTCAGCAACCTTTAAGGTCTTATCCACCTCAACAACCTTTAACCCCATCTTCAAAATTTCATTCTTAGCTCCCCAGCTCATGCCAGAAGGCACATAAACAACACAACCAGGCTTAACTTCAGCTAAAGCCTTCAACCCCCCTATGTGATCCCAATGTTCATGAGAAACTACAGCAAAATCGATTTCAGATAAGTTAAACCCTAAAGCTTTGGCATTCCACTTTAATATAGCTGGGTTGGGACCAGCATCAAACAACACAGTCGTGTTTTTTAGCTTAATTACAATACTTAATCCCCAAGCACTCTTAAGCCCTACTTTAGCTCTATTGTCCACCAAGACCATAGCGTAGGAT
>QMQV01000049.1 GCA_003649085.1 Thermoproteota archaeon
ATGTTGAGGAGCTTGTCGAAAAAGCAGGGTTTAAGCTTGTTGAAGCCCGTGCTGGTGAAGCTTTTTGGGAAGCCGTTGAACTCTTTGGTCCTCCAGCTAGGGATTATAGATGGTGCTGTAAGATTTGTAAGTTGATACCGATAGCTAGGGTTGTCAAAAGCAAATGGCCTAATGGCGCATTAAGCATTGTTGGGCAGAGAGCATTTGAATCTCTTGAAAGAGCAGCTGGCCAAAAAGTTTGGAGGAATGTCTGGATACCTACGCTGCTCTCAATATCTCCTATTCAAGAGTGGAGTGCATTAGCTGTTTGGCTTCATATTTTCGATAAGAAGATCAAGGTTAATGAGCTATACTTTCACGGTTTTGATAGAATAGGGTGTTTTATGTGTCCAGCTAGTAGGCTTTCAGAGTTTAAAGAGGTTGAAAAGCGAAGACCTGAAACTTGGGATCGTTGGAGAAGTTTTCTTGAAAAGTGGGCTAAAAAGGTTGGCTTGCCTAAAGGATGGGTTGATTATGGCTTGTGGAGATGGCTTACAGATGCCTCAGCTAAGCTTACATTAGCTAGGTATGTTGGCGTTGAGTTGCCCAGATGGACTGAGGTCTACTCTAAATGGTGCAATGTCAACATCTTAAAAACGGAAATTTCTGAGCACGAAGTTAAAGTCTTATTGAATGTGAAGTTTGATGTGAGAAAGCTACTTCATCAATACCCAATAATCGCAAGAGAGGTTATTGAACATGATAGCACGTTGACCCTTAAGGCTGATCAAGTTAGTTATATGGTCATGGAGAACGGCGTCTTAAGCGTAAAAGGGGATGGAGCCGTCTTAGAGGAAGCTATAGATTTACTTAAGCTTGTCTATAGGGAAATGTTCTGCGTTAAATGCGGCTCCTGTGAGCTATGGTGTCCAAATGAAGCTATATCCATACGTGATGGAATTAAAGTTAATGTTGAAAAGTGTGGAAATTGTAGAGCTTGTATTGATGAATGCCCAGTATCAGATCAGCTTGTTGAGAAGCTTATTGTATCACTT
This sequence comes from Thermoproteota archaeon, assembly GCA_003649085.1. Next base: position 1,035 of record QMQV01000049.1, read on the forward strand.
ATGCTTGGAAAGCAACTTGCTTGGCGAAGGCCTACTCGTAGACCTAAAGACATGTTAAAGAGCCTTGGCAGGGAAACTCGAGTCCTATAATGCTCATCAGCTTAAAGTTATCTTGTGAAGTTTAAGTAAGTCTGTTATAGATTCCACTTCCACAACCTTTATTGAATATCCTTTGCTCTTCAAGTATTCTTGTAGGTTTACTACTTGATACTTATAAGATTTTATGGTTATCCATGGAACTGGCTTATAAATTACTGGTGTGAAAATGGTGACGTCAGCTTGACCTTTTGGCACAGCGAAAATTTTAGCTCCTTCCTGAGCAGCAGCAATAGCTTTCTCTACGATACCTCCCACTTCTCCTATTTTACCATTTGGAAGTATCGTGCCTGTCGCTACAATTGAATGGTTAAGCTGCTGATTTGAAAGAGCAGCCGTTATCAACGCGGTTAGCGTAGCGCCTGCTGATGGTCCATCTACGATGTTGACTGATTTATTTGCTTCGATTACGATGTATAGATCGTAGTGGGATTTGCTTAGGTTTAGTAAGTTGCATGCCACGCTGAAAGCTGTTTCAGCTGAAGACTGGAGCTCTATTCCTATTAAAGGCTTCGTAGCTATGAAAACTCTTCCAGATCCGGGCTTTAGGTTCACATAAATCTTCATTAACATCCCCTTGGGCTCTGACTTAGGACCCGCGTAGACCCCAGCGGCATAAAGCCAATGCCACTCAGACGGTATTGTTAAAGCTTCTTCGTATGTTTGTAAGCTTTTGTTGAGATGCTCAATCTGAGACTTTAAGTAGAGGTTTTCTTCTTCAAGAGCGTTTATTCTCTCTGAAAGCTCTTGTAAACTAGCTATGAGCTGGATGTTTAGGTAAAGGCTCACAGCTAAGATTACTGCTAAAGCTATCAGGAGGTTCTTAGACTGATTTTCGCGCTTCTCGAACTCCAAGGGTACCAGCCAGTTTTAAGCTACATGAGGAAGCTGATAAATCTACGGGTTTACATAGCCCTGTTTACTAACGAACACCAAAGTACTCCTTGACATAAGGTCTAAACAGGTAGTAAACTACTATGAAGTATATTATCGCTGATATCACGTTAAAGGTAAGTGCGCTTGAAATTAAGCCTATTAACGAGAAGATGAGAGTTAAAAACCATGTCCATCTCATACCAAACCAAAGCCCATATGCTAAAATCAAGTTTATTGCCCCTAAGATCATGAAGAAGACAGCAATATATATCATGGGTAAGTGTACGAAAGCTGGCTTGATAGCGTATGGGGGTATTGTCACAAAAGCTACTGAGAGAGCAAATGAAAATCCGAGAAGCAGAATGCCAGATATCGCTATTAAAATGGATAACAATGTTACGCCGAATGGTCTCACATGTCATCACGCCTGTTCAAATAAATTGCTTAGCTCTGGATGCTTATTGAGATAGTGTCTCGCGAAAGAACATACGGGGATGATTTTCAAGTTTCTCTCCTTAGCATATGACACAGCAGCCTCCATGAGCTTTGTAGCTAAACCTCTACCTCTATATTCCTCAGGAGTATATGCTTCGTTTATGAGCATCTTGCTTTCGTTGACGCTATACCTTAGAAAAGCATATTTGCCAGGAGCAAGCCTGATGAAGATCAAGCCTTGCGATTCCCTAATTATTGGCTTGTAAGTTGATTCTTGATTCCTGGCACTCATTACTAGTCAAGCTATGAGATAAGCTTGATAAAGTTAATAAGATTTCTAGTGTTGAGTTCTAAATTGAAGGATAAGGTGGTTAAACCTTGGCTGTGAGAAGATTTTCCTCTGGCAGGTCTAAGCCCATTAAATGTCCCGTTTGCGGCTATGAGTTTTCATTAGTGTACTCGAGAGCCGTAGCGTGCGCTGGTTGCCAAATGTCAGTTTACGGCTGTAACCTAGTTAAGTGCCCTAGATGTGGACATGAATTTTCTGAAGCTGATGCCTATAGCTCCTAAGTTGAATTGCTTTTTCTTAATTTTGTGCACTGAAACATTATTTTTATTAATTTGGAGCTCGAAGTAGGGAGAAGAAGGGTTTTTCCATGGAGTCTGAACACGTTAGCGTAGTTTTTCAACCTGATGGTAAGCGAGCGTTAGTGCCTAGAGGCTCTACGATATTAGACGCTGCTATGAAAGTTGGAGTTGACATCTCTAACATATGTAGGGGGCTTGGCGTATGTGGCAAGTGCCAAGTTGTCATAATCGAGGGAACTGAAAACCTTTCTCCACTAACTGATTCTGAAAAACATCATTTAAGTGAGGAGAAACTGATCTTAGGGTATAGGCTTGGTTGTCAAGCCAAGGTCTTTGGGGACATCGTAGTTAAAGTTCCTGAAGCGAGTAGAACCGGTAGGCAAAAGCTCGTGGTTATGGGTATTGAACCCTCTGTGCCTCTTAACCCTGCTGTTAAGAAGGTCTTTGTTGAAATGGCTAAGCCAAGCCTTGAAGACCCTAGAGCAGATGACGTGAGGTTACTTGAAGAGCTAGCTAAGCGGGGATTTCAAAGTGTCTTGTTGAGTTATAGAGTGCTTGAAAAGCTTCCTCAAGTTTTAAGAGAAGGCGATTGGAAGGTTACAGCAGTTTTATGGATGGATAAGCTAATCGACGTTGAACCAGGTGATACGAGAAGGGAGAACTACGGCATTGGAGTAGATATTGGAACTACTAAGCTAGCGGTGTTTTTAGTTAACTTAAATGATGGGACGCTTCTATACCCTGTGGGCATGATGAATCCGCAGATACCTTACGGAGAAGATGTAATGTCTAGAATTTCATATGCTATGCAAGGGAAAGACCATCTGAAACGATTACAAGAAGCTGTTGTAGAGGGCATAAACCAGCTGATAGATGAGGCGACAAAGATAGCAGGCATTAACAAAGAGCACATATACGAAGTAGTTGTCGTAGGAAACACTGCAATGCACCATCTGTTTTTGGGGATAGATCCCCAGTTCGTTGGAAGGGCACCTTATCCTGCTGCAGTAGGAAGATCGGTGGATGTGCCAGCTGAAAAACTGAATATAGCGATTAATCGGTCAGGAAATGTCCACGTGTTACCTAATGTGGCGGGGTTTGTTGGAGCAGATGCGATAGGAGATATTCTGGCGTCTGAACTTCATAAGAAAGAGAAGCTGGCGATGGTAATGGATGTTGGGACAAACACGGAGTTCATGTTGGGCAATAAGGATGTTATTTACACTTGCTCCACAGCATCGGGACCTGCTTTTGAAGGGGCGCATATAAAGCACGGTATGAGAGCAGCTACAGGTGCTATTGAGAAGGTGAAGATAGATCCAGAGACCTTTGACCCAGAGTACAAGACCGTAGACGATGCGAAGCCTAGAGGAATTTGCGGTTCAGGGATAATAGACGTTATAGCTGAGATGTTGAAGGTTGGATTAATAGATACAAGCGGAAGGATTCAGCAGGGAAAGACCAAAAGAGTTAGGCGGGGACCCCACGGGCTTGAATACGTCTTAGCTTGGAAGGAGGAAACAGCGTTAAGGGAAGAAGATATCGTGATAACACAGGAGGATATACGGGAAATTCAAAAGGCAAAAGCTGCTATGCACGCTGGAGCAGTGATTTTAATGAATAAGATGGGGGTTACTGAGCACGACTTAAGCGAGTTTATCGTAGCTGGAGCTTTTGGAAGCTATATTGATCCTGAAAGCGCCATGACTATAGGCATGATGCCGGAGCTGCCATTAGAGAAGGTGAAATTTGTTGGGAATACCGCTGGTTCTGGCGCTAGGCTTTGCTTAAAGTCTTTGGAAGCAAGACGCGAGGCACAAGAAATAGCTGATAAGGTAAAATATGTTGAACTCGCGATAGAGCCTTCCTTTGAAGAAGAGTACGTGAACTCAATGTATTTGCCGTATGCTGATCCAAGTAAATATCCTAGGGTTATGAGCATGATTAAGGCGCCAATAACCTTGAGGAGATACGTTAAGCATCGCTAAGCTCCACTAGCCTTAACTTTGGGGTTATTTCTTTTTTATTCACGAGCAAACTTGTCATCAAAAGTGTTGGAAAACGTTATTAAGCAACTTAAAGAAGTGCCTGGGGTTGTAGACGTAATTGTCTTAGCAAGAGACAACATAGAAGCTATCTACGCTCTTGAAGAAGAAGCTGAGAAGAAAATTATGATGGGTTTTGCCAAGGGACTTAACCTAGGTGTTAGAGAGGCGCTAAAGAGAAGCCACGTGTTAGCTGCGATAACTGATATGAACTTTAACTGGGGAGATAAACCTGTTGTAAAAATGGTGATAGGAGAGGAAGTTGTAGGAGAGGAAGTTAGAGATTCAAGGCTTCTTGAAGAGTACAGAAGACGCGGCAACTTAGTTTTAGGAAACTTCGTAATTTACAGGGATAAGGTTAAGTCAATTAGAGAGCGTGGAAAAGAATGTTGCGTATTGCTACTTCCCTTAGAGCTTTCAAAGCCTGTACGTGTGGAAAACGTAATCAACGTTGTTGTTGGAAGCCCATCACCTCCAGCTGATCTATTCATTAAGAGATTATTTAATAACCCAGAGTTTTTTAAGGCAGGTTACGGAACTATTGTAGTTGGATTTGACGTCTTAAAGCCTTAGCTTAACAACAGCTTATTAAATGGCTAAAGCCTTAGGTATTTTGAGCAAGTATGTGGAAGATGATTGAACAGCATTTCCGAGATTCCCCTGCTAAGCTTAAGGTTTTAAGATCTTTTGTCGAGCTTGGTTTGAGAGTTGAAGAAAACGGAAAGGTGTATCTTGGAGATATCGAGGTGCCTGATACTAAGATAGCTAGAGCGGTTGGTGTAGATAGGAGAGTTGTTAAGGAGGCTGTTAAAGCTGTATTGAATAACCACTCCCTTAAGAAGATTTTTAAGAGCCTTAAGCCAGCCGGAGCAATGTTGAGGGATGTCGCACCTTTGCTAGGCTATGGAGTAGTTGAAATTCGAGCTAAACCAGATGCTGTAGGCATAATAGCCGAGGCTAGCACGTTAATAGCTAAGGAGGGTATTAGCATTAGACAAATAATCGCGGAAGACCCGGAGCTTTACCCTGACCCTAAGTTAATCATTATAACCGATAAACCATTGCCAGGAGATATAATCTCTAAGTTCTTGAAAATACCGACAGTTAAACAGGTGACTATATCTTAAGGTGTTAAGCTTGAAGCTTTTAAAGATGGTTTTCATAGCTGGTGGAGGAAATTTTGGCGCTAGGGCTTTAAAGGTTGCTAAGGAAGCTAATGTTCCGAGCCTTGTAGCTGATATAAGCTATAGTTGTCATGCTAGGGAACATGTCAACGGGCTTGGATACGATGTCGTTAACGAAGCGATGAAGGCAATAAATGAGCAAAGTTCGAGGCTTGTCATAATGGATGCCAGAGAAGCTTTGTGGAAGCTTATGGAAGCAGGCTTAATGCCCTTCATCATCGTGCCAGCTGTGCCTAATCACTTTGCAGCAGATGTGGTAAGATCCATTATGGAGAAGAAGGGGGTTAACGTTAAGGGGGTTGATAGGCAAGAGTTCTTACATGTTGTCAAACGCCTACCTAAGAGCGTCATCTGCTCCATAGACTTTGATAGGTCAAGGGTCGTGACAAGCTACATGCCTAAAGATGAGCTGTGCAAAGTCCCCTGCAATGAGCCCATTATATGTCCTAAGACGAAGAAGGTTAGGCTTACGCCAATGTATGAGATGCTTCAACGAGCATTTAGTGGCATATGCGATGGGCTTGTTTTACAAAGCCATTTTCTAGGCGAAGATGTCGGAGGTTTTTATGGCAAGGACTTTGCTAGAGCGCTGAAGGTGGCGATGAGCTGCCAAGGAACATTAGCCATAGGTACTGCGTGTAGATGTCATGGCGTTTTAGACCTGTTAAGCTTGCTTTAAACAGGCATTTGCGAGGTCTAGGAGTGCTTCTTCAGGGTTCTTAGCCTTAACAACACCAGAAGCGACCAAAACACCGACTGTTCCTAGCTTTAAAGCTGCTCTTACATCTGATCCAGTTGTAATACCAGCTCCACATAGAACTGGTAGTGCTGGATTAACAGCTTTTACAGCCTCAACTGTTCTCAAGACATCTTCTGGCTTAGCTGTTGATACTGAAACGCCAGTCCCTATGAGCTCTGGAGGCTCTACAGCCACCATTGACGGATTTAATGCAGCTACCGCTTTACTCACTTCCGCGTTATTAGCGCATACGCACGTAACTAAGTCTACTGATTTAGCTCGTTTAATTGCCTCATCGATTACGTCGACGCGAAGCCTCATCTCAGAATGGTTGAGCAACGTGCCTACAGCTCCAGCTTCTTTAATAGCTTCGGCTGTCACATGTCCCGTAAAAGCTCCTTGAGGCTGTGGGTCTATATGCTGAGCAAACACAGGTATTGAACACTGCAACGCTACACGATATATGTCAGTAGGTTGCGCCGCCACAGCTATGCACACACCAGTTTTGTTGCTCACCCCTTCAGCTGTCTTAGCCAGTTTAACGGCTTTTTCACCTGTTGCTTCAGCATACGTCTTGAAGTTTACCAGTATGAGAGGATATGAAATCTTCATTTTAAGACACCGCTTAAGCCCTTAGAAGTTGAGCGATATATATCCTTATAATCTTCTAATCTCATTTTTTTTCTCTCTGTAATCCTAGAGCTTAACCTCATATCCAATACCCATCTTAACTGCTTTTTCATAGGCTACCTTAGCTACGGCAGCATCTTGAACGGCTAAACCTACAGACTTAAACACAGTAATCTCATCATCAGTTGTTCTTCCAGGCTTTGACCCTGAAGTTATCTCTCCTAGTTCGGCGTAGATTTTGTCTTGAGAGAATAAGCCTTTGCTTATCGGAATTATTAGGTCTCCAGCCTCTCTTAGACAGGCTTCACGTTGATCAACTACTAACTTGCTCTTCATAATCAAGTCATCATCTAGCTCACGCGCATCTGGGGTATGCGCACCGATGGCATTTACATGAACCCCTTCATTAACCCATTCTCCCAACAACACGGGGGTTTTAGATGTCGTAGCTGTGACTATTACCTCACTTTTAGAAGCCACTTGCTTAGCTGAATCCACGGCCATAATGTCTAAGCCTAGCTTCTTACTCATCTCATTAGCAAACTTTTCGGCTGCTCGCTTAACCACATCAAATACTAGAGCCCTCTTAAATGCACGTACTTCTCGTATCGCTTTGAGCTGAAAACGTGCTTGAAAACCTGCTCCTATGATGCCTAAGCTTTCAATGTTTTTCAAAGCTAAATATTTTGTAGCTATAGCACTTGCTGCTCCAGTTCTCATAGCAGTTAGTAGTGTGGCCTCCATTAGCGCCAGTAGCTGTCCTGTGTGAGCATCTATTAGCGCAAGCTGAGCAGATGTTGTTGGAAGGCCCTTTAACTTGTTGTCTAGAGCTACTGAAACAAGCTTTATTGATAGCTTTTCTTCGTTTAGTAAGATGCAGGGCATTATTCCGTGCCAAACATTGTTAAAGGTCAATGTTGTGCGTTGAGGCATTAAAACTTTGTTTAATGAAAGCTTAGTGAAGCCATCTTCAACAGCTTGTATTGCCTCCTTCATCGACAATGCTTGGCTTATATGCTCTGCGCTTAAAATTATCAAGGTAGTACCTCCTGCTCTAGCGGAAGAAGGGGTTTGACGAGTTATCAGCTTTGTTTTTACTGCGTCTGTTCCTTTTTCCCAGATTCTTGTTGCGGTTGCTGAGCTTGCTGCGTCTCGGCGGCTTTCGTTTCTGCTTCAAGCTCCTTAGCTATCTCTTCAATTGGCTTTGGAGGAGGAGTTGTGGCCATTGTCCAGCCTATCCACCCTAGAATGCCCATAACCACTAACACGCCAATTAATACGGGTACGACCACAGCCCACCAAGACCATGGCGTGAAGAAGAGCCAATATATGTAGCCTATTATTACGAGGATTGACATAATTAGTATGACTACGCCAATGGCTTGGTCTTTTGATACCAAGGCGAAACACCAGCGTGATGTTAGTTTAAATCAAAGCGTAAATTTAAATTTTTTCAAATGGGGGCTGTATGGTGATTGGTTACGACTTAAGCATAGATGTTGAGAAGGTTGAGAGGAAGATTCTCGACTTCATAGTAGAGTACGTTAGGAAAACTGGTTCATCTGGCGTAGTCGTCGGGCTTAGTGGCGGCGTCGATTCTTCGACTGTCGCAACGTTATGTACTAAAGCCTTAGGTAAGGATATGGTTTTTGCAATGATCATGCCTGAAGAAGGTGTTACGCCTGAAGAAGATGTGAAAGACGCCTTAATGTTGGCTGAAAGACTCGGCTTAAAACATGGCTTTATCAAAATAAACGACCTATATGGAAACTTCGTTAATCACCTGAACTGGGTTAGAAGTAACGTAGTAGTCCAGGGGAACTTAAAGGCAAGGATTAGGATGTGCATTTTATACTATGTAGCAAATAGCTTAAACATGTTAGTTGCAGGCGCTAGCGATAGAAGTGAGATCTTAATCGGATATTTCACTAAGTATGGAGATGGAGGGGTGGATTTCTTGCCCATTGGCGGCTTATATAAGACCCAAGTTAGAATGCTTGCAGCGCACCTCGGTTTACCTAAACACATCGTAGAGAAGCCTAGTAGCCCAAGACTTTGGGCTGGACATACAGCTGAAGGTGAGCTCGGACTAAGCTACGAGATCATAGACCAGGTACTGCATGGCTTATTTGATAGAAAATTTAGCTATGCTAAAGTAGCCGAGGACGTAGGAGTTAGCGTGGAAGTTGTCAAGAGTATAGCTAATCGCGTTAGAAAAAGTGGACATAAGAGGAGGACGCCTCCCATCGCTCCGGTGAAGTAGCGTGAATGTAGCTGAGAAGCTTAAGGTTATTGAGGCTGAAGTGTTAAAGGGGAGACCTATTGAAGAGCTCTTGAAAAGCTTTTCATGGAAGGAGTTTGAGGATTTCTGCGCACATGTCTTTGAAATCAACGGCTTTCAAGTGCTAAGAAACTTTAGGTTTAAATCACGTAATAAGAGGTTTGAGGTTGACATCGTAGCTGTGCGTGGCGCTTTAATCTTATGCGCTGATTGTAAGCGATGGGGATTTAAGACTGGTAGTTTCTCATCGCTTGCTGAAGCTGTTGAAAAACAAGCTGAAAGGGCTCAAGCGCTATCACAGCGTGTTGCAGAGCTTTATAAGCTCATTAAGTTAAAAAACGCGAAAGAAATCTCAATTATACCTATCTTGATAAGCTTACATGAAAAAAGCATGAAGATTTACGACGGAATTCCCATAGTACCTATCTTTAAGTTAAATAACTTCTTAAACGAATTTGATGTTTATGTGGGCGACTTAAAGGTCATTAAGGCGAGTTTAAGTTAGCTTATTAGCTATTAGCTTAGCTTTATTGACAACTTCGGCTGGCGTCTTCCCGAAGATTAGCGTCATAGGCTCTTTGCCCCAGTCTCCTTCATGGTAGACGATATCTGGTACAAAGCCTGCTTTCTTAACAGCTGTTTCCACGCCCCATGGTATTGTAGCACCTTCTTTCGCCTTGACATCTGGAGGCTCTTCTCTTCTATCATAGCTTGATATTGTTAAGCCAGCTCTCTTGCAAGCATCTATGATCTCTGGCGAAAACTTCACGTTCATTGCAGCTCTAATTTCGGGATTGAACTTCATAGCTGTTAATATAGCTCTAGCCACGTGGCTTGATGCTCCAAAGCTCGGACAAGCTGATGCCTTAAGCTTATCTCCAACCTTGACTATTCTTCCAGGTATTGCTGCGACATCAGCTATTTCCCTTGCATATTTGAGTGGCAAGGAGTATGCTAAGTTGATCTGCGATTCTGGAGCAAGCCTAGTTAGTTCTGATGAAGACTCTATTTCATTGACTGCTTCCA
>QMQV01000050.1 GCA_003649085.1 Thermoproteota archaeon
GCTTATTCTAGGTTCAACGGCGATGAAAAAAGCCTTTTCGAAGCCTCTACAGAGGTCTTAAAGAAACTCGGCTTCAAAATCTTAGATCAAAAACCTGAAACAGGCTTTATACACGCTCACGGTATGTGGAGGGGTACGCTCGCCCACCTAGAAGTCTCTGTTGACCGAGCTAGAGGCAGAGGCGTTATGGTCAGGGTATTGCCAGGTGATGAAGGCAAGTACCTTGATTTAGCTAGGAAGTTCATGGATGAATTATCTAAACAGCTGAGGTGAAGACGCTTGGGGCTCTTATGGGGGATAAGGTTTGTCTTCGCTTTAATACGTGAGATTATATGTGCAATAGTAGATGTGTGTTATAGATGCGTATCAGGTGACATAGACCCGTATATTGCTAAAGTGCCCACAATCTTAAAGAGACCAGCTGCTCAAACAATGCTTGCAAACTCCATAACATATACGCCTGGCACGGTATCGATAGACGTTGTTGGAGAAGAGCCCAGCAATATAATATTGGTAGGCACAATATCTCCTCGACCTAAAGAAGCTATCATACCCTTAGAACCGCATATTAAGAGGTGGCTTGAATGACAACCCCCTTCGTAGACTTAACCTTCTTAGTAAGCGGCTTAGCTTTCATTTTGTCTCTATGCGTAGCTGGCGCAGCTACTCTCAGGTTAGCACTAAGAGGTGGCGCTGTAACCTCGCTTATGGGCATAGGCTGCTTCACGACAGTTGCGGGCACAGGGCTTTACTTCTTAGAAGTACTATTCCACATACATTTCGCGAGAGATACCGCGATAGCCTTGTTGTTAATAGGAGCTATTGGCACAATAGTCTTTGCAAGAATTGTTAGGGTTGGAGGGGGTGAATGATGGTCCCAGCTTCATATATGCTAGTTCCAATCTTCGTTGTAGTTGTTGTAGCACTATCGCTTTATAGCGTTAAAAGAGGGAAACCTACTCCAAGTCCTGTTAAATCACTTTTCATATTGATAGCTTTTGCAATAGTTGTCACCTTAATTTACGCGTCAAGAGGTTTACCTCTTGAGGCATCCATAGGCGCTGCCTTAAAGCTCGTTTCATCAGCTATCTTGCTTATTGGCGCCGTTTTCATAGTCTGCGCCTCAATAGGATTATTTAGGTTTGGTGATGAATGGGGCGTTAACATATTCTACGTTAGAAACCACATAACTGGCATAATAGACGATACATGTGCTTTAGTAATGATATTTGTCGGCTTGTTAATAGGTAGAGTTGATGTAGCCGCCGTGGGTTTGATCTTCTTCGCGCTAATACCCTTCATTGGGAATGCTCTAGCAAATGCGTATTATTACACTAAGCAGCGAGGTGAAAGACCTTGACGAACATCTTAACTTATGTCTTAATGATAGCTTTAGCAATAGGCTGCGTAGCTGCCTTACTTCAAAAAGACTTGTTAAGAGCTGCGATAATAAGCGGCGCTGAAAGTGTTGTCTTAGCATACCTATTTCACGCCCTCTTAGCCCCTGACTTGGCTTTAACGCAAGCTATTGTAGGTGCTATACTCCTACCCGGCATCATAATCGTAACGATATTTAAGACTAGGAGGTTTGAAGAATGAGCTTACAAGCAGCAGCTTTTCTAACAGCGGCTTTCTTAATAGTTGTTGGAGCAGCTGGGATTTTACTGCTCGACAACCTGATTAAGAAGATCATCGCCTTTACCTTCTTGTCCGACGGAGTAAACCTGCTTTTAGTCACGGTAGCTTACGTTGAAGGGGGGCACGTCCCAATACTCTTGCCTGGGATGTCGATATTTGAATTTGCTGAAAAAGCCGCTCTCGTATTTCCAGCCGGCATCGTCTTAACCAACATCGTCATAGGCGTAAGCACAACAGCTGTACTATTGGCCTTAACCATCGTGCTTTATCGCAAATATGGGACATTAAAGGCATCTATAGCTTTGAGAGGTGAGAAGGAGTGAGCAACCAGCCTCTCGTAGCCCTAATCGTAGTTGCGCCAATATTAGTTGCAGTCCTCTTGAACTTAGGCTACGGCAAAATTAGGTTTTCAAAATACTTGTTCATAGCATCAGCTTTTGCATTGTTAATAATAGTCTTACTGTCAGGCTATGGCTATCACTGGTTTGCTGGTCACCCGATATTTCAAGGGCTTAGGCTATCGCTAGAGTACGTGTTCACACCATATCATAAGTTTGCGCTCTTCATACTATCACTTCTACTGATATTCACGGCTTTCGCGGCTAGTGTAAGCGTCGTGGGCAAACCAGGAGTCTACTACGCTTTCCTACTACTATGCTATGCCTCAACCGCGATGGCTGTCCTCACAAATGACCTTTATCACTTGTGGATAGCTGTAGAAGTGGCGAGCTTGATAATAGCTGGTGTCGTTATAGCAGCTGGCTCTCCTGGTGCTCATAGAGCTACCCTAAAGTACATGTTCATAACGGGGTTTGCAGGCGCTGGCTTAGCGGTATCGTTAGCTATACTCTTGGGAGTAACTGGTGTAGCTAACATTAGTGACGCGGTATACGCCTTATCGACAATGAGCTTGGAAGGCTTTATGCCCACGATCTACATGGCCTATGCTTTCTTCGTCATAGCTTGGATATACGTAGCTGGAATGGCGCCGACGCACCCGATAAAGGCCGACATTTATCGATATTCGCTGCCTCACGCAGCTGCGTTGCTACAAGCTCAGGCAAAGCTAATGATGGTTGCCATAGGCTTAATAATACTGAGGCTCTTCGGCTCAATGCCTTTCACAAGGGAGTCCATGCTGGTCATCAGCTTGATAACAGCAATTTTCGGCGTGGTATTAGCTTTGATGCAAAGCGACCTTCGTCACGTCCTAGCTTACATAGTGGTAAGCCATGGAGGCTTAGTAGGTATTGGGCTTTCAATAGGTACGGCATACGCCATAAGCGCGGCTCTATTTCAAGCGATCAACGACATAATATACATGGGCTTACTGTTCTTAGCTTGTGAAGCGATAATACTCTTAGTTAAGAGAGATCCAGCGGCTGGTCTCGGCAACCTCATATCTAAAGCTCCTTCGCTGGCGCTTTTCATATTCATTGGAAGCTTTGCAGCATCAGGTATACCTCCACTTAACGGTTTTCAAAGCGAGCTAATGTTGATAAACGCAGCTCTATCAGTTGGGTTACCTGAAGTAGCTGTTGTGATACTCTTTGTAAGTGTGACGACGTTTATCGCCTTATTCAAGTCCATTTACGAGATAATATTAAGGCCTAAGAAAGTTGAATCTGAAGTTTTAGGCTCAATACCCAATAGTTTATACGCATCATTGTTCATACTTTCAGTTTTATGCATAGTTTTTGGACTAATACCTCAACTTCCACTTTCATTTATTAACCCAATGGCAGCTGAGGTGGGGTTGGCATGGCCACATTAAAGGAAACGGTGTATGAGCTTCTTAGAAAGTGGGTAAGCAGAATTCATGTAGGTGATGAGCATAGTGCCATGATGAGCGGCTACCTAGTAGGTGAGCTCCAGCTCATAGCTTTTCTGTTCATATTGGCTGTGCTCTTCAGGGTTTTTGCGATACCGTTGGCTGTAGTAGTCCTATTAGCGGTGGCCGCTTCAGCTCTATACTTTGCTCCAATAGCAATTGGCTTTGAAAGAGAGAATTTGAGCAATTTCAACTTAGTCATGTTCTGGCTTGTGCTCTACTTAGCAGCGCTATCAACGATACCCTTGTGGGGTGGTGGTTAAGCCTTGATAGACATCAAGGCGTTAAGAGGCATAATAGCTGTCGTAGCTATAGGCATTGTGGCTGCTGCTGTTTCAATAGCGTTAGTCAACATGACTGGCAAGGTTAATCCAGGTGTAAGCCAGCTTTATAACAGCCTAGCGTACCTAGTAGCTCCAAACAACCTAGCCACGTGGGTTTACGATTGGAGAGGCTTTGATACGTTAATAGAGTCCCTCGTGATATACGTAGGTTCCTTTGGCTCAGTTTTAGCTTTAGGAAGAGGCATTGTGAAGTTAAAGGAGTATTCAGAAAAGGAGACCTATGAAGGAGCTGCTGAGCCTAGACCACTTGATACTAGCGAGGTCAGCTTACCCGTTATTTTAAGGCTTTTTGGGGTTCCGGCAGCTATCTTAGTGACTGCGTATGCAATCTTCGTTGTGACAGGTTCGTCGACATCTGGTGGAGGAGGCTTCCAATGTGGTGTGATACTCAGCAGTGCCTACTTATTAGCTGCGATACTCTATGGTAGAAAGTATATGCCTCTGAAGTTTACACCTCGCTTCATGGTCGGCTTAGCTTGTGCAGGTATGGCGGGATATACATTACTGGGCTTTCCAGGACTTGTGACGACAGGGTACTTCCTTTATAACGTCGGGGCAGACGTGTGGAAGATCGCGCCTCCTATTGTTAAAGCAATATTCGGGCTTCCATGGATGTTAAAGTTGGAGTTAGCAGAAGGCGTCTTCTTCTCAAGTCCAGGGACGATCCCGCCGATCAACGTATCTGAAGCCTTCAACGTAGCTGGCTGTTTAATACTGTTGTTCTTTGCTTTTCTCTACGGCTGGTCAGAAGGTGAGAAAAAGTGATACCCGGTGAGCTAACGCCATTGATAGTCAGCTTCTTGCTAGGTATACTCTTTGGCACTCAAGTAGGTGGGCATGTGGATAAGAAAGTTGTGGCTACGGTTGTCTTTCTAGGAATATGTGCTGCTTACGTGCTAGGACCTTTCCCCTTCTTCAAGACGTTAATAGGAGGTTTCTTAGCTCCAAGGTTGGCTTTTTCAAACACGTTTCTTGGAGCACTGTTTGGCTTGTTAGTAGGTATGGCTATTAGGGGAGGAGGTAGGCGTTGATAGTTACAACTGCAAATTGCACTAAGTGCTACGAATGCGTTAAAGTATGTCCAACTAAGGCGTTTAAAATCGTACGTGACCTACCATTTAGTTGCACAACGTGCGGTATATGTGCTGAAGTATGTCCCGTTAAAGCAATCTACAGAACTCGATCCGGAGGGCTTGTCGTAGATCGTAGCCGATGCAGAATGTGCGGGTTATGCGTTAAACACTGTCCCTTTGGGGTAGCTAGAGAGGAGGATGGAAGAATTTATGGGATATGTGTTAGGTGCATGAAGTGTATACCTGTTTGTCCAGTAGGCGCGAGAGTTGATGTTTATTCGTTGTTTGGGAGAAGGTTGAGTTATGAGGAGATTATGGAGCTTTCAAAACCTGGCAGAATTGAGGAGCTCATACGCGCAAAGGAGGCAGTAGGTGGTAGTAGTGGCAGTTGAAGCTGTTGTTAAAGCTAAGCCTTCAACAATTTCTAAGAGGAAAATCGTGAGGGACTTATCGAAGTGTAAGTTCTGTGGCCTATGTTCATATAAGTGCCCACCATACGCTATACGCTTTGACCCTGGGGCTTTAAGCGTGTGTACTGAATGCGGCATATGTGTTGAAGTATGCCCAATTAAAGCCATAGACCCATATAAAGGAGAGTTTAAGCCATCGTGCACACGCTGTCTTCGCTGTCTCAGAGAATGCCCTGTTGGAGCAATATACTTAGATGAAGGTAAGCTTAAGATCAGGAAAGGTCCTAGAGAGCCATTCATCGTTAACTGCTCCCTATGTGGTTTATGTGCGCAAAACTGCCCAACAGGAGCATTAACTTACGATGGTACAAGGATGAAGTTTGACCCCTCGCTTTGCAACGCTTGTGGTAAATGTGTCGAAGTTTGCCCCGTCAGGACAATTAAGCTCAAAGCCGAGGAAAGAACTGTAAGCGGCTGGTGCATGTTCTGCGGCTATTGCGTTAAAATATGTCCAGCTAAAGCGCTATCAATAAAGACTGTTTCGTGGAATGGTGAAATAAAAGACACGTGTATTAAATGTGGCACATGCGCGTCTGTTTGCCCAACTAAGGCGATAGAGTTCCATCCACTTATGGACGCTAAGCCCAAGGTCGACTTATCGAAGTGCATATTATGCGAGCTTTGCGCTTCACACTGTCCAGTTGACGCCATACCAATACTCTCTACACTTCCAAAACGTGAGCTTAGGCGAAAGAGAGTTGATATACGCGAGGAGATTTGCGTAAGCTGCGGGCTATGCGTAAACGCCTGCTCCTCCGCCAATAAAGGCGTCTCAGCTATAAAGTTAGTTGATGGTTTTCCCAAAGTCGATGAGAGCCTATGTACTGGGTGTGGGGCTTGTGCCGCGATCTGCCCTGCTGATGCTATACGCGTTGTCAAGGTTTATGATTGTGATAAGGTTTGTGGTGTTGCAAGCTCTGTGGTGATTGTGCCATGACCTCGTTAATCACGTTTTTAAGGCTACTAATTGAGGGGTCGTATAGGAATATTGTCAGGATACTATTTAAGGCCGATAGAGCAACTAGCATGGAGATTAGGAATAAGGTGTTAACGTTAAGTGTCGAATACCCGCCCACAGTTATTGATGAGCTTTGCCTAGGCTGCGGGGCTTGTGCTCACATATGTCCTGTAGAGGCCATAACCATGGTTAAGCTCGACAAACCTGTTGAAGTCATCGAAGGCTACGTTAAGGAGCAGGTGCCGCGCATAGATCCTGAAAAGTGTATTTACTGCTTAAACTGCCACGATTACTGCACAATATTCGCGCTCTTTGGAGAAGCAGCTCCCATCCATCCCCGCCACGTTGGACCCGCTAAAATGACCTTGCAAGAGCTGCTTAAAAAGCCGATAAAGGTTCCGCCTGAAAAGCTTGAGGAGTTTGCTGAAATTGTTCCACGCGAGCTCCTCAGGGCGTTGGAAGCTAGGAAAGTTGGAGGAGGTGGTGGTAGTGGGGCTTAAAGAGGTTTCGAGAAGAAATGCTATACACGTAATGTTAGTTTACTCAGGTGGGTGTAACGGCTGTGACATAGAAGTCGTCAACGCAATTTTCTCGCCCAGATATGATATAGAGCAATATAAGGTGTTGATAACGTGGAACCCAAGGGAAGCTGACATACTGTTGGTTACGGGCGCCATCGTTTACGCGATGAAAGAGCCGTTAAGGAAGATTTACGAAATGATACCTGAGCCAAAAGCTGTTGTAGCTGTAGGTTCTTGTGCAATAAACGGCTGTGTCTTTAGGAACCTTGTTGGAGATGTTAAACATAATCCAGAGGTCTTGGCGCCGCTTGAAGAGATCATACCTGTCGACGTTAAAGTTCCTGGCTGTGCTCCTAGACCAGAGGATATAGTTGCTGGCGTTGTTAAGGCTTTGCCTAAGATCTTGAAAGCTCCATAAGGATGGGAGGTGAATATTATGCAAGCTCCTAATAAAAATCAACAAGTCGTTGAAAAAGAGCTTCCGATAGGACCTGTTCACCCAGCGCTACTTGAGCCATTTAGGATAAGGTTCTTTGTAAACGATGAGATAGTTGAAGACTGCGAAGTCGTCTTGGGGACCATTCACAGAGGTGTGGAGAGGATTCTCGAAGGGCAGCCTGTTGAGAGAGCGTTGTTGATAACTGAGAGGGTTTGTGGCATATGTTCAAACTCTCACGCTTGGAACTCCGTTAGAGTTGTTGAAAGAGGATTAAACATAGAGATCCCGCCTAGAGCTATGTACATAAGGGTCATCGCGCAAGAAGTTCAGAGAATTGCAAGCCACTTAATATTCCTAGGCCACGCTATGGAAGTTATAGGGCATGAGACTTTCGCCATGAGAGCTTTTCTGCTCAGAGAATCCTTCATGGACATCCTCTATTACATAGGAGGTAACAGAGTTCACCCATCCGTGCCAGTTATAGGTGGTGTTAGACCTAGATGCGAGATAACCGAGGGTCTTAAGAAGCTAATACTTGAGCTTCTTGACCGTGGCGAGAAGATGTTCAAAGCCTATGTTGAGCGTGTATTAGCAGATCCCTTAGTCATGAGCAGGGTAACGGGAACTGGGTATCTGAGCAAAGAAGATGCAATAAGGTTACATGCTGTAGGTCCAACAGCTAGAGCTTCAAATGTCAGGTTTGACTGGAGAATGGAGATGGATGAGTATAAGCCCTTCACCTTCGACTATATCTTCCTAGAAGATGGAGATAACAAAGCACGCGTCGTTGCCAGAGCGCTCGAAATCTTCGAGTGCATAAAAATTGTCCGTCAAGCTCTCAAAGACCTGCCTGAAGGTCCTCTAGTTAATAGAAACTGGGTGCCTAAGAGAATGAAGTTTACCGATTCGTACAATGAAGCTCCGAGAGGCGAGCTATACCACTCGTACGCTCTAGACGACTATGGTAGGTTAAGACACTATAAGATCAGGACGCCGACAATAACTTCCTTACACGCCGTTGAATATGCAGCTATAGGCGATCACGTAACTGACGCTGTGTTGACGATTGCTAGTGCTGATCCATGCCTATCGTGTTGTCAACGCGTTGAAGTAGTAGATGTGAAGAGCAAGAAGTGTAAGATGTTCTCAAGCCCCATAGAAGTTGTCAAAAAGTATGGGTGGAAGAGGTGACGTGAAGTGAGCGCGATGTCAGTGCTGTTTTCAAGAGGCATATGTGTCATATCAGCTAGCATAGCCCTGCTAATGGGCAGCGTGATAGCTGGTATGGAAAGAAAGGTTCAAGCCAGAATTCAGCAGAGGATCGGTCCTCCGATATTAACTCCTGGCTTTTGGTCTTGGCTTAAGTTCTACTATAAGAAGAAGGTTAGGCCATTGGCGACGGCGCCGTCATTTTATATATGGACCGTGGTTTTAGGGATCTTCGTAGTGCTATTGCTGCTTATCGTAACACTGCCGCCTGTATGGGGCTTTCTAGGCTTAGCCAGCATACTAGGTGTTGTAGGCTTTCTAAAGCTTGAAGAGCTGCTCTACGTCTTAATGGGTTCGGTATCGCAGTCGATAATGTCTGTGCCGCTATTTCCATGGGATATAGTTAGAGGGGGGAAGGTCTTAGGTACTAGGAGGGAGTTCTTTGAGCAACAATCTGCTTTAAGAGCTTTGAAGATGATAGGCCTCGGTTCAATACCTCTCTACGTGGCTATAGCTGTGCCATTCGCTATGGCTAAAAGCCCATACATCTCAGACGTTATTAGATTGCAAAACCCTGCTTTCTTCACGGAAAGCATATTCCCGCTGCCGTCAAGCCCCGCTTTCTTCACGGTATATGGCTTCTTTGCCTCAATAGTCTTCTTCATAGGCTACGTGATATTACTTAATGATAAGCCATTTAACATAATAAAGCCTAAGATAGACATCATGGAGGGTGGGACGCTTGAATACGGCGCTATATATAGGGCCTACATGTACATTTTCAGCCAGGTAATGGCGTTTGTCTTATCAAGCGTTTACGTAACCCTTTTCTTGGGTATACCTTTAGACGTAACTAGACCCGCTTTACTAGCTTTGCATCTCGTGTTAACTTTACCCTTACCCATATTCAAGGCTGTGTTGGCGGCTTTCTCGCCAGTCTTAACGTTTAGGCAGATATACTCTGCTTCAGCTGGCTTAACAGCAATTGGCGCCTTCGCTTTAATAGCATCCTTGATTATATGAGGTGATAGTTGTTGTGCAAGTTTGTCTTAAGAGGTAAACACGTCCAGAATTTAGGCGGCTTCATCGTTGAGATAAGAGCTAAGCTACCTTACCGCGATATAGTGGTAGGAAACCCATTTGACGAGCCAGTGCAAATACCTGTACCCGTTTTTAGTGTTGACGAAATTGAGAAGATGAAGGAGCTTGGGCTTATCGTCAAACCTGTCTACGATACCGATAGAGTGCTTGACGTAATAGCTTCTGTGAAAAAGGAGATAGAGGCCTTAGCTAGTGGAAAGCAACAAAGTTCATGACATTTTTTCCTTCAAGATGCTTAACACTTAAATCCTTCCAAGCTTTTTGCTCTATAAGGCTCAGGGTGATGTTTTATGTCAGAGAATAAGCCTGAGCCCATGGTATTTGCAATAGTAAGACCAACGCAGCCAATTAAGAAACGCGTTGGCAGAGGGTTTAGCTTAAATGAGTTGAAAGAAGCTGGTTTAACAGAGCAGCAAGCTAGGAAACTCGGCTTAAAAGTAGACAGGCTTAGGAGGACTGTTCATCCAGAAAATGTTGAAGCACTTAAAAAATTTATTCAACAACTTAGAACCTCTTCCTGAAAACCTCAGCTAAAATCTCTACCAACTTCTCACCGGCTTCTCTAACTTCAGCACTTAGCTTAAAGCCGAACTCAAGATTCTTCGGCTGTATACCAACTAAAGCTACCTTAGCGCCTATAGTCTCTTCAATAAACCTAGATAAAACTCTCAAGGACATCCTATGAGATGATAGTGAAATGCTTGATAGCTGGTCTGGTGTAAAGAAAGCAAGATCTCCTGGTTTGGCTCCAAAGTCAACGGTGTCAATAAGTAGTACGTGAGAAGGCTTCAATTCCCTTAAAACGCTAGTGAAGTTTTCAGGGACTTCTCCACATGCTATAACATGGACTTTCTCATGTCTTTCAGCTTCTCGCTTTAAATCTTCATATAAAGCTATGGCAATACCATCATCGCATCTAAGTGTGTTACCAATAAGCATGACAATAAGCTTCTTAGCATTACCTAAGAATTTCACAAGTTGTTGCTCAATCATTTCTCAACAACCAGAATCTCCTTAGAGATTTACATAGTTATTACCCTTATTACTATTCTAATCTAACGTTTTCATATTGTATTCACGAGAAACTGTCTAGAGGTTTTGTTAGCAATGTTAAATGCTATGCTAAACTTATTGCTAAGTAAAAAGATAAAAGCGAATTCTTATTAAATGAGGCAAACACGCTAATGTTAGCGGACGAAAAGAGGTTTAC
>QMQV01000051.1 GCA_003649085.1 Thermoproteota archaeon
CTTAGCTCCTGATTGCGTGGCGTTAGCTATTATGGACTCGTATTGCTGAGCTGAAACCATCTCGGGTGGGCCGTAGTAAGCTACTACCTTGAAGCCTAGGTACTCGATG
Organism: Thermoproteota archaeon; assembly: GCA_003649085.1. Next base: position 110 of record QMQV01000051.1, read on the forward strand.
AAGCTTTTCTGCCACAGCATGCAGACGACGGGCATGTCTGCGAAACCGCTTGATTGGGCAACTTCTTTTAGATAGGCGTCTACCTCGTCGATGCTGTTTAAGCAGTCTTCAAGCTTAGCAGAAGTGTCTATCCCGAGGTATTCGCTAAGGGCTTGTGAGACAGCTTGATACCTAGCTTTTAAGAGGCTCGGGGTATTCCAAGGACCCTTTATGTAAACAACAGCAGCTTCGCTTTGAGAAGCCTGTAATAGGTCGTCAACCCATGGCTCGAAGCCGTGAGCTAAGATTAAGCTAGCGCGCTTAAAAGCGTCGATGTCGCTTGGCTTCACGTCATAGTGTCCTGGGCATACGGCTGGAGAAGCTATTATCTCGACGACCACTTGATCGCCTGCTAAGTCCTCAACAATGCTAGCTAAAACAGACGTCGTGCAGACAACTAGTGGCTTATTTTCTAAAGCTAACGTGGTAATTGGCAACAGCGAGGACAATATTAACAGCGCTGAAAACGCTAAGATGCGGCTTCGCATAGGGTTTTGCTTTGCTGAACACGTTAATAAGTATTACTCACTAAAGACTATGGTAATACTGAAGGCAAAGCTCATAACGCCCTAAAACGCTAGAAAACATATGCAAAAGCCTAAGGTCATACACGAAGAAGAAGCGCCTTATAACGAGGTTGAAGGGTTAAAAGGCGTTAGGTTTAAGGTCTTAATAGGTAAAGACGATGCGCCAACCTACATGATGAGGATCTTTGAAATAGATCCAGGATGTCACATACCTGAGCATACGCATCCCTGGGAGCACGAAGAGTACGTGTTGAGCGGGAATCTTAGGATAAAGATCGGAGACCGAGCATATGACGTTAAGAAAGGACACGCAGTTTACATACCTCCAAACATACCGCACTCTTACCAAAACATAGGTGAAGACAAGGTAGTATTCGTGTGTACAATACCAAAAGAGGACGTGGCAAAGCTATTAGCTGAGCTTAAGCGTTGAGGGGAGAACTCTCTTAAACCTTTAACCCACCTATTCTTTACAGCATTTACAGCAAATTTTCATGGCGTCCGCGCTCGTGATTTGGAAAATAGCTACAAGGGGTCACGAGAAAGCATTTGTATAAAGCGCCTTTTAAACCTTGGAAGACGGCGAATTAAAGACGGTATCCATGGGGAAGTTTTTCTTGACAAGCTTCAATTTTAAAAACGTTGAAAGACATAAGAAAAGGAGTAGGGGTGAGTAGGTAAGATGCCTGTTTTAAGCACAGGCTACATCATAGCTGGAGCGTGTGCAGATAAGGTTAGGAAGACAATGTTTGCTCAGTTAAGAGATCAGGTAAAAGCTGGGACATTAGATAGCAGGGAAGTGGCTCGAGCATCAGGCGAGTTTAACAGGGTGTTATACTACATACTAGTTGAGCGGCTTAAAGTGGGTAAAGGAGATGTTGTTAGAGCAAGAATACAATACGATGTGGAAAACGGCAAGATAAAGTGGGCATATGACACCTTCAGCTTAGAGGTCTTCCAAAGAGTACCAGATGAAAAAGTCATGGGGGAGGTTAAACAGGCAATACAGCAAGTCGAGAAACTAGTTGAAAGAGCACCAGCGTACGTGGTTGAAAAAGCCATAACAACAAGCTATGGAGACCACATACTATACATTAAGATAGGGGAAGAAAAAGTAGGGGCGTTGATGGTTACGCCAATAAACGAGGAACAAGTACTAGTAAGAGGAGCTGTGTTAGAGCCCACGCCAGTGATTATTGATAGGACGAGGGTAAGCTTGGAAGGTAAGCCGATAAACACGGCGTTAACGGAGAAGATAGCTGATTTAGTTAGAACAGCTAAAGCTGTTGAATCAGAAGAAGCTGAAAAAATCGTTAAAGACGCAGAAGCAGTCGTTGAAAGCGAGTCAAAGAAAATAGAAGCTAAGCCAGAAGAATGAAATGAGCCATTCGGCCTTAAAAAGCCACGATTTCCTCTGCAACAATCCGCTTTTATTTTTAAAACTTGTTAAATTAAATAAAATTAGATAAAAATTTGAGAAGAGGGCGTTTAAGGCCGAAAGATCAAATCTTGTTAACTGTATCAGATAGGACTTTTATCAAAGCTTTAAGCCTCTGTCTAGTCCACATAGGTCTAAGCTGAAAAGCAGCTCTTAAAATCCTAGCAGTGACTTCATCGGAGGGGTAGTTGCGCCTAGAAACTTTTGACAAATACCTGTAGATCTGGGGTCTTGAGATGCCAGTTATCTTAGAGGCCTTGTAGATGGAGCCTGAGGCCTCGATAACGTTCTCCAAGAAAGCTATGCGCTCTTCTTTTGGTAAGAAGCTTGCGATTTCGTCAAAGATATCCATGCGCTTAGACATCATTGAAAAATAGTGCGTAGAGGTTAATAAATTCATTCGGCCTTAAACACGTCAGACCCCTCTGCTTCCAGTGGAACAAGTGCAGAAATAGATACTGGAAGAGGGGAGTTGAGCGAAACTATTAGCATATTAGAGTATAATGCATATAAAGCTTCAAAGCAACTAAACAAGTGAGCTCTAGCTATAGCTCATTTTACCATTATCATTAAGGCTCTAAAACTCCACTTGAAATATAGGGGTGGCGAGTTTAAGGCCGAAAGATAGGCCATTCGGCCTTAAATCGCGCCTTTAACCTTCATTTTTCTCTCCATAACGGTAGAAAAAGGTATTTTTCGTCGACTACTTCAAGGTATAAGTTGAAAGTATGGTAAGTGTTCCTTAACCTCGGTTTAAGGCCGAATGTTTTTACAAGCCCTTTAATGTCTCGACTTTTTCTCCAAACTTTTCTCTTATAGGCTCTGGCCAATCTCTTGGGTTAAAGCCATGTTGCGCTAAGAAGGCTATCGTCAGCCTCGTTATGCCTGCTCCGAAGCAAGCTGTTTGTAGTTGTTCCTTCGTCGTGCACTTTATGTTAAATAGTTTCGTGTAGTGGTTTCCATGTAGGTTGAAGCTGCTGCAGGCTAGCCATGCGCCATCGTCTTCTCTCGGCCCTCTAAATGGCAGCCATATCTGTAGCTCTAGCTTCGGCTGATCTGGTATCTCAACATCTTCATCTATTTTCTGGTCTTCTGCTAGGTAGAAGGTGTCGCCTGCAAACTGTATTCTCCACTCAACGTCCATGATCTTGTCGACGACGTACTTCATCCTCTCCATAACCTGATCCCTTATCTCCCTAACTTGCTGTTTTGTGCCAAGCCATACGTGTTCAACGCGCCAAAACTCTGATACCCTCTCAACACCTCTTACACCGCCTGCTTCATATCTATACGTTGGACCACCAGCTTCTACGACTTTGATTGGCAGGTCTTCCGGCCTTAAAGTCTTGCCTCTATATAGGTGGTAGAATGGTAGGCATTGGACTGGATCTAGTATGTAGCCTGGGTCTTCTAGCAGCTGTTTAAGCTGTTCCATTGGCAGCTCGTTGGTAACTTCAGCTAGTATTTGAAATGGCTTATACTTCTCCTTTTCTCTATACCTTGGTGCGCAGACGTAGTACATTCCTCCAGGCTCTCCCTGTATTTTCCTAGCTCTGAAAGCGAGCTCTATTGGTATGAGCTTGGGGAATATTGCTTCTATGAAGCCTAGCTTGTTGGCTACTTCTTGGTAGACGTAGTCTTCTATGATGTAGTGTAGCTTTGCGAAAGGCGGTAAGTAATACCATTGTCCTCTTCCAGGGAACCTAGCTATCCACCCGTGTTGCTCAGCGTATTCTGTTGGATCTTGTGTGAACTTGACCTGCTTTACGGCGCTTCTATCAAGTATTAGGCCGATGCGGGTAGCGAGCTCTTTCTGGATGGTCCTGACTTCAGGCTGTATTAGCCTTATGAGCCTGTCGACATCTCTTCTATCTATGACTGCTTCGTCTAAATCCGTTAATACTACTTTGACAAGGCCCTGCTCTTGGGAGATTTCAGATACCTTGGGGTAGAACTTTAAGGCATCTAGCTTTCCAGCGTCTCCAGGTACTTTAATGACGTAGGTTTTTACGCCGAGCTTTCTAACTCCTATCTTAGCGTCTTTAAGGGTATCTGCTAGAACGTTCTTAACCCTCTTTAACGCGTCGTGGGCTCGAATAAACCTCGTCCCAACAATCGTCAAGTTCAAGGCTTTGCCGCTAACGTTCCAAGACGCTATACGAGCAGCTTCCTCTTCCTTGCGAGCTCCTCTTCTTAAAGCTTCTTCAGCTTTTCTTAAGGCTTCTTCGATAGCTGGCTTAATATCCTCTTTAGTTAAGTCTGCTGTAGTCTCGATGAAGCCGTTAAGCTCGAAGTACATTGACAATTTCCCTCACTTAGAGGCTTAGGTAGATGCGTAGTAAAGCACTATAAGCTATATTATAAGCATTATGGTTTAACAGCCTGTTCCCCTATAAGGGTAGCTACATAGCTTGTCTCCCGTGGATGTTGCCTTTATATTACATAGAGCTACCATTGAGTTACGTGGGGCTGGGTCTGCAGATCTACCTATCGCCCTATGGTCTTTATGTTGCCTTTAAAATACATTTCTCTACGGTAAGTTCATTCTTACCAGTTTATTACGCAGTAAACTATCCTTGAAGGGTTTTCGGGATCATGAAATCCTATATTTAAGCTTTTCTGACTTAGCTGCTCATCTCGATTGTAGGCTAGCAGCTTTCATGTGTTTTTCAGCTTCTTGCGAGCTGCAGTTTCTGCTTCTGGGAATCTAGGTAGAGGGCTGTTTCGCTATAGGCTATGGAAGGTTTGAGTTTATTACGCAGTAGACTATCATTTACTGTGATTTCTAGAATTTTGTGACTTATCTGTGTCTCTGTGAGTGTGACTTTAACTTTTTGTCACAATCTGTTTGTCACAGCCCTGTTATGCGGTAAGAGGTTATGTGGAGCTTGGCGTTTTACCCCCATCTTTTCAAGTGGAGTGGGGGATTTATTGTCGATTTGCATGTTTTTCACAAGCTTTTATTTTCCTGTGAATTTCTTCTGGGCTTTTTCGGTGGAATTCTGGCTTTTTGCGTTGTCTTTTTCATAAAATTTTTCCAGTTACCTTGGGATGGTTTTCACAAATACACTGATATACTAGTGTTTTGCTAACTGCTTAGCTTGGAGTTTTCCTTGCCTAGAGTTAAGATCGAGTTTACTTCAGATTGCGGCGAGCGTGTTACTGTAGTTTTGTCTGGGAGGTTTTCTAAGCGCAGGGTTGCTCAGCTATTAGATTTATTTGACTTAATGTTTCGTAGCGAGGTTGAAGAGGTTAAAGGTGTTTCACTCGGCGAATCTGTTTTTGAAAGGGTCGTTAAGCTTGTGAAGTCTAGGTTTGGCGATGGCTGGTTTACTAGCGCTGACCTCGTAGCTGCTTATAAGGAGGTTTATGGCGAGGATCTCAGGCCTGGTACTGCATCTACGTATTTAGCTAGGTTGTGTGAGTCTGGGTTGCTTGAGAAGAAAGGTAGTCGTTCTTGCTGGAGTTATCGCCTTGTCGCTTCTAGCTCTAAGCGTGTTAAAAGCAGCTTTTTAGATAATGTTGATTCACTAGGTTAGGTGTGCTGCGAGTATTTTCTTTGCTTCTTCTGATAACATGTACGTGTAGGGCCAAGTGCTTTCGTCTCTTACGACGTAGCCTAAGTCTGATAACTTTTTAAGTGTTCTTGCCACATGCTCTCTAGCTTTTCCTATTGCTGATGCTATCGGCGTTGCGCTTCTTGTTCCTGGGTTTTCTGCTAAGTATTTTAGGATTTGGATTTCTGTTTGGCTTAGCCCTTCTTGCGCTTTTTCTCTAGTAGTTTTTGCAGCTTTAGGCTTGGCCTTCGCTATTGGCTTAGCTTCTTTTGGGATAGCTGGTGGCGGTGTTAGTGGCGTTAACTGGGGCGTTGCTGTTTTGCTTAATGCTTCGTCTATTTTATTGCTTAGTTTTTGAAGCTCTATTCTCAATCGGCTGATGTCTGTGTCGATCAGCTCTATGTATTCCTCAAGTAGCTTTATTCGCTCAGTCAGATCTCGCTTTATTGAAGCTATTAGTTCTCTTATGTCGTTTGAAGTATTTGACAAGGTTTTTCCCCATCTAGCTTATCTAAGCTTGACTATAGTTTTGTTATTTCGTAGTTTTAATTGTTTTTACTAATTTTTTTCTTACTTTGCTTCTGTTCCTTTAGCTATGATGTCTATTTTAGTTATTATCCCTATTGGCTTGCCATGCTCGGCTACTAGGACTGCCGGCTGTCCTGTTAAGAGGATTTTTGCTACTTCATCGATGCCTGTCGATGGGCTTACCATTGGAAAGGGATTTTCCATGACGCTCTCTACAGGGTTTTCTAGTATTGACTGGGTTTTTGATGATACTAGGTGCTTCATGATGGTCTCTTCCCTGACACTGCCGCACACTCTATCGTCCTCTATTACTGGTAATTGCGAGATGCCATATCTCCACATTAAGTCGACAGCTTTCTTAACAGGGTCTTTTGGTGAAACGTATATTATCGGTGAGTGCATTATACTTCCAGCTGTCGGCTTCTCTCGGCTTACGGAGTTTATTGCTTGTATAATTCTTTTTAGCGTTGAGAGCCTAGGGTCTACCGTCCCTGCTTCTATCCTCGCAATGAGTGACTGGCTTACGCCAGCTCTTTTAGCAAGCTCTTTTTGAGTTAGACCAGCTTTCTTTCTCATTTGCCTAAGCTCTTCTGGTGTCGGCAAGGACATTTTTCTATCTTATAGCTATATTAAACTTTAAGGTATTTATTAAATGTTCTCTGCTAAAGTTTAGATATGTGATTTGTGATGTGAGAAGTTGTCACATTTAAGCTATAAAGAGAGATGTTGTTATTGCTAAAGCTAGTAAGGAGAATATCAACAGCGGCAACATGTTCTTCGCTTTCCTTACTGATCTGTCCACGAGGTTGGCCAGCTTCCAGATGTTTTCTCCCAAGACTTTTACCTTTACCTTGACTTCTTCATGAGCTAGCTCTGCTGGGCTTATATTTTGTTTAGCTTCTTCTAAAGCTTCTATGGTTTTTTGCTTAATATAGTCTAGTGGTATTACTTTTCCAAGAGGATAGTATCCTTCTCCAGGCTTGAGAACTGAAGTTGTGTGTACGTCTGTTGTCGTTACTTCAGCTATGTCGACTTTTTGCTCAATCTCTCTTAGTAGCTCTTCTCTTACACCTTTGAACATGTTATTTGCATCGTATGCTATGAGTGCAAAAAGCTCTTCTCTTGTCTTAAATACTGCTGCTGTTAAACCTCCTTTGCCTATGCCGTGTTCTTCAAGATATGGGTCTAAGCTCCTCCAGGAGAATCCAACTTCTAAGCTGCTTTGTTCCATATCTGTTAGCGTTTTTACAGCTTCCAACACGGCATTTGAGATTTCCTCGAGGTTTTGTTGAGGGATTTCTTCAGATACTCCCTCTATGCAGTTATGTGCGTCCACTAAAACTACATCGCCTGTCTTTAGCGGCTCTAGCCTGCTAAACACGATTTTCTCTAGTTCTGCTGGGAGATCTTCACTAGGGTGAGGTGATCTTGTGATTAGTACTAGTGATGTGTTGTTCAGCTTCTGAGCTGTGACTGTTGTTTTCCCATTTTTAAGCCTTATAGCTTTACTTGCCTTTGCTGGTGTGGTATTAAGCTGTTTAAACCTTTCAACCACTTCATCTACTAAGCTTTCAGCTTCTTTAGAGGTTGGTAGATCCATTTCATGCGATATTGGAGGGTGTAGAAAGAGACAATAAGATTGGTTTTCTAGGAAGCGAGTTATCATAGATGATGGAAAGGCGCTGCTACCCACCTTTCTATATGGCCCAGCGTGTATTTTGGGAATTACTATAGCAGCTTTTTGCTGTTTTTGATTGATGATTTTCACCAGATGTATCGAGGTTTCTTTGTCATTTGACAGTTTCTCAAGGAGGTCTTCAAGTAACTTGGCGTTATCTAAGTACCAAGTATTCAAAAACGCTCTGAAAAGCTCTAAGGTGCCATAACCTACAATCGCCTTTCCAAGCTTATCTATTGTATGTGAGTAAGCTCTTGCGAGAATAACGGCCATTATCAACATAGCCGTATAGGGTATGAAGTGTACTTCGATGTCTATGGGGTATTGCCAAGCTACGCTTAATGCTATGAAACACCCTAATGCTGAAGATATGGGCTGTGTTAAAGATGCTATAAATGCCTTAAAGCTTTTTGCCATGGCATTGAATATTATGTAGGCATAGGCTATCAATAAGGTACAGCTAATGGTTGTCGCCAGCACGTAATACTTGAGGTCTCCTAAGATAGCTGTTAAGAGAGCTCCAATTAAGAAGCCTACGCATAGGAAGATTGTGGCTACGAGGGATATTCCTAGAAGTCTTTTCCACGTTAAGTGAGGTTCTTTAAGTATCACCTTTGATATGGCTGTTGAGGTTAAAGCTCCTTGTAGAATAGCGAGGTAAGCTGTTAACAAGCTTTTTAAAAGTTCATTTAACAAAATCCCTGTTATAAGCCCTATAAGTGAGCTTAAAGCTAACAACATTATTAACATTGTTTTAAAGCTTGGTAAGCTGAATAAAGCTCTGTAATGTTTTATCGCTACGCTAATGTCCCCTCGCAAGCATATCCCCACAGACGTTGGATAAACTATTTCAACCTCTAAATAGCTAAAATTAACGCTTAGCTTGGGGATAACAGCTTTGATAAAATGGCAAGGCGGCATTGTATACGAAGCTGACGGAATTAAGCTTCTACTTGATCCACTTAGACCAGCCGCTAACGCTGTTTCATTAGTTTCTCACGCACATGAAGATCATGCTAGATCCCTAAGGTATTCAGATAATGTTAGTGTCGTGGCAACGCCTATGACAGCTGAACTCTACTTCTCACTTCATAAAAGGCGCTCCAGCTTTGCTTCATTAAGCTATGGGCAGAGAGCTAAATTACATGAGGTTAGGGTAACAGCTTTAAACTCTGGTCATATACCTGGCTCAGCCATGTATAAAATTTCCTCTTCTGAAGGCGTGACCTTGTATACAGGTGACTTAAACTGTGAGGAGTCACTTATACAAAGGAGTGTGAGACCGGTTAGCTGTGATGAATTAATTATTGAAGCAACTTATGGAAATCCGTCATATGTTTTTCCTCCAAGAGACCTCATATACTCTGAGATAGCTGCCTGGGCTGCTAAAACTATAAAGGAGGGGCGTATTCCAGTGCTCTTAGCATATCCTGTCGGCAAAGCACAGGAATTAACCAAGCTTTTTAATGAGTATACATACATACCGGTTGTGACAGCCCCTCTAGTCACAGCAGCAAATGAAGCCTATGCGCGCAAGGGAGGTAAGATTGAGTTTTTTGATGTGAATTCTGAAGAAGGGAGGCTTTTCTTAAAGACAGGGTACTGCGTTTTTCTCATGCCTGCCCATAGTAAGAATGTTAGGAAGTTTATATGGGGTAAAAGAGCGTCTTTGGGAGTCGTTACTGGATGGGCTTTAAACCATAAGCCTGGCTACGCGGATGTGGGTTTTCCATTAAGTAATCACGCTGACTTTAAGGGACTAGTGGAATTTGTAGAGCAAGCTTCTCCAAAAAGAGTCTACACCTACCACGGGTTTTCTAAGCTTTTTGCAAAGCAGCTTTCAAAGATGGGATTTAAAGCTGAGCCTATGAGGAAGCTATAGATACATATTCGCTAATATAACGATAACCATCAAGATAACAGATGCTAATACGACAATCGTGGGCTTGACTTTAACACCGCTAATTTCTTCTTCAAAGAACCTGATAAGCCCCGCACCCGACACTGGCATTGGCCCTTCTTCACGTCTTCTCCTTTTACTACTCAATTCCTAGCCCTCCTCAAAGCTTCTGTCTCCGCTACATATATAAGTTCTACCCTATAACTGTGTTCAATCGGTGTTGAAGGAGGCTTTTTCTTGAGCAATGAGCTTTATAATGATGGGCTTAAAGCTTATGAGAAGGTTTTATCGTTAATGGAGAAGCACCATGAGTGGCTTAGCCAGTCCCTGCCTATGATAGCTAGCGAAAATGTCCCAAGCCCTGCAGTTAGGGAGGCTTTGACGTGTGATTTCGGGAATAGGTATGCTGAAGGATGGCCTGGTGAGCGAGTATATGCTGGCTGTAAGTTTATTGATGAAGTGGAGCTTTTAGCAGTTGAGCTTGCTAAAAAGGTTTACCAAGCCGAATTCGCTGATGTACGCCCAGTTTCAGGTGTTGTTGCAAACCTCATCACGTACACAGCGTTCGCTGAACCAGGAGACATAATGTATGCTGTCTCGATACCACATGGTGGTCACATAAGTCACGGCAAGAAGAAAATTGGTGGTACGGCGGGATCTGTTAGAGGACTCGAAGTTATGACTTATCCCTTTGACGAGGAGAACTTCAACATAGATGTCGACGCTACTAAGAGGCAAGTTATGGAGCTTAAAGCTTCCGGTAGACCTCCAAAGCTCTTCATGCTTGGCGCGAGCGTCTTTCTTTTTCCACACCCAGTTAAGGAAATTGTGGAAATTGCTAAAGAGGTTGATGCCTACGTCGTATATGATGCGGCTCACGTGGCTGGCCTTATAGCTGGCGGCTTATTCCAAGATCCTCTAAGAGAGGGTGCTGACGCGGTAACGTTGAGCACACATAAGACATTAGC
>QMQV01000052.1 GCA_003649085.1 Thermoproteota archaeon
GACATTAGCTGGTCCTCAACACGGAATGGTCCTTTCATGGGAAAAATATGCTGAAGACCTTAAAAAAGCGGCTTTCCCGGGACTTTTAAGCAACCATCATCTACATGCAGTAGCTGGCGTAGCAATCGCATTAGCTGAAGCTTTAGCTTTCTACAAAGATTATGCTAGGCAGATTGTGAAAAATGCGAAAGCTCTTGGACAGGCACTTTATGAAAGAGGCATAGATGTGTTGTACGAGCATAGGGGCTTTACGGAATCGCATACGCTCCTTATTGACGTAACCAAGTATGGAGGAGGTAGGGACATTGAGGAGAAGCTCGAAAAAGCGAACATATTAGTAAATAGAAACCTTCTCCCATACGATATTAAAATGGGTCGGCATTATACGAATCCTGGAGGCGTAAGGCTTGGAGTTCAAGAGCTTACGAGATTGGGCATGGGCATGTCTGAAATGGTTCACATAGCTGACTTGATTAAGCGGGTGATCGCTGATAACGTGCCAGCTGAGAAGATAAGAGAGGAGGTTGCAGAGCTTAGGAGAGGCTTTCAAAAAGTACACTACGCATTTAGTAGTCAAAGGGAAGCATATGAATATATTAGAGTTCGCTAAGTTGAATAACTGGACAAGTGATATAAGCGAGCTTTTCCTCGTAATTTAATGACGTATCAGAAGCTTATCTAATGTAGAGTAAGTGATGGTTAAATGGATTTAAGTGTAGCTCAGAAGATGATGATGGAAATATATGGTCAGAGAGACATCAGTAGAGGGGCTTATGGGACTTTCCTATGGCTTGTTGAAGAAATTGGAGAGCTGGCAAATGCGCTTAGAAGCGGTGATGGAGAGGAGTTGAAGAAGGAGTTTGCCGATGTCTTGGCATGGCTTTTTTCGTTAGCTAATGTAGTGGGAGTTGATGTTAATGAAGCTTTTGTAAGTAAGTATAATTTCAAGTGTCCTAAGTGTGGGTCAAATCCGTGTGTTTGTGAGGAAAGTCGGTGATGTTCTTGAAGGTAAGGGAAGTAATGAATCCTAATGTAGTTTATGCAAAAGTCCCAGGTTCTACGCGTGAAGTATTGGAGCTTATGAGGTCTAAGAAGGTTACAGGAGTGCCTGTTGTTAAAGGCCCTGGGAAAACGCTAGCTGGTATAGTAACTAGAGAGAACTTATTAAGTAAGCCAGACGAAGACCAGCTAGCTTTGTTGATGACCAGGGATGTTCTCTCCATATCTTCAGATGCTGAGCTTATCGACGCCGTGAGGCTCATGATGTCAAAGGAGATTAGGCGTCTACCTGTAACTTCTCCCTCTGGTGAGCTAGAGGGCATTTTAACGGTAGGTGACGTGCTGCAAAAAGTGTTGTCTAAGATGTCTAGCGGTAAGCTTGTGAAAGACTTTATGCGAAAGAGAGTCTTGTTAACGTGGCAGGAAACTCCTATACCCTTAGCCTACTTATCTATGAGGGCGCTAGGCGAGGAAATCACCGTAATAGTCGACGACCAAGGCAAACACGTAGGGGTTCTTTCGTTATCGGACTTCCTAGCGCTAGCAGATATGTCCTTGAGGGAGAGTAAGTCTAGTTTAAAGGTTGGGTCTGAAGGTCAAGAGTGGGATTGGGATTCATCTACTATAGTTTACATAACTAAGGGTGAGTTGTCTTTACCTAAGAGGCCTGTTCGTGAAGTCATGTCAAAACCTCCTATAACGATAGCCGAGTATGAGAGTGTCATAAGCTGCGCTAAGAAAATGGTAAAGCATGATGTCGATCAGCTGATAGTTGTCACAGCTAAGGGTGATGTGATAGGGGTTATCAGGGACATTGACTTACTAAAGCTGTTGACATGACAAATTCTTAGCCACAGTCACATATATTGATCTAAGGACGTTTCTCCTCCACTTTTCTTAAATAGGGTTTCAATTTCTTTTTTAATGAGCTTGACGTTTTGTTCAAGATATGTTGAGACCTTATAATTTTCAATTAGGCTAATAGCAGTCGGCAAATACTTTACGACAGCTCCTTCAAAGACTGTGAGCGTCAACTCGCCTCCACATTTTCTGCACTTGCCGCTAAGCGGTAGTCTTCTATACCTTGTGCCACAATTTTTACATCTAAATTCCTGACTTAAGAAAGCTCTTAAGTTTCCAACCAAATCGGGAATGAAGTGATGCTTCAGCACTCCCTCAACAACGCCTTGCACATCTACTGCTGCTATCTTCTCAGCTAAGCTTAGCTGAAGCTTGACTTTATCGAGCATTGTTTTAAGCTTGCTATAGCTTGAAGTTTTTGGTCCTTTATTTAAGTCGCTAACTTGATGAACGAATTTAAATTTTTCATATTGTTCAGCTTTGTTAAGCCTATGCTTGACTACTTCAACAAACTTTAAGCACTCCCTTGGGTCAGCATATTTCTCTGCTGCTTGATAGAACTCCAATGGAAATTTATCCACGACCTCCACGTTATGGCTCTCTTCGTCAACTTCAAGGGGGTTTATGACTATTGTCACGACAAGCGGGGCATCCATGAGCCCTCCCCTCTTTTCAGGTAAGTATTCCTTTGAGAAGTTGAGTAAAGCGTCCAGTGCTAGCATTATGGCGTCTTCATCTCCATCGCAGTTCCTTCTCTTAGCCGCATGCCAATATGGATGGGCGTAGCAAACAGATGCTTCAGTAAAACCTATAATCCTACCAATTACCCCGGCAGAGGTATGAGGTGCTATGCCTATTACTAAATGTCCTATTAAGTCACTTAAGCTCCTTAACTTATAGTATGGCTCTAAGCCGTAAACTTTTTCAAGTAGTTCATCAACGAACATAGCTACTTTGTAAAGGTATTTAGCGCATTTAACTGGTATAATTACGTCCTGTGGCTTGAGCTCTAGTATTTGGTCATCACGTGTAAGCTCTCTTCCTAGGTAATCTTTTTCATATCCGAGTTGTCGAAGTCTTTGTACGCTTACTCCAATTTCCCTAGGCTTAAAGTGGGTTAAAGGCGCGTTTGTCACGTCAAAACGCGTGGTGCCATCCTTGTAAACGTATATGCCGTATTTTGCTCTTAGAAGCCCCTTTTCAAGAAGCTCTGGCGTCTTGGATTTGCTTACAAGCCCTTTTACGCCTTTTAAGTTATCTACCTTAACTTCAACATTCTTCATAGCTTTAGTCAACGCATCTTTTAAATTAACCATCCTTTTCATGTGTGGGCTTGTCTTAACGTTACAACACGTTACTGGTTCTGAGTAATACCTTCCGCATATCCTACATACAAATACTTCATGAGTAGGGCTTCCACACCTCTCACACTTATTCATATAAGTTAAGTTACCACATTTTTCACATCTTTTAGTCGCGACTTCTACTTCAATAAGCTCTTTTTCAGCTGCTTTTAAGACATCTCGTGTAGCTCCTCCTGATAATCCAACTGGAAACAGTACGTGGACTGGAGGCTTCATAAGTCTTGGCTTTGCTTTTTCAGGTCGCCCCATCCTAGCTCCTATGAATGTGCCTCCTTTGCTCCTAACCCTAATCCCAGACAACTTTTCGACGATTTCAATAGGTGTTATGCGTTCGTGCATTATTGAGTTAACGTCAACGTCTTTTTCTGCAGCTAAAATTTCCCTTAAAACCAAGCTTTGATCTCTGCCTAACACAATTTGATTTTCCTTAACCCTATGCGAGCACCTCAACTTCTCTAAAATACGCTTAACTTCTCCTCTATACTCTAAGATTGTTTCACTTGCTGTTGAAGCGGACTTTCTTAAGATATCTCTTAAATATAGGAGCTCCTCTGAAGTTACTTCTTCAAAGAAGAACGTATACTTAGGATGTAGTGGTACGTTAAGTGCTTTCGATATCTTAATGGCTTCTTCAGCTGAAGGCTTAATTTCAAGAGGCTTTTCTGCATATAGAACAACCCTCTCAAAGCTAAGCCCATGACATTTTAAGCTGTTGTTCACGTTATCTTCTCCTTTTTCCTTGATAGCCTTTAAGACTTCTTCAGACCATATTTCCTCACAATAACCTGGTGGAAGGAGATTATGGTTGTTTTCTAAAAACTCTCCAAATCCTATCAATATGTCGCCTAAGAACAGAATTTCCTCAATTTGCTTTTTCAAGCTTAACGCTTCTTCCTCGCTCTCTAACTCAATGACACTGCCATCTCTTAACTTAACTATTGGTCCATGAATGCTATCGACTGCTGTTATTATAGCGCTTTTACCTGGCTTTTCGATTCTCAGCTGCGTGCCTATAGCCGTAAACCCTTCTAATATAGCCATGGTAGCTGGGTGAAGGCCGACCGCCGCTAGCCCAGTATTTCTACATCTTCCGTATCTTAGCCTAAGACCTCCAATTCTTGAAGGCTGGGATATTATCGGTCTTCCTCCAACTAAGTCGTAGAGATAATCTGGTTCTTTATACACCTCATTGGTGTTGTCTTCCTCCTTTCCTTTAAGCCAATCCCAGCCTATAATGCCGAGCTTGTCGATAATTTTCTTTAACTTTGCAGCTTTACCCGCTACGCCATCGTTTAATACTCTTAATGCTCCTCCTCTAACCCTATTTGTCTCTATCCTCCTCAAGTTTCTATAAACTGAGACTTCATATGGATCTGTAGGTGGACCTGTTATTTCAACAGGTATTCTAACTAAAAAATCCCTCAACTCATCATCTGAAAAGTGAAATTGAAAACGAGAAACTTTCCTCTCATATAGCCTGAGCTCTTCAATAAACCTGTTAACTTCGTCTTCAGACGGCTTATACCTATCCAGATGTAATAGCCGTCTTACGAAATCTCCTACAAGAACTGTTAAAGCTTGTTCCGTTCCGCCTGCTGACCTTATTGGTCCGGCGTAGTAAATGGCTAAGTAGCTTGTCCCATCCGCGTTTTTCTTGATTTTAACAGAGTCTATTCCTTGAAGTGGCGCTGCTGTTATACCTTCTGTCAAGATAGCTAATGCTACTCTAATAGCCAACTCTGCTGCTTTCTCATCGTCAAATCTGCCAAATTTCCCACGTATGATCTCCTCAGCTATTTTAAAAGCCACTTCCTCTCTCGAAACCACCTTACTAAGCTCTCTAATCCTATCAGCTAACCCCCTTAGCCCTATTAAGCCCTCGACCCGGCTTGCCAAGTCCTTCGCTTGATATACTTCAACATAGTTTCTTGGGTCAAGACCCTTATTTCTAGCTTGTGAAGCTATACCATAGAGTCTATGAACTTCTTCTTCGAGGAGCGCAAAGTAGTTAGCAATTTCTGGACTTGCATTCACGAAAGCCTATTTCTGCATCATCCATTAAGTAATAAGCTTTTTCAACATAGTTAAGGTTAATCCTAATGCTAACGGAATGGTTAAGTTATCGTAAACTCCTCTGCTCATGATCTCAGCAAACATAAAGGTCACGAAAGCCAAAAACAAGCTAGCTGGTTCTCTTATAAAGAGGCTTACAGCTAAGGTTGCAGCTAAACCTCCGACGATGGCCCCTTCAAAGCTTTTTGAGTTAAGCTTTTTAGAGATGAAGAAACCTCCAAGTAGCTTACCTATTATCGCAGCTATCGCATCGCCGACCAAACTAGCAGTTATTGCCGCTGACGCTATCTCAGCATCAAAGAATAATATCGTCAGAAAGGCACCTAGTAAGAAGAAGTAATAAGCTCCAAACCCTACTACCTCCTCTTCCCTCAATATAGGCTTTAACCTTTTCAATAAGTCAAAAAACTCTCTGACTCTAAAAGCTTCAATCACTGTGGCTATTGATAACGCTATGCATAAGCCTAGTATGACGAGAGGTTTTGGTATCGTTAAGCCGTAGTAACTTAATGGTAAGAGTAAGCCTATCGCGTGGAAGACCTTTCTCCTAACTTCCCTACTTAAGTTAACGCTTAATTCTACCCGCCTCTAAAGCACCCTTTCGCACACCATCTATAATGTCTTTTAACACGACCTCGACATCTTTCTCCTTCTCAATAACTGTTCCTGTAACAACTATGTCCGCTCCTCCTTCAACAATTTCTTGAGCATGTAATCCATTTTTTATGCCTCCTCCAACTATTAATGGTATGTCTATGGTCTTTCTCACGGTTTTCACGAAATCTTTAGGAATTGGTTTTTCAGCTCCTGAGCCGTGTTCTAAGTAAACAAACCTCATGCCCATGTACTGCGCAGCTAAAGCATAAGCTGCTGCTATATCAGGTCTACTTAGAGGTATTGTTCTAGCTTGTCCAAAAAATCCTGCAGCTCCGCCTTCACCTACTATTATGTATCCCATTGGTATAGCTTCTAAACCATATTTTCTGACTATTGGTGCTCCAAGGACTTGTGCTCCAACTATGTAGTAGGGGTTCATGGAGTTTAAAAGCGACATGAACCATATAGCATCTGCTAGCCTACTTATTCCTGAGACATTACCTGGAAACAGGATTACGGGTAAAGAACAGTTTTCCTTAATACTCTTAATTACAACGTCAAGCTCGGTCTCAGATACGCCAATAGATCCTCCTACCATTATGCCACTTGACCCAGCTCTCTCCGCTTTTTTAGCAACTTCCGCAGCAAAGTTGCTGTCGCACTTTTCAGGATCTATTAAGACGAGATGTATGGCGCCTTTATCTCGAATTTCTTTAAGCAATAATTCCTCAACTTTTTTCAAATTAACTACCTGCCTGCGCTACTATGAGCTTTCGCTCATGGTAATAATCATCTATGAACTTTCCATACGCATCAACAGCATCTTCAATAGGCGATATCTGGACTTCCGCTTTAATGCCACATACGCCACATCTGACTAGAGCTCTGCCTTCCTCCTTCTTCACATCTATGCTAATGCTCTTATTACCGCAGTTTGGGCATGCGAACACCGTTGGTAAGCGTTTAGGCGGCTTCTTAATAATCTTCCTTCTCTTTCTTCCACCCATTGAAAAACACCTTATCTAATCAAGAAGCTTTTTAACACGATTATAAAACCCTTACTTTACTCCAGCGCATTACGTGTAGCTCTAATCCGTTTCTAGAATGCTTTACCTTACATCCATCGATTAGCACTTTATGCCCCCTACCTAGCTTATCAAGAAGATCAGGGCTCTTCTTCCAGAAGATAATCGGTAGAGAGACCTCACCATCACGTAGTATAACTTTAGAGTAAACATTCCCCCTAAATACCTCTTCAACAACTCCCTCCACTGCTATGTCTTTTTCATCTCCTTTAAGCTCGCATAGTCTAACCTTCTTAATTAAGGGCTGCACTTTTTCATGAGCTACAACTTTCAATGCTCTAAGATCGTTTACGTGGACTTCAAGCACGTTAGCGGAGACTTTTTTCGTTCTGACATCCACGTCGTAGATCTCTACGACATCGCCTACTTCGAGCTTCGCGTCAAACCCCCACACCAGCAATCTAGCTAACTTACCATCATCACATCTCAACAAAGCTGAAGCTACTTTTCCTTTCTCATATTCTATCGGGTCAAAGCTTCGTACGATAACGCCTTTGAGTAAACATCTAGCCTCTTCTAATACATCTTTAACGCTGATTTTCCCACTCTTTCCAATCTTAACTTCGACGCTATCGTGTGGCCCTTCTTTAACAAGGCCAGAAGTTATGTAGAGGTATTTACCAGGTTTGTAAATTTCAGCTTCTTCAAGGTTTTTTACCGTTAAAATAACGTATGCCTCGCCAGTTTCATCGCAAATCTTTAAGCGCATTTTAAGTTCGTTGCCAACTTGGCTTACTCCTTCCACATCCTTAATAATGCCCCCTACGTTCACATTAACCATTCCAGGCTTGAGGTCGCAAATCTGAAGTTTAAAACCACGCTTTTTAGTGCTAAGCTCGATCCCTGCCTCTTTCGCGACAAGCCTAACAGCTACGTCATCGTTTACTAAGTATCCAAGTTCCCTCTTTTTCTCTTCAACAAGTTCTAAGACCTTCTCCTTTGAAGTATTCAATGCCTCTGCTAAGGCTTCGACGTAATCGTCAAATTTGTCTTCCATAGGCATAATCTCACAAATGAGGCTATTCCCTCTCCAAGAAGATAATCTGGTATATTATAATTGCCGCTATTATGGCTAAAGCAGCCGCGAAGAGCTCATTAAATCCGCTCATACAATCACCTTCTTCCACTCCTTGATAAACTTAAAGAAACTGCCATCATCAGCTACAACCTCATCGTATTTCTTAAGGATATCGGCTATCATCTGAGCGAATATATGGTAACATCCCTCAACCTTACCACGTATCACCACGTTTAAGTAAAAGTCTTCGCAGTGGCAATAAGTCAATGGATAGACGAGATATTCCCTCTCCTTCCCCACGACAATCCAGACAACCCTACCACTTGGCATAAACTTATATTTCTTGACGCACCCTTCTATCGCAGCTTCATATCCCTTAATGATCCTAGTTCCAAATCTTCTCTCAAGCTCCTTAACCTTAGCTTTCAAGTCACCTGCTCTCTCAAGCTCCTCCCTTACCTTTAGGAGAACTTCCACGTTTTCACTATAATCTCTCAAGTTTAATGCCTTTCCTCCATTATTTTGTCTAGAGGAATAAATATATGGCGCTTTCCTCGCTTATTCTATGGTGACCGTCTAGTTGAAATGCGACGTAGCAATAGTCGGTGCTGGTCCCGCTGGGCTCTTTGCTGCTTACGAGATTATTGTCAAAAGCAATGGCAAGCTAAAGGTCATCGTTGTTGAACAAGGACACGACGTTGATAAGAGAAAGTGCCCACTTCAAGAATACTCCCTTTGTACGCACTGTCAAATATGCAACGTCATGGGCGGCGTCGGAGGGGCTGGAACGCTATCAAGTGGCTTGCTAAATCTTAGACCTGATATCGGAGGCAATTTATTTGAATTGGTCAAAGATGAGAAGCTAGCATGGGACCTCGTTAACTACGTGGACTCTGTCTTCTTGTCCTACGGGGCTCCAAGAGATGTTTATAGAGGAGATGTAGATGAGGCAATAGCTCTTGAACGTAGAGCAGCTGCTGTAGGTGTTAAGTTTATTCCAATAACTCAACGACACATGGGCTCTGACGCTTCTCCTAAAGTGATTAAAAACTTTAAAGCTGATCTCGAGCGAAGAGGCGTTAGATTCCTATTGGAGACGAAAGCATTAGATGTCGAACCAGGTAAGTTAAAGTTAAACAACGGTGAATTAGAAGCAAAGTACATACTTCTTGCTCCAGGACGTATTGGTGCAAACTGGTTAGCCAATGTAGCTAAGAAGCTTTCTATTCCAACTAGGTACGGACCAATCGACATAGGGGTTAGAGTAGAAGTCCCTGCTTACGTCATGGAGCCTGTAGTCAGGGTAAATAGGGATCCTAAGTTTCACATATACACAGATACCTACGATGACTTTGTTAGGACGTTCTGCGTTAACCATCAAGGCTTTGTAGTAAAGGAGGTATACGATGACTTTGTTGGAGTAAATGGGCATTCAATGACTGGCGTTTTTTCAGAAAATACAAACTTCGCTTTCCTAGTTAGAATAGAGCTTACAGAACCACTAGAAGATACAACAGCCTATGGTAGATCAGTAGCCTTACAAACAACAATCCTAGGAGGAGGTCAGCCTCTAATTCAGCGATTGGGAGACCTCAGAATGGGCAGAAGATCAACGTGGAAGAGAATAATGCATAGCCATGTAAGACCAACTCTAAAATCCGTTACCCCAGGAGATATAGCGATGGCTATGCCGCATCGAATAGTAGCAGACATACTTGAAGGGTTAGAGAAACTAGACGAGATCATACCAGGTGTAGCAAGCTCGTCGACACTGCTCTATGCCCCCGAAATCAAGTTTTCAGCAAACAGAATCATGACGAATAGTGACTTAGAGACGCCAGCTGAAAACATTTTTGTAGCAGGAGACGGTGCTGGACTATCACGAGGGCTAGTCACAGCTGCCGCAACAGGTGTAATAGCCGGAAGAGGTATATTAAAGAAAGAGGGATTGTTATAGACGAGGTCACAGTGTGTTACAGTTACTTTAACCTTAGTGGTGGGGCCGCCCGGATTTGAACCGGGGTCACGAGGGCCCAAGCCTCGCAGTCTAGACCAAGCTAGCCTACGGCCCCCATTTCTGAACCAGAAAGAAAAAGAAACCTCATTTTTATATTTGTTTTTCGACAATAATGTTTAACAGTTGTACTAAGTGATCACCTTTGTCTTCATACGATTCGCTTAAAGAAGCTTTGCTTAGGCTCATAGTAAGTGAGTTCGTGTTAGC
>QMQV01000053.1 GCA_003649085.1 Thermoproteota archaeon
GGTAAGTCTTAAAAGCGCTTGACATTGAAAATGCTGACTTTGAGATGGTGACGCAGTGAGCAAGTTCGCTGAGAAGTGGGGTAAATACGAGGAAGTCAAAACACCATCAGGACCTCTCAAGCCTAGGATAGACGCCGCTATAAGAATCATCAGAAGCAATGTACAACGCCTAGCACAAAAGTACGCTAGCTTAGAGGAGAAGAATAAGGCGCTCTTCGATATGATAGTGAAGTTCTATGAGAAGAACGACTTAAATAGGGCTAAGATCTACGCTAACGAGCTTGCCGAAGTCAGGAAGATGATGAAGACTGTCATGGCGTCTAAACTTGCACTAGAGCAGATAGCGGAGAGGTTATGCACTATTAGAGACTTTGGAGATGTGATGATAACCATAATGCCAGCTATTAACGTAATTAAGGAGATTAGGAAGGGCATTTATGCCATTGCGCCAGAAGCTGACAAGACGTTTACTGGCATTGCTACCATGCTCGAAGAAATGATGGCGGATGCAAGGCAGACAGCTGAAGTCGCCGTCACTACAGAGTATGCTAGCGAAGAAGCTAAGAAGATACTTGAAGAAGCTAAGACAATTGCAGAACAAAGGCTTAAAGAAAAGATACCGCAAGTGCCTGAAGCAGCCATGCCGGCAGAAGAGTCACCTACTGTTAAAGCTTAAAGCTCTGAACCCCTCCCCTCTCTTTTCTCTTTTTTAACTTTAAGTAGCACATGCCTCTAGCTCTTTAACCTAGGGTGAATAAAAGTGGTTGTTAAGACAAGCTTTTTAGAAGTTAATAGCAAGGGCGAGGGTGATGTCATAGACTTAACCGATAAGCTTCAAGAAGTACTTGATAAGTCAGGTCTTAAAAATGGCGTTTTAACAGTTTTCGTGCCAGGATCGACGGGGGCTATAACTACAATTGAGTACGAGCCAGGGCTTGTCGTAGATATCAGGAATGTCTTAGAGAGAATAGCTCCAAAGGGAGCTTATTATGAACATGAGAAGAGATGGCATGACGGCAATGGACATTCTCACGTGAGGGCATCGCTAATAGGTCCTAGCTTAACTATACCGTTTATTGACGGTAAGCTAACTCTTGGGACGTGGCAACAGGTAGTTTTCTTAGAGCTCGACATTAGACCTAGGCACAGGAGGCTAGTTATCCAAATGATAGGTGAGTAGAGAATGGAAGATGTCGAGGAAAAGATCATTTCAAGCCTAGCGTTACTGCATGCTAGGGGCTTAATCACCGGGATTGAGGGCAATATCAGCGTAAGGGTTCAGGGACTCGACCAAATGATCATTACGCCAAGCGGTCCATATAAGCCTTGGATTAAGAGGGACGATTTAATCACGATGAGCTTTGACGGAAGAATAGTAAAGGGGGTTCATAAACCCTCGATCGAGTGGAAGATGCACGCAGAGGTATATAGGAGAAGAGAGGACGTTAACGCTATTGTACACGCACATAACCCCTTTACTCTAGGCCTTACATTAGCTAACGCGAACCTCGAGCCAATAACAGCTGAAGCAGCCTTAATTGTTGAAAAGCTCGGCAAAATACCCTTCTTATACCCCGGAAGCGATGAGCTTGCAAGAAAAGTTGGGGAGGAATTTGCACGAGGTAAATGTGCTGTGATTTTGGAAAATCACGGCGTAGTATGCTCAGGCCCAAGTTTAGAAGAAGCCCTATCTATAACTGAGGTATTGGAAGAGGTGGCTATAGCGACTTTTGTAGCTAAGCTTCTAGGTAAGGTGAAGAGGTTATCTGATGATGAGGTTCGCGAAGTAGCTAAGCTATTTGCCAGGTGAGGGATAGATGTTTTTGGGCGTAATTTCAGATACTCATGATAACTTAAGCGCAATTGAGAAAGCTGTTGAAGAGTTCAATAAGAGGAACGTAGCATTAGTATTACACGCAGGAGACTTCGTATCTCCTTTTACAGCCAACATTTTCTCAAAGCTTAAATGCAAGCTAATTGGAGTCTTTGGAAATGTCGACGGGGAGAAGGAACATTTAAAAGAGAGATTTAATGCTATTGGAGCGGAAATCGTTGGGGATTTTGCTGAAGTCGAATTCCATGGCGTTAAGATTGCCTTAATTCATGGGGTGCACGAAGCTATAGTTAAGTCGCTGGCAAAAAGTGGGGAATACGCGCTGGTGGTACGCGGACATACCCATAGAGCAAAAGTCGAGAAGATAGGCGAAGCCATCGTAGTAAACCCAGGAGAAGCGTGTGGTTACTTAACTGGTAATAAGACAATAGCTGTTATCAAAATACCAGAACTTGTGGCTGAGATAATAAGCCTATAGGAAAAATCAAGTAAAAAGAAGAAAAAATTATGGAAGTTTGTTACTCAATGCCAACTTCGCGACAGGCTCTATCTACCATTTCCTGTATGAAGCGTATGTCGGGTTCTCTTAGGTGTGCAAATCTGCCTTGTAGAGCTAGGTAGTCTCTTACAGGCCTCCTCTTGGGCGGCTTGTATGTAAGCCTAAACTGCCCGCCTTCTATCTCATAGAGGATCCACGTACCAGTTTCAACAGCTAGCTTGCCGACCTCGATTGTCTTCTCAGGTGGGAATTTCCAGCCCTTTGGACATGGGCATAGCACGTGGATTAGCGTTGGTCCTCTAATGGCGAGGGCTTTTCTAACCTTTGTCATGAAGTCCATTGGATAAGATACGCAGGCGGTAGCAATGTATGGTACTCCTGGATGCCCAGCAGCAATCATCTTAGCTAAGTTCTTTTTCTCCCTTACGTTGCCAACTCTAAGCATTTTGCCTGGCGGAGTAAATGTTGTCCAGGCGCCCCATGGGGTTAAGCTTGAAGCTTGTACACCTGTATTGGCATAAGATTCGTTGTCGTATAACACTACTAAGAAGTCGTAGTTTGTTGTGAAGGCTCCAGATAGCGGTCCTAAGCCTATGTCAGCTGTGCCGCCGTCGCCAGCAAGGCCGATCACGTGAATTATCTCCTTCTTAAGCTTACCTTTCCTCATCAAAGCCTTGTAAGCTGCAGCAGCTCCTGTTACAGCAGAGCCTATTCCACCAAGCTGCGTGTGCATCCAGGGTATTGCCCACGGACCTGTATTGTAGCTGCTATTCGCAACGTACATACAGCCAGTAGATGTTATACAGATGGCTCTGCCGCCTGCTGCCTTGAGCAGGTATCTTGCTGCTAGTGCTGGGCCACATCCAGCGCAAGTTCTATGACCTCTTACATAGTATTCGTCTTCTGGTACATCCTTTATCGTCTTAATCTCGATTTTATCAAATGACATGGGACATCACCTCACATTTATTCTCTTAAACCAATCCAATACACAGGTTGTTCGACTTTACCTGTTTTAGCGACTTTTAGAACTATGTCGTACATCTTCCTCATGTACTCGACAGTGATTTCTCTGCCGCCTAGACCTGCCATGAAGTTGATGACATATGGTCCATCTTCTAGGTCATACAGCGTGGATCTGACCTCTTGGTATAGTATGCCTCCGTGGTTTGGAGCTCCTAGCGAGAAGTCATTGTCGATTACTCCTATAGCTCTGTACTTCTTTAGAGCTTCTCTGAGCTCTTCATCTGGGAATGGCCTAAATCTCCTGACCTTTACGAAGCCTACCTTAATGCCCTCTTTTCTCATCTCCCTTATAGCTGCTCTCGCAACCATGGTCATGCCGCCCATACCGACTAATACTACTTCGGCATCCTCGGTGGCGATTTCCTCAATGAATGGTGGACCGCCTCTGCCAAAGATCTTATTGAACTCCTTGTGTACTTCTCGTGTTACCTCTCTAGCGTTCCTCATGGCTTCATCGAGCTGTCTTCTAAACTCCATGCCCCAGTAGTAGTCTGTGTGTGGACATAATATGATCGGCTTATCTGGGTGTAATACGCTTGGTCTTGGTGGAGGCGTTGGTGGTAAGAATTCCCTAGCTACGTCAGCTTCAGGCAAATCTACTGGGAACCTCACGTGCGTAATGAAGTTACCATCGCACGCAATAGCTATTGGTAGCAGCACCTTCGGGTTTTCAGCAATCTTATAAGCCATTAATGTTAGGTCATAGGCTTCTTGTGGGTTTTCTGGGAAGCATATCATCCATCCCATGTCTCTTTCAGCTAAGACATCGTTGTGCTCTACGCCGAAGTTGCCTGGGTCGTCTAATGCTCTAGTACCTACCATAGCTACTACAGGCTGTCTGCAACCTGGTGTTACTACGATTGGTTCGTGAGCGTATGCCCAACCAATACCAGCTGAACCTGTAAATACCCTCGCACCGCAAGCTGCCGCGTGTTTAGCAACCTCAAACTGGGTGTGCTCTGAATCGACTACGATGTATTCGGCATCAAATTCGCCGTCAGCAATCATTCTGGCTAGCGCGTTCATAACGCCTGTGTAAGGCCTGATTGGATAAGCCGATATCACGTCCACATCTGCGTGTTTGACTGCTGTTGCTATGGCAAACGTTCCAGTTGTTAATAACTTGACCATATCTTACCACCACCCCGCAAACTCGGTTTCAGGAACCATTTTAATCGCCTTAGATGGGCAAACTTCAGCGCAAATGCCGCAGCCTTTGCAATACATTGGGTCAATATCGTAGTAGTCTTTGCCTTCAGGAGTCTTCTTGGGTATTCTGCAAGGCTCAGGACAGTAAAGCCAGCACAGCTTATCGGTGAAAGTGCATTTTGCTGGATCAGTTACTGGTCTTCTAGGCCTTGCAGATGCAGTTGGGTAGTACGGGTTTTTGTCGTTTGGCTTCATCGCTGGCACTATTGTGAAGCACGGCGTGTATGGGTTTTTCCAGCTTGGGAACTTTATCTTGCCAGGTTCAATTAACTCAAATGGCTTAATCTCTTCAGACACTTGGCTTCACCTCCATAACCTTAACTGACTCATAACCCTTCTCAAAGGACTTTGCTTTCGCCTCAGCTACAGCCTTGTATCTGTCTTTAATTTGTGCGAGTAAAGCATCTTTGCTAGCGATTTCAGGAGCCACTTTCGCTATCGCCCCCGCTAACGGAGCAGTCACAAGCTTGTCGATTCCAGAAGCATCAACTACAGCTAGCCTATATGGCTTGTTTGTCGGCGGTATTAGCTTTAAGAGCTCTTCTGGCGCTCCCTTGTAATCAACTACTATTACGCCGTTTGGCACAAGCTTAGCATGTATGGGCTCTAGACCTATGAAAGCCCAAGACTGTATACCCTTGACTAGCGAGGGCTCAAGCACTACCGATACATTTATGTACGGTGGCTCGTACATCATGACGTAGGCTTCGAGATCTTCCCACGCTTCGCCAACAATGGCAAAGGACTTCATGCCTAAGAAAACTCTATCAGGGGCGTCATCGTAACGCTCGTAAGATATAGCCGCCTTTCCCTCTCTAATAGCTGAAGAACCAATTATATCCACCATGGCTGCTGCAACAGCCGTTTGAGTAACTCCTCTAGCTACAGCCTCTATACCCCAAACCTTACCCAACTTTATACACCTCCAGACAAATTTTCATGGTGGAGGTTCATAATACTCTTCAACAGCTCCAGCAGCTGCCTTTGTCACAGCTACTAAGACTTTGTCACCATCGACTATGTCAAGCTTATCCATGTTAGATTCGCTTAGCCCTACAAAGCCTTGTTCAACATCTGACTTCGCTTCAGCAGCTAGGTATAAACTCCTAGTCTGCGTCATGATCTCAACTTCAGCACCTGCGCTGACCCCGAGAGCCTTGAGATCCTCTGGGTTCAGAGCAGCAATAGTAGAAGGCACGTTAGCGCGTTTAGCTTTCATCTCCTTCTCTGGCAAGAAAGAACCCCTGTCTACCACTCGTAATCTTACATATTTATAAGGATTACGAAAGTCTTTAGGTTAACTAACTTAAGTTAAATAAGTCAAGTTCTTCAATTTTTTAACTCATAAGGCTACGTAGTTTATTAAACAGTTTAGCAAACGAAGGGGTTACTTGTACTTCATGGATCTCCTCCAGTTTAAACCATCTAACTTCATCAACATCAGATCCAGGCCTTAACACCCCATTTGCAACTTCACCTAAATAGTCCACTAGGACGTAATGATATTCTATTCGGCCATCCTGATCTTCGTGAATAACATCAACTACGTCTATGAGCCTCACAATTGATATCGTTAGCCCAGTCTCCTCTTTAACTTCCCTTTTAGCAGCATCTTCAAGTTTTTCACCTAACCTTACTAGGCCACCTGGTATCGACCAAAGACCCTTGCCAGGGTCTTTCTTACGCTTAACTAGCAATATCTTCCCGTTCCTTATGATTACTACTCCAACTCCGACGAGGGGGTGTATTGGATATCTGCGGTTTTCTTCCGTGTAAATCACCTATAATCATCTCTAAGTCTTGGCTTTGACTTACGCTTAAAACTTATGAACCTTTTGCTAAAATTTTTAAGTAAGTTAAGCCTGAAAATATTATGATAGTTTAAGAGTGCAAATCTGGATAAGATGGTATACTTAAAGGATTAAAGTGGTAGGTTGCTGATGCCTGAGGGATGTGCTGAGAGAGAGCCCAAGATAGATGACCTGGATAGGAAGATTATAGAGATTTTGCGATCAGATGGCAGGGCATCATTTAGAAGTATAGCTAGTAAAGTTGGGTTATCAAGCGTGGCGGTCAGAGAACGTATTAACAAATTATTGAAAGAGAACGTAATTAAGGGCTTTTTCGCCCATATTGATGCCTCTAAGATTGGCAGAGGGACTTCAGCTATATTTGATGTTATAGCCGAGCCCTCTATGATTGAAAAAGTAGGAGCTGAGATAGCTAAATTTGATGAAGTTGTAAGAGTCTATGAGAGAATGAGTGGGTCAGAGCTACATGTGCATGCCCTCTTCAGAAACCAAAAGGAAATGGAGGACTTTATAAAAGATAAGCTATACAAGATTCCTGGGATAGTAAACGTTAAGGCGTCGCTAGTGTTAAGGAGATATAAGATAGATCCGTCACTGTCCATCTGAAAAAGAACATCTTAGATCTCCTCAGTAAGGATCTGTCACTTAAGAGGTGTTTTAACCTAAGATCGCATTATTCACGTGAATTGATTTACGACTCCAAATTTTTAGAATTTAAGTTTTGTAAGGAAGCATACTTAATTAAACTAAGATAATATACGAAAAGAAGTGTTCAGAGAATAGCTTTATATCAAGCTTTAGCTTCTTCGGTAATCGGCTATATGGGGATTTTGCTTGCCCCTTACGATGTGGCAAGGTGAGGAAATAGAGTTTGGCGTACCTTACAAGACTAGCGAGACTACGTATGCTGTAGACCTTCTTGATGCTCTTCAAAGCTATGTTTTAGATCCTCCAGTTTCCATGCCTATTTTCCTGCAAAATTCTCGTGGGGGTTTTACGCAGTTTTTGAGAAATGGCGGCAGAGCTTATGGCGATATTGGCACTGCTCCTGGCACTTACGACATCTTTGAAGTATCAACACCTGAGTGTAGAAATGCTTTGGAGCTCACGCTTTACGATAAAGCTGCTGAACAAATTGCTAAAATTGCCTCAGATCAGCTTTATCGTTTAAGCGGCGTCAGAGTTCATTGTTATAAAACTAGTATAGCTAGAGCTAGAACTGATGATGGGTCGTTAAAGTATTCTACAAGGGGTATTCACGAGGTCTACTTAGTTGATAGAAAGAATGTAATGAGCAGGCTTGACCTCTTGATACCTTACTTAACCGTTAGACAAGTTTTCTGTGGGGCTGGAGGCTACTATAGAGGTAGGTTTGTTATATCGCCTAGGCAGCTTTTCATAAAGAACATTTTTGCTGAGAAGATCTTCGATGAGTGGCCTATGGTAGGGTTAAGGGATGAGCCTCATGCTGATAGGAGATTTTATAGGCTTCATGTAGTTAACAGCGATGGTGCTAGACTTCAAATGACCACTTTCCTAAGGCAAAGTATTACGGCTTACGTGTTGAAGTGTATTGAAGAAGGTCTTTTAGGCGATGTCCCCAAGGTCATAAATCCTATTCAGGCGGCTAAGCTGATAACCACGTGTCCTGACGGAGACTGGGAGGTTGATATAGAGGGGGGCAAGACTATTAAGGCGACGGAGCTTTTAAGCTCATATTATCTACCAGCTATTGAAAAGCTGTTTGAGAATTTTGAAGCTGATCAATATGATAAGCTTGCTTTAACTGAGTTTAAGCGGGTCTTAGATAAGGAGGAGAGCGGGTTAATAGAGGATTTAGCTGATAGCGTTGAATGGATTACTAAGTTCGTAATTTTAGAGAAGGATTTTGAAAACTACTTTGAGTATCAAGGAGATGTTATTGAGGGTAAAGTAGCTGCAGATAACCAGTATACTGCTGTAACGGAGAACTTGTTTGAAGAGTTTGAGGAGGAGCTTGGGCTTAAGAGGCTCTTTAACGAAGATCAGGTTAAATGGGCTATAACCAATCCTCCGCCAAATTCAAGAGCTAAAGCTAGGGTTAAGTTAGCTGATACGTTTAAAAACGACTTAGATGATATTAGCTGGTCGTCTATAGCGATTAGGGGTAGGACGGTGTTGATGTTAGAGCTTGATGGCTGGAGTGATGAGAGGATTAACGAGTTGATTGAAGATGTTAAGAAGAACATTTTGGTGGTGTAGGAAATGGGGATTTTAAGGTCGAAAGCTAGGGGCATAGAATACGAGTATGGTATAAACACCTATCCTCCAGCACAGGATAGCTTTGGTAGAACGTTGATAGTTGATGCCGCAATGGACGGTATGGTGAAGCAGGGGTATGTCCTGAAAGTAGATTGGAGCGTTAACGACGAGGTTGGCAATTTAGCTTATGAAAGAGGACTAGTTAACTTATGGCTTTTAGAAGAAGGTCCATACGAGTTTGCGCTAAATGGCTCTAGGATATATGACGATGCTGAACACTATGAGGTTTCAACACCAGTTTATAGAACGCCTCTAGATGCCGTTATCTACGACAAGGTGAGTGAAGTATACGCGTATTTTGGTACGCAGGCGGCAAGGCAAAAGCATGGGAAGGTGTTAACTTATAAAAACAACATTTCCACGTTGAAGTCTGCTAGCGGGATGTTTGAATCGGTGGCTTGGGGCACACATTACAACATATGTCTTAGCCGAGAAGTCTGCAACGTCGATATTTGGAACAGCGTGGAGAGAGCTCTCATACCGTATATGGTGACCAGGATCTTAGTTATGGGCGGCGGAGAGTTTGTAGCTTGTAAAGGTGGCATGTTTAAGTTCGATCCTCCACATAGTTCCAGACTTGTCGGCGAAGATGCTTGTTTCGTAATATCTCCTAGAGCAGCTTTCATTAAGCAGTTCTCGACCTTTGACACCACGTTGGAGAGAGGTATACTGAACTTAAGAGATGAACCTCATAGTAATCCATCCAAATATTGGAGGCTACATGACATTAACCATGAAGCTGCTAGAAACGAGTTTCACATATATGTAAGGGATTGCATGCAAACGCTGTTTTTAACAGCTTTTGAGAGAGGGTATTTCACCGATGCACCTGAAATCGCCAACCCCATTGCAGCTTTTAAGAGCTTGGCGTCAGACGTGAATGAGATGAAGTGGAAAATTGAACTTAAAGATGGGAGAAACGTCGATGCGGTAGACGACATATTAATTGGTTACTACTTAGCTAAGGTTGAGGAGATGATATCAAAGAGTAGCGATGCTGACGATGAGGATAAGAGGGCTTTTTCGCTGATAAAAGCGGTCTTAAACAAGCTCTCAACTAGGAGTATAGAGTATCTAGTTGACGGCTTAGATTGGGTTACTAAGAAGGTCATGATTGAGGAATACGGAGGAGATATCGTAGAGTCTATTACGCTGTGCAACGAGTTTAGCTTAATTGATGAAGCTGTCTTATACTA
>QMQV01000054.1 GCA_003649085.1 Thermoproteota archaeon
ATATTAAGTCTAGGATGCCAGATGGCTCTCCAAAGTATATAGAAGTTAAGGCTTCGAAAGGTGAATGGAGCATAAGATTGACTAAAGCGGAATACCGTTTCATTCTTGATAATCCGGAACGTACTTATGTTTATGTGATTGCAAATGCTTTAAAAGATCCCGAATTGCATGTGGTACCTGGTAAATCGCTTAAAGACATGATTCCCGAAATCACCCTAGAGACTTTCGACTGGAAATCTAGGACTCAGCTTCGATGGAAACCATTAGGTTAAGTACAATTCTATCGTATTACCGCGAAGCTAGAAGTGGGAAGTCCCCCACAAACTTACAACAAAGCTCTAATTCCTTTTTAACATTATCTCTCTTCTTCAAAGTGCCTATCGAATAGTTCTACTGTTCTCTTTAAAAGAAAGATTCTCAACAAGTTCACAGTTCAAAACTAAGCTTAACTCTCCTAAGCTTCTCTAAATCTCCAATCAAGTAAAGAGTCTGCTTAAGAGCTAAATCCTTGATTATCATGTATCCCTTACCTCTTTCAAACTCATGAATCGTTATTCTGTAAATCGGTTTTCCTTTACTAGGAACTTTAAAAATTTCATTCATTGAATCTCTTGGCTCGTTTGCTGAATTCTGATACTCGAAATCTGCTTGCTTCGCATAAATCTCAGCATCTTTTAACTTCACCATAGTGCTATCCCAATCATCCCATTCACGTCTACATTTTTCGCAAAGAATTACCCAAGCATTTGGAATTTCCTTTCCATCAGCATCAACATCCTTTCTAAGATAAGCTTTACCAACTATTTCTTTATCACATATGTCGCACTTCACTTTTTGAGGCTTGTAATCAACCATAATTACTTTCTAGTGGTAAATTTTAAATTGTTTAAATCTGAGTAATCTTCAAAAACGCTAATCCTTACCCAAATAGAAAAAAAATAAGGGGGATTGAGGGTTTTCCTTGGAAAAGCACCGAAATTGAAATAGAGAACGCACCCCCGCACCACAAACAGTAAGAACTTCTCAACGAAAGGCTTTTACTAGTAACTTTGTCTAGCATAACTTCCTACCGTTCTCCTACCTAGTAAAAGCATGACATCGCCTTTAACCCACTCTTTTAATACACGCAAGATACCGTACTTGTTAAACCTCCTAGCCGACATCAACACCTTTACTTCATCGCTATAAACCACTTTTCCCAATTTCCTAAGCCTAAGACCCAACTCCACATCATCACATAATGGGTAGTCTGTATAACCACCAATTTTGAAGAAGACGTCTCTTCTAACAGCAGTATTCGTACCCCTTGTACCCACAATTCCCATTCTGTGAAGAAGCTTTGAGAAGCTATTAACTAGTTTGTAAAACGTCACTAGCTTGCCGCTTCGCTCTAATGGCTCATCTGGTCCACATACAGCTATTACATCGTTGGCTTTTTCGAAATACGATAGTATTTTTTCAAGCCAATCCCTTGGAAAAATGACGTCAGCATCCGTGAATACTAATATTTCGCCCTTAGCTTCTTTTGCTCCGTCGTTTCTTGCCCCTCCAACCCCTTTGCTTACTTGATAAATTACCTTGTCAGCATATTTAGCAGCTATCTCACGAGTTTTATCAGTGCTATAACCATCAACCACTATTATCTCATATTCACTTCTACTTACTGTCTGGCTACATAGCGATTTTAGGCATCTTTCGATGAACTTCTCCTCATTATAAGTGGGGATGACTACCGTAGCCTTAATCTTCATACTTTACTCCTCGCAAATAGCTTTAGCAAGTTTTTTGGCTAATGCTAAAATAGTCATTATAGGCGGCGCCCCAGGCGCTTTTGGCAATACGCTACCATCACATACGTATAGACCTGATATTTCAGTTTCCATCTCGTAATTGACTACGTCACCTATAGCTGCCGATCCGCCTAAGTGCACACCTCTTGGATGCGTTGCAGCTATCTCTCTTTCATTCACGCCAGCAGCTGCTAGAATGTCAATGGCTGTTTCTTCGCCTTTTTTAAGCTTTCTCAAATCTGATGGTGTTAAGCTTTTTTCAACGTAATCTCCTACCTTGCCGCAACAGTCATCAGCTATCTTAACCATAATCCCCAATAACTCCTCTTTTGTTGTGAAAACGCCCTTGCTAGCTAAGTATGGTAGTAAGAAGGTGGATATGTGTGGATAAAGTGTGACTTGCGGATCTAACTTTACGTAGAAGGTCATAGGCACTTCATCCCTAAACCTCCTCCCATGAAGTGGGCCGCCGACCGTTATGAAGACATCTGCAAATAACTTTTCACCAGCGTTTAATATGTTAGCCATCTTTAAGATTCTTGGAGTTTCAAGAGCCCCCGCAGATACGATAACTCTTACCGCCTCAAAGCACTTTTCTACGCCATTCACTAAGCCCTTAACAAGCCACACGCCATTACGCTTAGCTATGGAGTTTAGGTGAAAGTTTGTAATCAATTTAACATCATGACTCTTAGCTACTTCTAAGTCGTTTAAAGGTGTCCACTTGCAACTTACTGGACAACCAAAAGCACATAGCCCGCAGCCTCTACATTCTTCAAGTCTTATAAGCTTATACGCTGTTTGATGGCGTAAGCCCACCTTATTAGCAGATTCAATTAAAAGCTTAGCTCTATCTCCTAAGAAGCTATTCGATATCGCCGTAGGCCTAAGCTCCTCTTTAATTTCGTTTACTTCATCGCTTATGTCAACTCCAAGAGATTTGAGATCCTCAACAAGTGGTGTGTTCGCATTACCTAAGGATGCCAGAGCTGACCCCCCTACGCCTATGACCCTCCAAAGCTCAACACCTGTTGTCCTTACAACATCATAGCACAGATACGCTCTCGATACCTCCACTTCTCTTCCACGCTCTAACATCAAAACCTTGTGCCCTCTTTTAGTTAGCTCTAAAGCAAGCCTACAACCAGCTACCCCGGACCCTATTATAATTTCATTAAATGAGTACATGGCTAAACCCTTGCAACAGCATCAGGTCGTCCTAACCCAGCTAAACCTGCCAAAGCTCCTATGATACCTCTCTCTTCTTGAAAGCTATGTAGCTTAACACCAGATTTCATAGCTACTTCCTTAGCAAGCTCTACGTCGACAAGCTCCTTTCTCGCCTTACTCAAGAAATTTTGTACAAGCTTAGGCACCTTTAACCCTACATAGAAGGCCAAGCCTGTTCGTGTAGACTTAGTATTATCCCTTAAAAAGCGCAGTGTGCTTTCTCGAACTTCATCTACATGGCTTGGCATGACAGCTAATGCTATTGCGCTTGAAGCGCAGTTTTGAGTTTTAAACGGGTTTTCTGGGTATAGCTGTACGATGGCGTTATCTACGTAATACGCTTTCAGGCTATTTTCAATCATATAGCCGCATTCATTTACTAAGGACCACGTAGCCCCCTCATCCTTGACATCGGTATCGTCCACGCCAACCATGAGCTTAACACGCTTAGGTATTATGAACCTAGCTTTCCAAACGCCGTGTTCTTCAATAACTTCTGCGCTGTAAACTCCTTCAGCAGCCGCTCTACCAAGTAATGCGATGCCGGCTCCAGCTAATCCTGTGAAGCATAACTCTACGAAATCACTTCTTATATACGCTTCAGTAATGGCGGCTGGAGCGTAGCTTGGCTTAAGCGTAGCTTCATAACAACCTTCTCTGAGTAGATAGAAAACTCTCGAACCCTCTCGCCTACTTTTTAAGACAAGACCTTCCCTTAAGCCATAGTGGAGTTTTGCCCACGCAGCTCCTCCAATACAAATTCCCCTAGCATGCTCTTCCACAAGCTCAATGAGACCCTTCCTCTCATCAGCTAAGGCTATAAGCCTTTTGAAGGGAGATATCCAAGGAACTCTTCCAATAAGTTTCAGGATTTCATCCCTTTCATAAACTCTCATGCTTCACACCCTACTCTAGACGCCTCTTTAATGGCACCGTTTCGCGCGGATCAACGTCGACTTCCACTAGGAAAGGTTGTCCACGGTTTTCCTCAATTAACCTGCCCACATCTTCAGGTTTTTCAGCTTTAACACTCTCGATGCCAAAAGATTCCGCTAATTTAACGTAATCGACATCTTTGAACGATGTCTCATAAGATACGCCATAAAAAGCTTCCTGCTGTTGCCTAATGAGACCGAGACCACGATTATTAAATAACACGATCTTAATAGGCAAGTTTAACTGAGATATCGTAGCTAGCTCGCTACACGACATTTGAAAGCCCCCATCGCCAACTAGCGCTACCACTTCTACCCCCTTTTTTACGAGGCAAGCGCCAATAGCAGCTGGTATGGCAAAGCCCATGGGTGCTAAGCCGCCTGGTATTATAAGTGACTTCTTGTGAGAAACTTTTGCTAACGTTAAGGCCAGTATAGCGTGTTGTCCTATGTCGATGGTGAAGAACCCTTTCCTAACGTGTTTAAATACACTCTTCAAAGCCTTGGACATAACTCCTTTGTACGCATATTCTACACGCTTTTTCTTAAACCATAGAGGCTTCTTTGTAAACCCTTTCATGTGCTTAAGTAGACATTCTAAGAAAGCTTTTACATCAGCTTTGATCTTTAAGTCAGCTTTATCATAGAAATTACGCTCATCTAACTCGACATGTACTATACGCTTTCCTACGAGTATATTCCTTGATGTAATGGTTAAATCACTTAATCTGCACCCTAGAATTATTAATACATCGCATTGAGATAAAGCCAAGTTAGCTTGCTCGTTTCCCCTCAGTCCAATCCATCCTAGATTCAGATTAGAATATTCAGATAGAGCGCCTCTCCCCAGTAAGGAAGTAACAACTGGAATACCATATTTAATTGAGAAGCTTTGAAGACTTTTATGCGCTTTAGCTAGAATTACGCCATGCCCAGCTAATATTAGGGGGCGCTTAGCTTTATTAAGAAGCTTAACTACTTGTGTTACGTCTTCTTCGCATAACGTGTTGTTTTTAATAGTTATTAACTGAAAATCAGTCTTACAATTTTTAATTTCACTTAGCTGTAAGCCTAACGATGCCTCTACATATGAAGGTCCTGTCGGAGGAGTAAGTGATGAAGATAGAGCCTTTAGGACTGTGTTTGAAGGCGTCTCGGCGAGTGATATCTTTAATGCTGCCTTAGTTACATGTCTATAAATACTTAATGCGTCAACGTATTCTACGGATGCTTCAACATTTTCTTCTGAAACTTGACCTGAAATCAGCGTTACTGGTATATGATCTCTATAGGCTGCTACAATACCAGGTAAGGCGTTTAAAGCCCCTGGGCCAGCTGTCGATAGGCAAACTCCAACCCATTTTCTAGCTTTAGCATACCCATAAGCTGCATAAGAAGCCCCCCTTTCATCCCTCATTAACACATGTCTTATCTTAGAGGAGCGGAGCGCTTCATATATTGGTAGAACCCATCTACCAGGTATTCCAAAGACAACGCTAACCTTAGCTTTCTCAAGGGCTTTTACAATACATTTGGCAGCTTTCATTGCCATTCCTTACACTTTTTTAAACGACTTCTTTACGCATCTTCCTTTTATAGTATTCCACAAGACCGCCTGCTTCTAAAATCTCCATTAAAAAGCTCGGTATTGGTTGAATCTTTAGGATGCCTCTTGGTGTTAGAACCTCACCTTTGTTCACGTCTATTGTTATAACATCTCCATTCTCGACGCTTTTCGCTATACCTTTGCATTGTACAACAAGCAAACCTCTGTTTATAGCATTTCTGAAGAAGATTCTAGCAAAAGACTCTGCTACAACAGCACCTATACCAGCCATCTTAATTGCTAAAACTGCTTGTTCTCTACTAGATCCGCAGCCAAAGTTTTCACCAGCTACTATTATGTCCCCTGGCTTAACTCTTGAGCTGAACTCCGGGTCTAGGCTCTCCATTAAGTGTTTTGCCCACGTAGACCAATCAGTAGTTCTAAGGTATTTTCCTGCTATGATTACATCAGTGTCTATATTGTCTCCGAATTTCCATACTCTACCGCTAATTGCTTTCATCGCATAAACCTCCTAGGGTCAGTGATCCTCCCTTCAATAGCAGAAGCAGTCACCGTTTGCGGTGAAGCTAGATATATCTTAGCTTTAGGACTGCCCATCCTTCCTAAGAAATTTCTATTAGACGTTGAGATAGCGACCTCGTCTTCTCCTAAGACCCCCATGTGAGCACCTAAACAAGGTCCACAACCTGGAACCCCGATCAATGCGCCAGCCTCTAAGAGTATCTTAATTATGCCCATTTCTAGAGCCTTAAGATAAACTTCCTTAGAAGCGGGAACGACGACGAAGCGGACATTCTCGTGAACTTTCCTTCCCCTCATAATCTCAGCTGCCACTAGTAGGTCTTCTAATCTCCCGTTAGTACATGATCCTAAGAAAGCTTCATCAATTTCAACTCCCTCAACCTCTTCAATGGGCTTTACGTTACCAGGGCTATGTGGAAGTGCTACTTGTGGCTCCAAGCTGCTTAGATCAAAGAACCTTACATCTTCATAGCTAGCGTCAGCATCTCCTCCTTCCATGAATAATGCTTCTCCAAGAGAAGCTTTAGCCTTTAAGTACCGAATCGTCTCCTGATCCGCAGCTATCAACCCGACTTTAGCCCCCATCTCAACAGCCATGTTAGCAATTGTCATCCTAGATGCAATGCTCATTTTAGATACCCCTCGTCCCGTCAGCTCAATAGACTTGTATATAGCTCCGTTAACGCCTATTTCCCCAACGATCTTTAGAGCGAGGTCCTTCGCTGAAACCATTGGCGCAAAAGAACCATTTACTCTAACTAAGATCGTCTCGGGGACTCTAAACCACAACTTACCAGTAGCTAAGGCGTATGCTAAATCTGTTGCTCCGACACCTGTTGCAAAGGCGCCAAAAGCTCCCAATGTGCATGTATGTGAGTCGGCGCCTACAATAACTTGACCTGGTAGAACATGCCCTTTTTCAGGGATAACTTGGTGGCAAACGCCTTCACCTAAGTCATAGAAGTACCTTACGTTAAACTTCTTAACGGCATTTCTAACAAGGCGTTGAAGAGTAGCTGCTTGATCACTATGTGGTGGGACGGAGTGATCAAAAACGACCACAACTTTATCTGGATTAGCGAGTTTATCAACACCCATATCTTCCAAAGCCTTGATAACTAAAGGACCTGAACCATCGTGAAAATATGCTAAGTCAACATCAACTTCAACGAATTCCCCAGCGGAAACCCTTCTTCCAACCTTCCTACTTAAAATCTTCTCAGCGAGTGTTAACCCCACGTAAAAGCCCCCTAGCCATCTCAATAAGCTGTTCAACAGTTAATGGTCCCTTACGCTCATCATAGGCCTTTACGGCATTTAACAACTCATGAAGCTTGTCGTCGGAAAGCTTAAGCCCTCTGCTTTCAAGCACTTCTTTAATCCCAGATAAACCAGAATGCTTACCAAAAACAATTTGTCTATGCATACCAACGAGTTCCGGAGAATAACACTCGTAGGTAAATGGGTTTTTAAGTACGGCAGCAACGTGAATACCAGATTCGTGTTTAAACGCGTTTTCTCCAACAATGGGCTTGCAAATATGTACTTTAACACCAGATAGCTTTTCGACAAGCTCTGAAAGCTCCTTAAGCATGTAAAGCTTAAAACCTAAGTCAACTCCATATAGGCAGTATAAGGCCATCACAACCTCCTCTAATGCCGCATTGCCGCAGCGTTCTCCTAAGCCATTAATAGAAACAGAAATCGCATCGGCACCTGCCTCATATGCAGCTAAAGAGTTTGCAACAGCAAGTCCCAGGTCGTTATGACAGTGTACCGAAATCGTGCCCTTAACTTGCTCTTTAACAAAACTGACAAGCTTCTTAAAAGCTGATGGGGCGATGGCGCCAACCGTATCTGCTAAGCCAAATCTATCAGCACCATACTCTTTAGCACGCTTAAATAAGCCTATTAAACGCTCAACGTCAGTCCTCGTAGCATCTTCAGCTGTTATTTGGGTGAAAATGCCATGCTCTTTAGCGTATTCAACGGCATTAACAGCACAGTCCACGGCTTGCTCATAGCTGATCTTAAGCTTATATTTTAAGTGGAGATCAGATAGCGGTATGAAAATTATAACGCCATCAACATCGCAGCTTAAGGCTACATCAACGTCATTACGTAAAGCCCTGCAAAGAGCTAAAACCTTAGCTTTAAGTCTTTCACTAGCTACTTTCTTAACAGCAACCCTCTCCTCCTCTGAAACAACTGGAAAACCAGCTTCAATTTCGTGAATGCCAAACTCATCAAGTTTACGAGCAATTAAAACCTTATCATCAACTGAAAACCTCACACCGGGGGTTTGCTCGCCATCCCTCAAAGTGGTGTCATATATGGTGACAAACCTATTAACCTTAACTTCTTCATTATATGGGCTAGCTACGCAGCTCATTTACTAAGCCTCGCTAAAGCTAACGCTTTAGCTAACAACAACGCATCTATAAAACCTCCCCTACCCCGGAAAGTATCTACAAAAACTTTCTCTATGCCCATAATAGGAGCTCCAAAACTCCTAACTCCACATAACAGAGCTAGACATCTGACAAACAAGTTACCTAAAACGCCATTCCAGAAAACAAGGAGATCAGAGCTCTTAACAGCCTCCTCAACAACGATACCCCAATGAGCAACCTCTAAGCCACTAAACTTTTCGATAAGCTTATGCTTCAAAAGCTCAAGCTCAGCAATACTCTCATCGACGTACTCGCACCTACCGACATCCTCAAGCCTACCACATGATACCAGGCCAACCCTCTTAACAGGAAAACCAAGCTCGCCACAGAGCCTAACACCAGCCTCCACAAGCCTAACCTTCTCCTCAAAGCTAAAGCCTTCATCAACACCGACAGGAGCAACAAGTAAAGGCCTGCTGTCAAACTCCAATATAGAAACCCTCAATAACTCACTAACACTGAAACGCTTCCTTAAACACTCCAAGACACTTCTAGCCCCCAAAGACCCCCTAACACAAGCATCAACTTCACCACTCCACAACAAATCCACCAAAACTTCCTCAGGACAATCACAAACTAAGACCTTACAAAAATCGCAAGAGAGACCCCTGTTTGACACTATAGTAAAGTCAGCAACACCCCTCAATGCCTCAATACTTTTAACAACACTATTAACATCAACACCAGCTCCAACGCCAATCCTAATCTTAGGAAAAGAACGAGCACGCTCCCACAAAACATCAGAAAGTCCCATCGACAAGCCCCAAACAACCCCACGCTACCACACCTAAAAACCTTACCCAAAAACAAACCACATAAAACAACATAAAGGCAAAACTAATAAAACAGAAAAACGTCAAAACACCATGCTGGGCTCCGGTCGTCTAGTCCGGTCAAGGATACGGGCCTTTCGAGCTAAGAAATAAAGCAAAGAAAGCCCGCGACCCGGGTTCAAATCCCGGCCGGAGCACCACCCTCTTTCTTAATTAATGGTGAGGATCGCAACCGTATAGCAAAGTTAGGATCGTCGAATGGTCGTCCTCATATCTTAGAGGATCTGCACCTCGCACATCTTCATCATTAATGTATGATGTACCAGCCCTGAAAGCGAATGATTAGTGACATCCGCTACCATCTCAGCAATTTCGCTTATAGCTTTCTTCGAGTTAGCACCCCATTTTTTAGAGAAACTACGATTTTGTTCCTTAACCATAAAGGTTAAGCAAAAGATACCCTTTTAAAATCGAGGAGAGGTGTCATTAAGACTCGTGAGGTGAATGCCACTAGCAAGCTATATCGATTATGAAGCCAGCATATTAGAAGCCTTTGAGAGAGCTTTGCCTAACTATG
>QMQV01000055.1 GCA_003649085.1 Thermoproteota archaeon
ACGCTTTGACGTGTAACCGCTACACCATACAGCGTGTAGACCTGACATCGCGCCGCACGAAACTACTACGACTAATAGCGGTAACATTGGTCCGTGAATTTCAGAGTAGAACGCTCTGACAAGCGGAAATCTTACTGGATACCAGCCTATTAATGCACTGATGAAGAGCAACGCCACGCCTATAGCCATCATCACGAAATTCGAGTAGTTTCTAGGCTCGATCATCCACCAAGCTGGAATCGAAGCTGATATCATTGGGTAAATGCCCCATGCGAGCCACCAGACCCAGTATGGGGCCTTTATTGGGAAGAGGAAGCCGAGCCACAATGTTATGAAAATCCATATAATAGCTATTATCGTGGCAATACTGACTCTAACACCTCTCTTGTAGACAAGCCATCCGATGAGAGGTCCTGATACCATGAAGCCAAACCATGAAGGTATCACTACCACAGGTGTGCCTGAGAAGATTTTGCCCAAGAAGATGATGAAGATGGCGTTCATTATCACAACCGTGATCCAAGCATAGAACGTGAAGATCTTTCCACCTACAGGGCCTAAAACGTCTGTAGCTAACCTACCGATTGAGTCCCCTCTGCGCCTAACTGACATGTATAGCACTGAGTAGTCGTGAACTGCTCCGCAGAAAACTGACCCACACCATAGCCAAATAGCTAGCGGTATGAAGCCCCATTGTAGGCCTACGACACCATTAGCTAATGGCGCTCCTCCTGAAATTGCTGCCCAGTGGTCTCCGAAGAGTATTGTTGGCTTAGCTGGATAGAAGTCTACGCCGTCTCTAAACATTACAGCTGGCGTTGGACGGTCTGGCTGCGGGTTAAGGACTTTCTCGATTTTGGGGCTGTAAAAGTAGAAGCCGGATAACCAGATGGCAAGAGCAACTATAATGACGATTGTGGTCGTTATCAATTAGACCACATCCGCCCCTCAAATCTGTATTTATTCTTAATTTTAATTCTTTAAGGTTATATTAGCCTTCTTGTAACTTTAAATTCAAGTGATGTTTTCAATTTTGAGCATTATTCATGGTTTTTTATACAAGTTGAAAACGAAAAATGAATACGGAGAGTTTAGAAGTGCAACTCAATTGTGATTAGGCCAAGTTGTTTAAAACCAGTTCTACTAGGTCTATAACTTTTATAGGGTTGCCTAAAGTTTTGTTTGCATCGTCGAAGTTTCTTTTACAGAATGGGCAAATGGATAGTAAGTGGTCTGCTCCTACTTCAAGCGCTTCTTTTATTCTCATTTCTGCTAGCTTTAGCGCTATGTCTGGATAGGCTGATTTAACGCCTCCTCCTGAGCCGCAGCAGAGGCTTCCTTCTCTGCTTCTAAGCATTTCGATGAGTTTAACCCCAGGTATTGCACTTGCTACTTCTCGTGGCACGTCGTATAAACCGATGTGCCTGCCGGTATGGCATGGATCGTGAAAAGCTGCTTTTACTCTTATAGAAGCTGCTTCCTTGAACTTTAGTTTGCCAGCTTTAACGAGCTCATGTAGGAGCTCAGCAGTGTGTATGACCTTAGCATTTAGCTTTTGGTCTGGAACCCTCTTAGAGTAGTCTACTTTCAAAGCTCTATAACATCCGGCACAAGATGTTATAACGTACTCTGCTCCTGTTTTTTCAATTTCCTCTATGTTGTGCCTAGCCATTTCCTGCGCAATACTGATACTACCTGTCCTCCAGTATGGTGAGCCACAGCACCACTCATCAATAAACGTGTAATCTATGCCTAACTTCTCAAATAGCTCTACAGTAGCTTTAGCTATCTCGGTGGTCCTGTAACTTGATGTACAGCCGACGAAGTACACGTATTTAGCTTGTTTTGGCAACTTCTTCTTGATTTCCTCTGGCAACCATGCGAACCTCTTTTCGTGTGGCTCAATGTACGGGTTGTGCTCCTTCTTGCCCCACTCAGCAAATCTCTTATGTTTCTCTGGCTGAACGCCTTTCAGCGCTAATTCAGCTTTGAAAGCTTCAACGATCTCTGTTGGGTCAAGGAGTCTTTCTTCAGTTAACTGTTTGGTTTTGTAATCTGTTCTAGGCACTTGTGTTAAGCGGCATTGTATTGTACAGTTATTGCAGTTTGTGCACATGAATATGTAGTCTAGGAGACTCTGTGGAGGGACCTTGCCGTCGAAGTATGCTCGAGCTAAAAGCATTTTTCCACGGGGGGTATATGCTTCAAAAGGCTTGACCAAGTAAATAGGGCATATCACATTATAGACATTTGAACTTTCTATGACGCAGTCTCCTCTACAAGTACCACATCTTAGGCATGAATAAATTTGCTCTTTAAACGCCTCTAGGTAGCTCATGGACATCACCACTCTATTGGCCAGAGACCTGGGTTAAGGATGTTGTTTGGGTCTAGGGCTTTCTTAACGCTCTTGATGAAGGAGATGTAGTTTTGTGAAAAGTTGTTAAACACTAATGGTGATGCACCTCTGCCCATCATGCATAAGCATCCTCCAGCTTTTAACGCTTCGGAATAATATGCTCTCCAAAGCTCGGCAATCTCCTTTCTAGCAGCGGGGTCCATATCGTAGTTCCACGGCACATAGAATGTTGGGACGCTTTCACATGCGTTCGCTGAAGCTATTAACACCATGCCGCTATAGTTGACATACTTCTTCCACTTGTCTTCAACAGACTTTATGAAAGCTCTCATCCTAGCCCAAAACTCAGCTACCTTGCCTGCAGGCGTCAATATTGGCATACCTAGTGAAAAGCCTGCATCTCTACGGGCGTAGAAGAAGACATCAAAGAAGCCTCCTATCATTGTCTTAGCCATCTTGTTTTCAGGTAGCTCAACGCCATTGTACTTGCTTAGTACGTTGCGGATCACGTTCTTTTGAGCATCAATAGCAGCTTTGTCTTCAGCCTCCATCTTCAAGATAACGATGGCTTCGTATCCCTGCCAATATGTCACCTTCTTTGCCCTAACTTCTGTAGCAAACTTCTCAAAGGCCATAAGATCTGATATGCAGATGTTGCGTCTGAGCAACTCATTGATAGCCTTTGCCGCGTTAGCTTCGGTCTTGAAACCATATTCGGCGTACTCTTCGTAAGATGGCAGTGGATAAAGTCTAAACGTGACCTTCGTCTTAACACCCAACATGCCATGATCGCCTAAGAAAAGCCCAGTCAAATCAGGTCCAAGGACATACCTCATGAAAGGCTCTGCTCGTTCGCTTGCACAAGAGCCTGTGTTAATAACTATGCCTGTCGGCAAGACCACCTCAAGACCTAAAACTTGGTCTCCTCCACCACCATATTTAGCACTGCCTAATCCTATTGAGCAGACCGACGACGAACCTCCTACTGTAGCTGTATAACTGCTGGCAGGTCCTCGAAAACCTGTCATTAGTCCTCTTTTCTTTAACTCATAGTTGAACGCGGTCCAACCTGTGCCAGCCCAAACCTGAACTGTATTCGAATCTTCGTTAACCTCTATAATTCCCTTTAATCTAGTCATATCGAGTAAAATGCCTTGTTTAAAGCATATGCCAGCCCCAGAGTAACTTGATCCTCCTCCCCTTACGTAGACCGGAACCTTGTACTCATTCGCTAGCCTTAAGACTTTAGCTATCTCCTCTGTTGACCCAGGTTTAACAACTAGACGTGGAGGTATGCCTTCAATTAACCCCG
Organism: Thermoproteota archaeon; assembly: GCA_003649085.1. Next base: position 3,672 of record QMQV01000055.1, read on the forward strand.
CTTCTCTCACATATGCAAGCATAGCTGCTTCATCACTAAACACGTATTCATCGCCGACTATTCCTTTTAAGAAGTCTGAAAGAGCGTTAAAGTCGATGGAAGACATAAAACCACCGTCATATGCTAAATGAGGTACCGCAACACAATAGCATTTAAAGGATAATAAGCCTTATGTTTCACTAACTTTAATGACAATAAAAATTGATGTTGGGAAGAGCTTTGATAACTTGGCTATTTTGTGGTTATTTCGGCGAGCAACTCCATTAGATCGACGACCTTTATGTTGAAGCCTCGTTCTTTTGAAGCTTGTGAAAGCTGTAGTTCACAGAAGGGGCAACATGTGACTAAAATTTCCACGCCTAAGTCTTTGGCTTCTTGGAGCCTTTTAGCAGCTACATCGAGTGACTTCGGTGTAAAGCCTGATCTAAAGCCACCGCCGCAGCCACAGCACATAGAGTTCTCCCTGTTATTGGGCATTTCAACAAACTCTACTCCTGGTATTGACGACAGTATTGCTCTAGGAGCGTCATAAACATTTGAGTGCCTACCTAGGTGACATGGGTCATGGTATGTTATTCTCTTGCCCTTATACTTCTCACCATTTAGCTTTAGCTTACCAGACTCCATAAGTTTTTGAGCTAGCTCGGCTGAGTGTAGAAGCTCTAGGTTAAAGTCGCCTACTAGCTTAGGATAGTCTACTTTTAACGCTCTATAACATCCAGCGCATGAGGTTACTATGTATTTTGCATTACTATTGTTGAGATTTGCAAGGTTCTCCTCCATTATGGAGATAGCCTCCTCGACAAACCCTGTTCTAAGCAGAACTGAGCAACAGCATTTTTCTTGTGAAAACTTCGCTAAGTCTATGTCAAGCCTCTTGAAAACTTCAACCGTCGCTTTAGCGACATTCTGCATTCTAAAAGCGGCTGTGCAACCAACGAAATATAAGTATTCTCCTTTAGATGGTAAGTCAATAGGTAGCCATTCCCATCTCTTTTCATTAGGCGTGTAGTATGGGTTGTAGTAAGTTTGGACATCTCTTAGAATATCCGCATGCCTCTTTATTGGCTCAAGCTTATACATGTGTAGAAGAAGTCGACGCGCATTCTCTATGGTGTTAACGGTTTCTACGCCTCCGGCTAGCTTCTTACACGTATATTCGCAACGACCGCATGTCGTACAGTACCAGACTATATCTTTAAGCTCGTCACCCACGGGGAAATTGTACTTTATTATGTAGTAAACCGCGAAAGTCTTGCCAACGGCAGCTTCCCTAATCCACCCCTCATAGAGCGGACAGACAGCCGTGCAAAATTTGCAGTTTACGCATGTCTCTAAAGCTTTAAGAACCTCTGTCTTAACTTCTTCTAATGGCTTGAGTTTCAAGGTTACCATCCCTCTATGTTACCTTGGTTCAAAATGTTGTTAGGATCAAGAAGCTTCTTGAGACCTAGCAGTATGTTATAGTAGGTTTCACCATACTTCCTCTTTATGAAATCGATTCTCTGGAAGCTCATTCCCCATTCGCCTCCAGCTCCTTCATACCTTATGTTGAGCTCCTCAGTCTTAGTGCGAACTTCTCTTACAAACCTTCGACGCTCTTCATTGCTTAGATGAGCTGGTACTACAAAATGTGGATGCATCGTGGGAGCGCCTATGTGACCGTATAAGTACATTTCAGGGTTTTTCACAGTCTCCATTTTCTTAGGCAGTTCTAGGACTTCAGCCATAGCATCTGGTAGCTTAGGTAGTGATGGCGCAACCTCGCCTATTATCGCTGGTCCCTTCTTTTGAATTAGCGTTGGGTATATCACTTCACGACAAGACCATATTTCCTCCCATTCGTGCAAATCATCTACTATCCGCATCTCGATGGGGTTCTCTTTCTGAAAAGCCGAGAATATTTTCTCAAGCTTCCACTTAGCTTCTCCGGGCCTATACCCTGTTGTCTTCAACATCACAACAGCTGAGCCTTCAGGAGCTTCAAGTCCCCTCATTCCAAAGGATATCTCAACGCAGGTTTCGTCGAGTAGCTCGCAGAAAAGCGGCGGTAAAGCCTTCTCCATATACATCCTCACAATTGCCTTAGCTATAGGTAGGCATCCTTTAAAGAAAGCAACTCCTTGAGCTTCATCTCCCGGCTTTGGTACAAGCCTTAACCTCACCTTGGTTATTACTCCTAGTAAGCCTTCAGCACCGGCGAAGATTCTCGTTAAGTCAAGACCTGATGGTCTTCTAAGAGCTTTGGTGCCCGTTTCTATAATCTCACCTGTAGGCAAGACGACCTCTAGACCTAAGACGTAGTCTATTGGTTTTCCAAAGCAGGAGTCAATTAAGTGTCCACTGGTGTTAACTGATATCCCCCCACCTACGGTCGCAACCATCCTACTACCCGGCATGAGAGGAAGAAAGTACCCTCTCTTGTCTAGCATGGTGCTCAGGTCTAGCACTCTTATACCTGGACCACACTCTAGGTATCCGCGGTCTTCATAGATTTTCACGTCGGTCATTCTGCTAGTGCTTAAGACTATGCAGTTGCGCTTAGGTCTTGTCGCGCCGTGAAGAGCTGTGCCTGAACCGTGGACCCATACAGGCACCTTGTTTTTATTGGCATATTTTAGAACTTCGGAGACTTCTTTTGCATTAGCTGGCTTGACAACGACGTAAGGTATTTCATTCTCAGCTAAGTCGTACGGCATGGGGTCAAGAGCGTAGTTAATTCTATCGAATATGCTAATTGAAACGTTTTCTTTTCCGATCATGTTTTTTAAGTCTTCATATATGTTTTCAAGTGAAAGCAAAGCAAGCTAACCTCCAGCTAAAAAAAGGCTTAGTTTTGGTTTTAACTTGCTCTGAGCTTTCTTTAAAGATTTCTTTTTGAACAATCAGGATTAATCAGTGTAAAAATTGCTAAATATGTGGCGCGTATCAGTTTTATGGCTGGGGTTCTTCTATGAGCACAGTTATTGTCGACGAAGGTAAAGTGAGCTGGGGCCCACACCCCTTAGCTAAAGGCGTTGAAATAAAGAACTTGTTGACGAAGAAGGATCATGGGGCTGATGTCACGTGCGTCTTGGTAAAGCTGCCTAAAGGATCTGTCGTCCCTGAGCACATACATAAAGAGCAAGACGACATACTGTTCTTCTTAGAAGGAAGGTGTAAGATGTTCATTGAGGGTATTGGCGAGTTTGAGGCCAAAAAAGGTATGCTCATTAGAATACCCAAAAACACGAGGCACTCGGTACCTGAAGTCTACGAGGATACCTTGCTTTACGATGTCTTTAGCCCAGCGCTCGTATAAAAATCCTCCATAATTTTTCTTTCAGACTATGAACTCCTTGAAGTAAAGTTAAGAAAAAAGCTCGCTTACAAACTTCACCTTATCCGCGAACCCCATTTCCACAAAAGCCATGTAGCTAGTTGAGCAAGAAACTACGATTATGTCTGGGTTTTGCCCATCGAAACACTTATAGTGTTTTTCAGCTAGCATGTCGAAGACCTCTCTCCTGGTAACTATGTTTGAGCCTCCGCAGCATATGTTAGAACATTCATGTTTGATAACCTCATAGCCAGCTGCTTCGACTAGCTCTGCTAGCGCACTTAAAGGTAGCCTTCCAGTCATAGTTAGGTTACATGCATTTTGAATGAACGCCGTCCCCTTGTTTTGACGTGACCTGGACAAGCGATGTAACTCTTGATGAAGAAGCTCAGTAATGTGATGCACGTTGGGCGGTTTTGAAAGCTTTAGGTTGAGCTTAGACAGCTTTGCGTTGATCTGGTTTAAGTCCTCTGAGTCTTCAAGCAAGGCTTCTCGGACCTTCGAGATTGTTGAAGTGCAGGTCCCGCATGTGGTAACTATTAAATCGCATCTTAAGGCTTCAGCTTGAGCTAAGATGTAGGAGGCAAAGCTAAGCCATTGCATTCTATTAACTGACTCCAGGATGCATGATCCACAACAGATTATGTGATCAAGCTGAAACACTTGATGGCCTAGCTTCCCTAAGATTTCTTTTGTGGAGACCTCGATGTGAGGATATCTTAAGGCAGCCATGCACCCAGGGTATAGTAAGACCCTCACCGTAAAGCCTCCACAACGTCTTTGGCAGGCTTAAGCTTAATAGCTCCACAAGCTTTTCTAATCTCCTCAATTTCTGGGTTAAGCTCCATAACAGCTCCTACGCTTAGAATGTTGTTTATGAAAACCTGCAGCTTAGGTGGTGGAGGAAAACGTCTTCTAGCTAAGTAAACTAATGATCTCGGATCTAGGTTTTCAGGACAGGCGTACGAACAGGTATGGCAATTGACACACCGCCAAAGAGAGTCTACGTTAGCAGGCTTATCGAAGATAATGTTTAGAGCTGCTTCGACTGGTTTAGGGTCTTCAACTTGACATGATTTGATACACGTATAGCAATGTCTACATTTAGCATGAAAGACTTCTTTAGCGTCTTCAAGCTCCTTGTAAACCATCGCGGATTAGCCTCGCTGTCATTAAGCTCACACTGTCATTAAGCTCACAAAAGTCTTTAAGAATTTTCACGAGAGCTTTCTATTGGCTGGAGACCTAATATGAGCTTAGAGAAGCTTATTGAAAAGTTTAAGCAAGATCCTTTTTCAAGGATGTTAGGGATCGACATCTTAGAGGTGAGGGAAGGGTTCTGTAAGGCTTCTATGGTAATTAAGGAGGAGCACCTAAATTTCCACGGCATCGCCCATGGAGGAGCTATACTGGCTTTAGCTGACGCAGCTTTTGCTGCTGCAAGCAATTCTCGTAATAAGGTTGCTGTTGCGTTAAGCATTAACGTGAACTATAGGAGACCTGTAAAAGCTGGCACAAGACTTTATGCTGAAGCCTTTGAAGAAAGCTTAGGTAAAACTACGGGTCTATATCGGATGAAAGTTATTACGGAAGATGGTAAGTTAGTAGCGGTATGTGATGGACTGGTCTATACGTTTGATGAACCAGTTTTAAAGTAGTTGCGGTATTAGCACACGAAGTGTCCAAGGACTTCTTCTGCAAAGTCTCTTAACACAACTATCCCCTTTATGTTCTTAGTGACTTGATCGTGGACTATGGCCACGTGAACATTATTCCTCTGCATATTTGTTAAGACATCTAGCGCGTCTTCATCCTCAAGGACGTGAATGCATCTCGTTAAGTAGTTTTTAACAGATTCTTTGCCCTTTCCTTCAGCTAAAGGCGATAAGATATCCCTTAATGCGACGACACCAACTACGTTGTCAGATGACCCATCGTATACTAAGAGGTTTGACTGTTTTTCGCGCGCCATTACTTTAACCACTTCCTCGATCGTTGAGTTGCTTGAGACTATTGCTATGTGTTTTTTAGGCGTCATAACGTCTCTAGCTCGTCTTTCCCCTAGGTGTAGTATCCTCCTTATTACGTCACCTTCCTTGAAATCTAGCACCTTGAGTCTCGTAGCCACGTCTGTAAGCTCTAAAATTCTCTGTTTTAAGTCAAAGCGTTCTCTGCTAGTCTTGCCTCCAAGGCTTGCAGCAAGTTTTTTGCTCAAGCTTGCTAAGCCATCTGATATAGGTTCCATAATTTTAGCGTAGAACCATACAGCTTTTGAAAACGTTGTTAACCAGCGCTCAGCATTATAAAGACCTATGGTTTTAGGAAAGCTTTCCCCGAAGAATAGGGTTATTATGACCGTAAAGCCAGCCATTAGCGCAGCTCCTTCTATGCCGAAGAGCATGTAGCCGAGCATAGCAGCTACGCTTGACGCTATCATGTCGTTTGCCACATCGCCGACGACGATCGCCATTATCAAGTGAGCTGGGTCTTCAAGAAGCTTTAGCAACTTGCGTGTCTTAGCGTCTTCTGAT
>QMQV01000056.1 GCA_003649085.1 Thermoproteota archaeon
CGTAAAGAAGGATAAGGGGAAAATCGAAGAAGTTAACACTTCTTTAAAGCTAACCGAGTTACCAGGCAATATTGGAATTGGACATACCCGTTGGGCTACTCACGGGGCACCATCAGCTGAAAACGCTCATCCACACTTAGACTGTAAAGGCTTAGTTGCCGTAGTACATAATGGTGTTCTAGAGAACTTTCTAACCTTAAGAAAAGAGCTTGAAGAACGAGGACACGTATTTAAGTCAAGAACCGATACCGAAGTTTTTCCCCATCTAATAGAAGATTTCTTACTAAAAGGCTACGATCTATGTACTGCGGTAATGAAAGCTATAAGTAAAGTAGAAGGATCTTATGCGATTGCCGTCATTAGCCCCGTTGAGCCAGATAAAATCGTCTGCGCTCGCAAAGAAAGCCCACTTATAATAGGCATCAGTAAAGACGCTATGTATTGCGCATCAGACATACCTGCTTTGCTGCCATTTACTAATAAAGTTGTTGTCCTACGCGACGGAGACGTAGCTATCATAACAAAGGATTCTCTCCACATAAAGACTGTGAAAGGAGAGGTTAGGGAACCTGAGCTATTAGAGGTAAATTGGCCTCCAGAACTTGCAGAAAAAGGTGGTTTTCCGCACTTCATGCTAAAGGAAATAGTCGAGCAGCCACTAGCTATGCGAAATACCCTGAGGATTTCAGAGACGTATCTTAAACTTATGTCCTCCCTCATAGACAACGCAGAGCACTTAATATTAACAGGATCAGGTACATCATTTCATGCATGCTTAGCTGGAACTTACATGTTGTCTTACTTAGCTAAAAAACCTTCAAAGGCAATAATCTCATCAGAGCTTCCAGATACCTTAAGTGACTCTATAAGAGATGGAACAGTAATCTTAGCTATTTCTCAATCAGGAGAAACAGCAGACACCTTATCAGCTATACGCTTTGCAAAAGAAAAGGGGGCGAAAATTCTAGGAATTACCAACGTCATAGGCTCATCTATAACAAGGCTATCTGAAGTCTACGTATGCACACAAGCTGGGCCAGAAATAGGCGTTGCTGCTACAAAAACTTTCACAACACAGCTAATTGCTCTTGCTTTATTGAGCTGTCATACCGGACTATTAAATGGGAGCTTAACGCGAAGTGAGTTTCAAAATTTAATGAGGTACTTAGATGAAATACCAAAATACGCAGAACGCGTAATAGAACAATCGCAGAAAACCCTACCTCATATCGTAAAGCGCTACAGCAAGTACGCTAACTTCTACTTCTTAGGACGTGGAATAAGCGTTCCAACAGCTTTAGAAGGAGCATTAAAGCTTAAGGAGATAAGCTATGTCCATGCTGAGGGCTATCCTGCTGGAGAGTCAAAACATGGTCCAATAGCATTAGTTGACGATAACTTCCCCTGCGTCTTCATAGCACCACCAGACAGAACTAGGGCTAAGATAATCGGAAATGTAATGGAGATGAAGGCGAGAGGCAGTAAGATTTTCTCAATTATCGGTGATGGGGATGAGGAGTTAAAAAGCTTGTCAGACGATGTCATAACAATGCCGAATAACGTGCCAGAAGCGTTCACGCCAATTCTCTATGTCATACCGCTACAGCTATTTGCTTATCAAATGGCGGTAGAGCTTGGAAGAGATCCGGATAAGCCTAGGAACTTAGCAAAGTCAGTTACGGTGATGTGAGGGTCAAGGGAAAGCTTAATACGCGCTAGCCTATTAGAAGCATCCAAGCATTTCTTGAGGTTATACTATGAACCAGCTAGAAAAGCTACTTGACTCACTTGAAAAGTCTATAGCATATCTTAAAAGTGCTAATGACTCGCTTCACGAAAACGATAGACAACAAGCCTTTAAAAAACTAACATTAGCGAAGCTCAATGTCGAATATGCCACAGCATGTTGTAAACTACTCTACGACTTAGACGACATAGATGATAAGTGGAAAGCCAAGGTAAAGGCTAAGAAGCTCAAAACTAACGATGAAATACTTAACGCGTTAAATGAAGCTATAAGCATGATAAGACAAGCCCTAAGTGAGCTTAAGGAAAATCCTCTTCAAGCGTATAAAACTCTATGGCTATCTAGATTTAAGGTAGATTCGGCAATACTATCTACGAGAAGAGCTTAAGTTCTTCGATCAACAATCTCATACACGTCAGGTCCTGTACTAATTAATGTTATAGGAACACCTAGCTCGGCTTCGACTTCTTCAATAAACTTCCTTGCCTCAGGTGGTAGTTTTTCAAAAACCCTTACGCCGCGAGCTTCTCTGAAAACCGTATCAACTCTCGTTAATGCGACCTGTGTAGCGCTGTTAATTTTAACAGCCCGCTTAGCCATCTTAAGGTTAAACGGTGCAACTCTACGCTTTCTACCTGTGACCGTAGCGACTTCTAGCCAACCTTTTTCAGCAGCTTCCCATTCACTAAGCTCCCCTTCAAGAGGTCCCTCACCAACTCTCGTGACATAGGCTTTTAACACTACTATAACATCGTCGACACGCTTCGGTCCAATGCCAACCTCGCTACAGACAGCTGATGCTGTAACATCTCTGCTGGTAACATACGGGTAGGTGCCATGATAAATGGATAAGTAAAGTCCCTGAGTACCTTCGAGTAAAACTATGTCACCTTTATCAAGTGCTGAATTGACTTCTTCCGCTACATCAGTTAAATAAGGAGCTAGCTCAGGATAATCTTTAGCTAGCTTTAATGTCCTTAAAACCCGGTCTACTGTGGCTATGCCTACACCAGAACCAGTTGAGCCAATCCTCCTCATTAAATGTTCGTCAGAACGTTCGCGTAAAACATGTTCATTGCTTATGACTCCACTATTGTAGTCCACCCCAACTCTATTTCCACTTGCAGTAACCTCAACCTCCCTCAGAAAAATGTCTATGCTAAACAAAGCTCCTGCGGCCACTAAGAGCCTAGCATTTTTGTAAACGAAAGCCGATGGAATAATCCTAAGCTTGTATTCAGTACCCTCATGTACTATTGTATGCCCTGCGTTAATAGCTCCAGTCCTAACAGCTATGCGTGGTTTATCCCTCAAAGCTAAGTAAGCTGTAATCTTGCCTCTAGGGGGCAGCTAAGCTTTAGCTGCCTTTCCCCTCATCTCCGAAGAAACCTCCAACAACCACAGTACAAGGCAATCCCATCACCAAAGGCGTTAAAGCCAAAACGAGATATAAATCAATTACCACGTAAAAAAGCGGTGTTCTTTTTGCTATCAGTATACCCTATAAAAACTGAAGTAATCAAACCTAACACGGATTTAGCAAAAACTATAGCAGATAGCCTATACGCTGCCAACTTAACCCCGCGAGACGGAGACGTAATAGCCATATCAGCTAAAGTGGTATCGTTTTCAGAAGGAAATCTAATAAGACTAGAAGGAATACGCCCATCAAGCCTCGCTTATTCATTAGCAAATAAGTATTCATTACCACCCGAGTTCGTTGAGGCAATTTTAGCTGAAGCTGACGAAGTGCTTGGAGGGGTGTCGGGTGCGTTATTAACAATAAAAAACAACATAATAGTTGCTAATGCAGGATTAGACCTTTCGAATGCCCCCCCGGGATATGCTATTCCATGGCCTAAAGACCCTAAATCCTCATGTGAAAAATTGAGAAAGAAGCTTAGAGAGCTATTAAAAGCTGATATATGCACAATGATAACTGACAGCAAAGTGCATCCACTTAGGCTTGGAAGCACATCAATAGCTTTAGCGGTGTCTGGTTTTCAACCAGTAGAAGACCTTAGAGGGTCACAAGACTTGTTCGGTAAAACCATAAAGATTAAGCGCATGGCATTAGCTGACGCGCTAGCTTGTGCAGCACAGTTAGTCATGGGCGAGGCACGTGAAAGTTGTCCCGCAGCCCTCATAAGGGGAATATCGTTAAAACGCGTAAACTCATCTTTTTCAACTGAAATGACCATAAGCAAAGACGAGTGTCTATACCTCAAAAACTTAAAGCCCTCTTTTGATTAAAGGAGATACTGTACAAACGCAAAGACAATAGCCTATACAGCATTACTGTCCGCTATAGGCCCACTTTTAAGACACTTCGCTGCAATATCCATAATACTCTAGATTCGTTGAGCTAACTCCGAGTCTCATAATACCGATTTTGCCAGTATGTGCATGGGGCGTCAAAGGAGGCTTCCTACTCGGCTTATCCAACGCGTTTAGAGGAGGAGAGTTTCCTTTGATTCTAAAATGGGCAATGTAATGCTTGAGTTAAGCACGGCATAACCAAAGACTTATCATTGAAATACAATTTTTCAAAAATGTATAGCACAAGCATTAAAACATCACCAGCTTACATAATGTCATCAGCTACTATAGGGGCTTCACTCCAACATTTGCTATATCTTTAATGTTTATTGCCAGCTAATTATGCTGTTTTATTAGCATTACTAGACGCTTTATCTGCATCCTAGCTTCGATTACTGCTCTACTACTCTCAACCGTCCGTTATAAACATCGTTAAGGGAATTAAAGTTTAAAGAAAAACCTTTTTAGCTTTTCACATGAGAAATTAACTACTGTTAAACAGAATAACAGAGCGAACTTGGAGGCCTTAACTTGTCGAAGAAAATAGACGAGGTAGATAGGAAAATACTTTCAAAACTTCAAGAGAACGCTAGAATACCATTTTCGAAAATTGCGAAGGAGATTGGAGTAAGTGAGGCAACAGTCTTCTTGAGAGTTAAACGCTTGATTAAGATGGGCGTTATAAAGGGCTTTCGAACGATAATATCTCCTCAGCTCCTTGGAAAAGCTCTAACGGCTTTTATTTTAGTTAAGGCTGATCCGAGAAAATATCCTCATGTCCTTGATGTTATTAAGCAGATGGACGCTGTTGTGGAAGCATATGATGTCACTGGTCCTTATTATGCGATCTTAAAGGTAATAGCTGAAGATAAGGAAAGCTTAGCAAAAGTCATAGATACCATAGGCTCAATAGAGGGCGTGGCTAGTACAGAAACCGCTGTAGTATTGAGGGAGATTAAGGAAAGTCCAGGCATTAAGCTTTAAGCTCAGTTTTCTCAAGTTTTCTTCTAGGTAACCTATCATGAATCCCGAGCTTTTCTCACTAGGCTTTGTAATGGTAATCTTGGGTATTATAATAACCATGTTAGGTATGTTGTTAGCAGCGCTTCGCTCATCTGAGGCAGGATCTACGGAAACAGAAGCTGGTGGCTTAGTAATGATAGGTCCCTTTCCAATAATCTTCGGCACAAGCAAGAAAGCATTAAAAATAATACTCATATTAGCTTTCGTAACGATGATAATAATGTTGTTGTTAGTGTTATCACCTTTCATAGAGTGGTGCTAAGTCATGAATGCGGACTTTAAGGCCCCAATGATCTTAATGTTCGTTGGTTTCGCGATGGTCTTTGCGGGGATAGCTATCATGACTCTATCTACAATGCCTACTTTCGAGCAAGGAGAAACTCACGTGACAACAGGAGGGGCTGCCCTGATATTCATAGGCCCGATACCTGTCATTTTAGCTGGCGGAAACGCTTCATTAGCAATTATGATGGCTATGTTAGCAGCGATCGTAGCTTTCTTAATGTTGATTTTTCTAAAAACCCGTAGCTTTTTTACAAGCCTTTAAGAGGTCATGTTTAAATGTATATTTCACCTAAGTCATATGTCAAAGGCTTTCTCGAAGGAGATGCTATAATTCTAGGCGAATCAGTGATAGGTATAAATTCGCTAATTGGAAGCAACGTAGTAGTAGGTTATCCAGTAAGAAGCAAGCTCGTAAACTTGATGAAAAGCTCATCAAACATAAGCTACTCTACCTATGATGAGCTAAGCGTAGGTTCAATTATCGGAGATAACTGCATTATACGTTCAAACACCATAATCTACGAAGAAGTTAAAATATCAGATGGCGTTGAAACAGGACATGGGGTGCTTATTAGAGAACGAAGCATAATAGGTAGCGGTTCTAAAATAGGCACGTACACAGTCATAGATGGCAATGTCTTCATAGGAAACAACGTAAACATCCAATCAGGAGTATACTTGCCTCCTGGGACTAAAATTGGAGATAACGCATTCCTAGGACCGTATGTTACAGTAACTAACGACAAGTACCCGCCATCACCTAAAATTTCGGGCGTAACTGTATGCTCAGATGCCATAATAGGCTCTAGGGCTGTTCTAATCGCCGGCGTAAAGGTAGGTTCTAAAGCTGTTGTTGCTGCTGGTGCTGTGGTAACTAAGGATGTGCCTGATGGAGTTGTTGTAGCAGGAATACCCGCGAAGCCCATAAGTTCCCGTGAGGAGTACGATAGGAAAAGGGAAGCTTACCTTAAAGCCTAGCCTTTTTCAAACATCTTCTTAGCAAGAGCTAAAGCTTCTAAGTTACCAATATCAATCCACTTTCCACCAAGCTCAAAGCCGTAGACCTCAACTTTATTCACGAGCCATTCAATGAACTTACCTGGGCTATCTGGATCTCCTCCATGAGCTAGATATGTCTCAATCAGGCGCTTACACCAGCCGGGAATTACGTAAATACATGCGCCCACTAAACTTGAAGTGGGGTTTTGAGGCTTCTCAATAAAACATCTAACTCTTTTCTGCGAGTCTAATTCAACAACAGAATATTGCCTAATAAGTTCAGCATCCTCCAACTTAACAACAGCAATAACCGGCTTCCTAATTTTCTCATAAAACTTAACCATTCCCTCCAAATTTCCTGTAAAGATATTATCGCCTGCTACAATGAGGTAATCATCGTTTTCATCAAGCACATTAAGAAGTGCTCGTGTAGCACCTGGCTTTTCTTCATTTCTCAAACTAGGCTCAACAACAAGCTTAATAGCTAAATCTTGTTGAGATACCCACTGCCTAAACTGGTTTTCAAACTTCAGATTCACAGTTAAGATTATTTCCTTAAGCTCTATTTGCCGAAGCTCGTCTATGATCCACTGTATGGCAGGCTTGCCGCATATGTTAATGAGTGGCTTAGCTACTTCAAAGCCCAGCTTCCCTAGCCTTGTAGCGAAGCCTCCCGCTAAGATAACCGCTTTCATAGAGTAAAGAAGTAAGAAGTGTTAGAGACCTAAAATTTCATTGGCAACTGAGTATGCGCTGTCCAACGCGAACACTCCCTTAGATGCTTCTAACGCTCTTTGGATAAGCTTGACTTCTACCTTAAACTTCAAGAAGCCAGCCGCTAAAGCCCCTATGCCAATTATGTTGTTGGCGAGCTTAACTTCGTCATCGTTCGGATTTAACCCCTCGATACCCGTCGGTGGGACTGCATTGGCATCAGCTACTACCTTACACTTTGTGAGTTTTTCTAACACAGATTTAGGCAGAAGCTGCACTCCCGGCGCCCCTGTCGCTATTACGACGTCCGCGTCCCTGCACGTCGCGTAGATGTCTTGTGGGTAATGTTCAGACGGCTTAACGTTTTGCCCACCAACAAGTGAGTTGAGCTCATCAGCTAACTGCCTTGCCTTATCAAAACTCCTACTGCATACACTTACACTAGCTCCTTCCCTCGCTAGCAGTAATGAAACGCTTCTGCCTACGACGCCTGTAGCTGCTAGTACGACCGCGTTAACCCCCTTAAGCTCTTGGTTGAAATGCTTCTTTAAGGCCGCCTTAACCTTAGCTAATAGCGCAGCTGCGGTTGTATAACCTCCTTGCGGATCTACTATAATGCTCATTTCAAAGGGAGGAAACATCGTCTTCTCAGCTATCTTAGCTATCTCCTCAACAGCCTTCACATCGTTTCCGCCTATGAAAAGCTTAGTGTGCTTTACTCCTTTAGGCCCTCTTGGGAACATGGCGTCAAGTATAAGCTGCTTGGCTTTGTCCGGCGTCACCTCACCATAGTAAATTACGTGGTCTACGCCAGCATCGTACATTATCAGCATGTCAAAGGGGCTTGGGTATTTATCAGTGCTTAAGAATATCATGACGTTTTTGTACAAGGCAATACCCCCCACAAAGCTAAGAGCGTGAAGGAATTGGAAGTTTATACATATTAAGTTTAAGCTCTCAAAACATGCTTTGCTAAAGTTGTAAAAGCCCTACCTCCTAAATGCATTAAGACATTGGCTTTATAGACATCCCAGACCTTCTTAAAATGCTGTTCATCAGCATAGGCTGCTAGCACATCTGCGATGTAGACCGTGCATTCGCCTGCATTAACCTTGTCGCATACTTTACATTCTAAATGCCCGATGCACTCTTCAATTATAGGTGGCTTAACAAGCTTAGCTGGCTTGAGCGTCATTTTAATCGCACTTACCTTGTCAAACTCTCGCCCACTCTTAGATCCCGCTAACCAAACTTCCTTTAGGTGAGTTGCTAACGGGATGTTTACGGTAAATTCTCCTACCCTAGAAATAAGCTCATAGGTATAGCTCTCACGCCAAATAGATAACGCTATCTTTGGGGGATCCTCGCTAACCGGCATGATCCACGAACAAGCCATGACATTTACCCTTCCATCCTCAGCTTGGGAAATGATGAGTGTTGTTAGCTTAGGGTGTAAGAGTTTAAAGAAATCTTCTCCAACATCTACCTTGGCCACTCAAACCACCAATTTGTTAAAGCATATATCCCTTATAAAAAGCAGTTTTCAGTTTTCCTCTAAACAATGTCCATCAATGTTTTTTCTCCATAACCTACGATAACCTCAATGCTCCCCCTTAACATCGCATCCACTTCGGCATCACCTGTATCAACTCTAAGGGCATCAATGTGCTTTATCTTATTCTTAGTAGCTAAAACTATGATGTTACCTTTGCCAACCAGTTTTATCACGTTTGGGCTTATTTGCTGATTTCCTCTACCGAAGATAAATCCCTGTCCTCCAATAGGGGTCACAATAATTTTCGCTTTTTTACCTCTAATTAAGCTAAGTATCGTTCCTTCATCAGCATCTTTAGCTATAGTCTTGCCGTTTAAAACCACATCGACACCTAGAAGCGTTTTATCAAAACCTAACACTTCAGCTAACGCGTACGTCGTCAATCCAGGACCTACTACGTAGACGACATCCTTCTCCATGTTCTTTGCAACAAATTTAGCAATTTTTAGCTGCTCCTCCTTGTCACACGAGCTAGATGGCATTTTAACCGCTTGTAAAACACCGTCTTTGACAGGCGTCCTTAAATAACCATAGTGCTTAACTGATAGCACCCCTCTTCGGAATGCTTCTTCGTCGACATCTACGATTTCCCTTTCTTCACAAGGCAAGTCGAACCTAACATAGTCAATAAAAAGATCTGCAGCTGCTAAGACGTTGACTGCGAAGATAGACGAATACATCTTAACACCATAGGGGACCCCGATGACGGGAATACTCTTCCCCTTAACAGCGTCAAAAATGTCTCTCGCAGTGCCATCTCC
>QMQV01000057.1 GCA_003649085.1 Thermoproteota archaeon
TTAAGGCCATTTAATAAGCGTTCTCAAGGTGTGCATGATGTAGTGAAAAAGCTAAGAAGTTAAGGTTAGAGCCAAATTTGCCTGTGGAAGTTGTGGGATGACTTAGTTATAGCAGCTTAAATGAAGAGGTTTTGTATTAAGCTCATATACTCAAATGGCGAAGACTTCAATTTAATAAAAAGCGTTAAGCGCATACTTCCTTAACCTACTTGAAAAGCTTTCATAG
This sequence comes from Thermoproteota archaeon, assembly GCA_003649085.1. The sequence continues at coordinate 227 of QMQV01000057.1, forward strand.
ATTCTTCAAGAGCAAGCTCCTCTTCAACAAGCTCCTCAAACTTATGTATCTTAACTGGTACGGCAAACTTAAGACCAGATGGAGGAGATACTAGCAAAGCTTCTCCTCTATCTAATGTCTTTATCTCGTTTTCGGCATCATCAAGATACGGGCTATGAGATACTATTGCTGTATAATCTGCCTTGGTGGGCAGCGGCAAAACCACTTTAGTTAGCTGCTGTCTCAACACCATCTCGTTAAGTTCACTAGGCATTTGCGTTATACAGCATAAGCCAACTCTATACTTCCTACCCCTCTTGCTAATCTCCGCGAAGACATTGCTTTCCCCCTCGCTTAACATGCGCTTTGAAAGGTAGCGATGAGCTTCTTCAACAACTATCAACACCGTGGGCAGCTTAGACCACCATTCAGGCGAGAACTTCTTAGCCCTCTCATAAGCTTCGAAGACTCTCCTGGCGATCAAGACCGTTAACAAAGCTTCTTGAGCTTCGGTAGCCATAGGCATATCGATTAACACGACTTTACCGTCCTTGACGGCGTTCAGCACCTCAGCTATTAAATCCACCTTACAGTCAGATCTTTTAAAAACAGTTTCATCGCCGACAAACATCTTAAGCTTCCTCTTAACGACAGCTATCGTAGACTTCTGCGCTTTCCCGCCAAGCTCTCTATATACCTCATCTATGTCCCAGTCCATCAGCATGGAGAGCCAGCTTCTGCCGAACTCCCTATAAGCAATCCAAAGCAAGGCTTCTTGTGGCGGAGTGAAGAAGCCTGTTTGCCTAAAATCCTCTGGCTTAAGGAGACCAAGCCAAACTTCTAATGGACAAGCTTTAACCCTACGCTTAACAAACCTCCCATTCCACGAAAACGTATAGTAGAAATCCCTTAGCTCCTTAACTCTCTGCGATACGTAAAACAGCTTTTCCTCAGCTTGAGGTAGGTGAGCTAAGCCATAGGCTCCTTGAGATCCGCCGTCAAAATACTCTCCTTCGGTGTCTATTATGATCAAGGAGTATGCATTATCGCAGCACTTTAACACGCTCGCTGCCAATACCTTGCAGAAGTTGGTCTTACCACCACCTGTTGCTGAGCATACGAGCATGTGGTGCGGGAACACGTCTCTACCGCTAAGAGATACTTTCTGGCTTGTGACCACGTGCCCGCTTCGTACAAAGCCTACTTCCAAATCCCCTCCATCTAGGCAAAGTAGTTTAAGATCTCCTTTAGACAACGTGTAGACTTCGCTGAACATCGATGGGACGGTGGAGGGACCGTGTACCTCTCCTCTACCGTTAACTTCAGCTACTATAACGGCTTTAGCAGCATTGTAAACTCTAAGCTGCTTATCCATTAGCTCAACTTGTTCGCCGCAGCTTTTCTTGAGAGAAAGCCTGGCTACCTCGGCTGGGGCGAGGAGCGAGACGGGCTCAGGATCATAGACTCTAACTATAAACGTCTTCTCACCATCAATAACCTTTAAGAGCTGACCCCTTTCAGCATAAACACCTTCATTAACCCTAAACTTCACAGTAACGCCTTCAGCTGCGATAACAACACCTATCGGGATGCTCTCCTCCATAAAAACTCCTCCTTAAAGCTAGATGACCTAACACTCGACAAAAAGCGATCTAAGACCCCAGCTTCAGCTAAGACTTCTAGCAAGGCTCTCCTATCGTGGATGATCTCCTGGTCACATACCTTAGCCTCGTCGTGAGCCAACTTAACTGGATATGGGTAGCCTGGTGTAGCGTCATCCTGTAAATATGCTAAATAGCTTAACACTTGAAGCTCATCTTCAGCTAGCACATCAACTCTAAAAGCGTAGCTTGAGGAATCTGAAAACTTCGTAATCGTAGGAGTCCCTAAATACCATTTTTCAAAGCCCCAGTTGAATATCGGCATATAACTCCAAGGAGCTGAAAGCCCGAGTTGACGGCTTAAGTAGCTTAAATACCCAACCAAGGGCTCTCCCGTATTCAGCTTGAGCTGAGATGACTTGCTAATCCCTACGAGCGCTACGCCAGATCTTTCCAAGGACTTGGCGAAGTTCTTCAGCTTAAGCTTAATCCTTTCAGAGTATCTTGGGAAGAGCATTAGAGGTCTATCAAGGAGACATAAGCTACCTTCATTTAAGAGATCCAACGAGTTTAAGACAGCATCGAGCTCCACATCAATTAAAAACTCAACGGCTTCAACTCTAGACCATACTACCTTAGCTCGCTTAATAGGCTCGTAGAAGCTTAAGCGCCTTTTGCCGCGCCAAGCCGATCTAGAGACCTTCGCTAACATAACCTTGAACGCGCCGCAGTCAAAGAGAACTTTTAGAGAGGCATCTACAGCTAAGGCCAGCTTTTCATGGGGAATTGGCTTAAAGACATGAAAGCCGCATGTGCTTATAGGCTCGCCGAAAATAACTTCCTTTTCAAGCTTTAAGACAGGCCTTAAAGCCTTCAACTTATAGGGCTCGTCGCCAGCTTCGTAGAGAGCGTTAAGCTCATCGACGATTCGCTGAAAATCTCCATGGACGTCGCCTATCATAAGCTTGCCTCAAAGGCTTATAGCCATCAAATAGCTTTAAACCCGCTGAAATTAAGCTCAAAGGCAATATCAACGTGGCGAGCTGATATCGTAACGCTAAAAGCGTACATAATCTGCATTTGCGTATGGTATTACATGACATGTGTCAAGTATCTTTAAATGGATATTGGTAACGTTATATTTGATACTGTCGCAAAAGGCTTTTAACTATGCTAGAGTTAGAGAGATTATCAACTGTTAAAGCGACTGGTGATGGCGCGGGTATGGTGACGTTAATCTGCTTCGTAGGGTATGACTTCCAGAGGATTATCGATGGAGTTAACTTCTTCAGGGCAAACTACCCCATAGAGGCAATATACCTTTTATACGATAAGAAGAAGGATGTCTACGGATATGCTTCAAGGCTAAACGCTAAAGCCTTGGAAAACGCCTTGTCATTTGCAGGTTCTAAGCCTACTTTAGTACCTCTCAATCCACAGAGCTATGAAGATGTCTTTGCCACGCTCTACAAGATATTAAAGGAGGAGTCAGGCAAGGGCAGGAAGGTGTTAATAGACGCTACTTCAACTTCAAAAGAAGGCATTGGCGCGGCTGTTACATGTGCTCTCATGTTCTACGACGTGGGAGTTTACATAGTTCCCCCAAATGAGAGAGGGTGGCACATACCAACGCCAAACACGCCTGAGTTTAACGAGTGGTTTAACAAGGTGAGAAACGTTAGGGGGCTTCAGCCACAGCTAATATACCTTCCTGGGCAGAGGCTTGACCAGCCGAGCGAGGACGAGGAACGCATATTGCTAGCTCTTGAAAGCAGAGGTGGGAAAGCTGAGTCAATTAAAAGCATCATAGAGTGGTGCGGCGAGGATTCCTCAAGTCCAGCTGTAAAAAACAAGTATAGTAGGCTTATTAGAAAGTTGTTAAAAGACGGCTTGATACAACTAGATTTTTCAACAAAGACCAAGCGTGTCAAGTTATCTGGTTTCGGCAAGGTATTAGCTAAGGCTATAAAATCAGCTAAAGTTCAAAAGCCTGAAGCCGTTATCTCAGTTAAGCGTCAAGAAGCCCCGCCATCAGATATCGAGGCAACCCTCTAAACTATATTGAGAGGCCAAAAGCCTTCGCGAAAGCCTCAATTCTCTTAAACTCCCTAACAAACTCACATCCCTTCTCAGTTATCACGTAGAAAGTGATGTCACCCTCCTTAAACTCCTCTATTAAACCCCTCTTCTTAAGCTCGTTAAGATATCTTTGAAGCCTATCATAAGATAAGTTAGCTCCGTAGAGAATTCTCGTAGGCCTAGCTTTGCCCCCTTCTCCTACTATTACGTTAAGCATGTCATAGAAAATCCTCAGCTGCGACCTGTACTTAGCTGGCTTAACCGTCATCTCCTCTTAATCACCTTAGCCAACATCGTTAGCAAGCACAGAAAGCCAACTAATTGAGTGAAGTGTGCTAAGATGTAGCTTAACCCCCATTGAATAGCTAATAGGAAGAGCACGTGGCTAGCCAGTATTAGGGAGAAACCAGCTGATACTAGCAGCGCCTCGTAGCTTTTATTAAAGCTATAGCTTTTAATAGACTGTATCACCACGTACATCAATAGCACTATCACTATAACCTCAGCTAACGGGTTATGCTCTCTCAAAACATATGGTATGAAAGCAGCTGCCATCAGATACGTCTGCTTAAAGTACAGGTAAGCTAGCAAGCCATATGCTAAGATCTCGGTTATAAATAATATCCAATTTCCAACAACTAGCAGAAACCTGAACTTAACGATATCGGCTAGAAAATGCCTTACGTAGAGGGTTACCAAGCTATCCGATAAGAAGCCTATGGCGAGCAACGTGAAGCTAACATCCAGGTATAAAAAGGGTCTTTCAGCAGTTAGCTTAAAGCACTTGATAGCATAAAAGCTTATGGCGAGAGCTATGAAAGCTATTAAAAGCTCCATGAATACGTCAAAGCCAGCTAATAAGCTTATTAAGCGCAATTTAAGTCGCCTAAACGTTAAACTACGAAGTTAATATAACCCTTGTGTACGAAGCGTCTAAGCCCACGGATAGAGATGCGGATTACCTGAGTAAAGAAGATCTAAGCTACTTAACGCGTATGAACTTGCCCTTATCTCGCCTACGCTGTGATTCTTTCAGCTACCTTAGCGAAAATCTCCTTTGGCAAAGCTACGACCACGTCACCACTTGGCTCTATGCGAGCCTCTCTAACGTCGATGTCTTCGCCTACTAAAGCTGAAAACGTGCCAGCTACGCAGCCCTTAACTAAACTTAAAACTTCCTCTGTTGGCGGCGTTAACTTCTCCTTCTCACATAGCTTAATTAGCCTATGAGCTAATGATCCCTTATACGTCAATAAGATGCTCTCTTTTTCTTTATCGAGCTTAATCTGCACGTCTTGCGCGTATCCTTCAAACTTGTATAATTCAACTACCTCGTTTAGAATGGTCTTGTAATCGCCTGCCTTAAGAGCGTATTCCTCTACCTTAAGCTCCTTCATCCTGAACTTTTTCAAATCCTCTAGTAGGCTTGAGAACCTCCTTATAGCAGCTTTCTTAAACGCATGATATAGTAAAGCAGCTGCTCCTTCCCTAAGAACATCTCTCATGCCTATGATGAGGTCTAGTAACGTACGCTCAGTTAGTAAGACGTATCTAGACTCCTCATGAAGTTTCTCTTTTTCACCTAAGCCTAGCTTAGATAGCTCTGAGCTAGCTATCTTAGACTTATCAATCCACTCTGTCATAGCGTCTCTGGAGTAGTATATAGACATGAGTAATAGTATAAAAGGGTATCGTGGTTTAAAGGAAGTTAAATTCGCCTAACTTCTACGTTAAGCTTTGATGTACTTATCCTCTATCCTGACTAAGTTTTGCCCACCTACCTTACGTATGCTTACTATGCCGTAGTTCTTAAGCCGCTTAACTATTCTCCAGACGGTGGTCTTTGGTAGCTTAAACTTTTCCCTTATCTCGGCTTCGAAGACTTCTCCACCGCTTTCAACGATAAACTCTAGGATTTCTTTGTCTTCAGGTCTAAGATCTTCGTGTTCTCGCAATATTTTCTGCAAATCTATTGAACGGTAGGTCTTAACGAAGGCTTTTGCCCTCCTCTTAGCTACTAAGTAGCCTATCGCTCCAGCTATGGCTGCTATTGGTACTAGGATTAAGGGGTCCATAGGAGATATAGGAGACGGAGGGCGTGTAGCTTGGTTTGCTGCTTGTTCCGCTTGTTGTGCAAGCGTAAGTGACGATGTGTAGTTGCCTACGGAATAGTTTCCACTAGCTTGTGATAACAGGGATTTGGCTTCGTCCAAGCCCCTTGTCCTACCTTCTTCCTCAGCTTTAGCGATTGCTTGCTTCGCGTTATTGATTGCTTGCGCAGCTTCTTGAGCTTTAAGCTTGATGTGGTTTAACGCTTCTTCAGCTTCCTTTGCTTTTTGCTCAGCTTCGGTGTATAGTCCTTGTGCAAAGAGCGCCTTAGCTTGTAATAACAGCTCTTCAGCATTCGAGACGATGTAGCCTTGTGCTTCGGCATCTTTAATTTCTTCTTCAACCTGATTTATTGTCAGTAGAGCATATTCTCGTGTGCCAACAATCTCTAACACGTAGGAGACTTCTACGTCGCCGCTGGGCATCATTAAGGTAGTTTTTCCATCAGCTGACCCGATGGAGACAGGCACCTGGTTAAAGCTAACTACGACAGCTTCTTCAGGTAGGATTACTAATACGTCGACTGGGCTTTGAATAGTTAAGCTCCATAGCCTACCAACTTTGCTAGTTAAGTCAGGGGTGTAATAGGTTATCTTAGCCATGTTAGAGCCAAGCGTGTAGATGGCTATCGTGTTATTAGATAAGTATTCATAGTATAGTGGCACTCCTTGCTCATCTTCAACAACTAAATCCTCTATAACCATACCCCATAAGGTGACGTTTACCTCTAAGGCTTCCGTAGATACGTTTAGCCAATACTCTACCTTAGCTACCCCATCCGAGTAAACAGTCACCGTAAGCTGATACGGCACATACTCCTGCGCATAAGCTGAGGAACACAGTAAAACCAGAGCCAGCAACAGCGAAGCGACAGCGGCTCTGCACATACCCGCTACCTTGTGGATATATCAAGCCCCTACTTGGAGAAAAGGTTTCTCTCGTTGAGCGACCATGAAAAAGGCGTTTCTCAGCGTTTCGACGTGTCCCTAAAAAGCTTTTAAAGTAAGTTAAAGAACGTGGTGAGCTGAGATGAAGCTTCCCAGCGTTGGAGTACTGCTAGTAGCTTTGTTAACAATAGCGGCTTTGACAGCTACTCCCGCTGTAGCTCAGCCTAGTGACCCCTATGAAGCTAAGTACAACATGCTGCTTAAAGTTGTCGACAACGTTAAAGACAAGATAGAGGATTCGCTTAAGGTCTTAGAGGAGTTTAACGTCACTTTACCAGGAAACATTTCGTCAGCTTATTCAGCTGCTCTCGAGCTTGTTGAAGAAGCTGTGAACTTAAGTGCTGTTGGAACATATGAGGAAGCTGTCGACAAGCTGTTAACAGCTTTAAAGGAGCTTAAAGACGTGTTTAAAGCTGTTGAAGAGATCGTAGAGCAATATGAGGGAGCTGAGGAGGTAGCTGATGCTGCTGAACGCTTCATAGGCTTAAGGGTGGCTATTGAGCGAGCATACAACTTTAGCTACAAGATAGAGCTTTTAGCAAACGCATCCGCTGAAGAAGGCTATAACGTCTCGTCGATCTTGGCGCTCCTAGCTGAAGCGAGAGAGTTGCTAGCCAATGCTTCAGCTTTACTTGATGAAGGAGCCGTAAGTGATGCTGCTAAGACATTAGCTGCTGCCAGGAAACTTCTAGGCTTAGCAATGGCTGAGCTACATAAGCTTACAAAGGACATTAAGGTCAAGCGCGTTGGTAAGATAATCGCTAAGATTGAGAAAGAGCTTGAAGACGTGCGTAAGAGAGTTATTCAAGCTTTAGACAAGGTTCCTGAGCCAATTAAAGCTATGTTGAACAAGACTTTGATGCAGATAATGAATAAGACGCTATGCGTGAAGAAGACGCTTGAAGTCAAGGAAATCGCTAAGCTGATGAAGGAGCTTAAGACGTTCAAGAAGGGGGTTGAAGACTTAGAAAAGCAAGCTAAGAAGCAGGAGGAGAAGCAAGAAAAACAGCATGAACAGGAAGCTAAAGGGCTTGGAAAAGCCGAGGAGAAAATCGGGCATGAGAAACGCGGAGAAGCAGGCGAAGCAAAGCCTTCGAAAGCTGGCGGTAAAGAAGCTAAAGCTGGCGAAGAGAAGAAGGTAGGGGAGAAGGGTAAGCAAGAAGCTAAGGAAGTCAAGGAGGCTAGTGGAGAAAAGCGGGGAAAGAAGGCTGGCCAAGAAAAGCAAAGCGTAGAGAAAGGTAAGCAGCAATCAGGAAAGAAGGGTTCAACAGGGCAAAAGAAGCAAGCAAGTTCGTCGAAGCCTAGCAGAAGCCATGGAGGCGGCAAAAAGTCATTAAGTTCACCCCATAGCTCCAAGAAAGGAAAATGCTAAGCACATAATACCTTAATCTCCCCTCTTTTTGCTTAAGGTTTAAGGGTTTTGAGTCAAGACGTTATGGATATATAGTTTTAAGCTTTGTAATGTTAGAGTGGAGGAATGGAGGTTTTCGACGTAAACTCTCTAAACTCCATATACTTAAAGGAAAAGCTTCGTAAACAGCTTGAACTTAAGCTAGACGCGTCTTCGAGGAAGCGGGCTTTATCAGATCATCACGCTAAAAGAAAGCCTAGACCCTGTGGCTTAACAGTACATAGTGGGATAGGCTGTGTAAACAATTGCGCATATTGCTATATCCAGGACATGGGCTTCGACTTTAAGAACACAAAGCCCTATCCTTTAAGCAACGTTGAGATGGCATATGCTCTCTTAAACAACCCGTGGTTTTGTCCAGGGAAAACTGGGACGTTTATAGCCATTGGTAGCGTAACTGAGCCTTTTCATCCAAAGTGCGTTGATAGGTCTTTAAGCTACATAGAGGCTTTTGCCGAAATTTTAGGCAATCCAATACAGATTTCAACTAAAATGATGTTAAGCGAAGAACACATTAAGAAGCTAAGCCAAGTTAAGAACCTGCTATTAAGCCCCTTAATAACGATCGTAACCTTAGAGGCATCTAAGCAGCTTGAGCCAAACGCTCCTACGCCATTCGATAGGCTTGAGTTTATCAAGTGCTTAAGGAAATATGGGTTTAAGCCTATCTTATTCTTAAGGCCAATTATACCTGGCGTAACGGATAGGGAGCTTGACGATATCGTTAGTGAAGCCAAAAGCGCTGGCGTTTACGGCGTCGTAGCCGGGTCTTTGAGGGTTACTGAGGGCATCGTGGCTAGACTTAGAAAAGCTGGCGTAAATGTAAGTGCGATTTTGAAGAGAGTTGATAAGCTTCAAGGAAGCAAGCAGATAACTGTAAGGTCTGGCGACTTAAAGCAGCTTGTGGAAAAGGTTGTTAAGGAGAAGGGCTTAACGTACTTCAACTCCGCATGTTGCGCGTGCGCATTTTCATGCGAAATTCCGTGTTTTAGCCTATGCTGGGTTACAAA
>QMQV01000058.1 GCA_003649085.1 Thermoproteota archaeon
AAATACCGTCTTCACGCGAAAAACGCGTTGTCCTACGTGGTTATGGAAAAGTGGTTAAAGTAACCTCTAAGAGAAAGGCTATGGAGAAACGCGATTTCAAGGAGCTGCTTAAAATAGCCTCGGGAATTTGACGTGGGCAAAAAAATTTTCATTAGCTGTTTAAAGAAAAGTTTATATACCAGCGCTATTTGATTGACAAGCTTGATAGCAATATAGCTTCTCACTTATTGCAGTTTACTTAGCTTTTGCTTAGTTTAGCGGGGGTGATCACCGTGAAAATAGCGGTGATCTCGACCCCGCATGAGAGGACACCTCCTTTAAGATATGGTGGGACTGAGAGGGTAGTTTACTACCTTGTTGAAGGGTTAGTTAAGCGCGGTCACGATGTCACGCTCTTTGCTACTGGAGATTCGTTTTCAAGAGCTAAGTTAAGATACGCGTTTGAAAAACCTGATAGAAGCTATTCAGCTGAAAGAGAGATTCAACATGTTTTATACGCTTTAGACGAGATTCGCGGTGATGGCTTTGACTTCATCCACAACCACTGCGACTGGTATGGCATTGCTCCCTTTTTAAAAGGCATTGAAGATATCGATGTCCCAGCTGCGACTACAACGCATGGAACTTATACTAGGGATTTCTGGTTTATGGTTAATCCAAGGAATAGAGGCGTTTTCATAGCTATTAGCAAGCGGCAAGCCGAAGTACATCCATTCATAAACTACGTTGGCGTCGTGTACAACGCTATTGAGCCGAGGGAATACCCGTTTAAGAGAGACAAAGAAGACTTCCTGCTGTTTGTAGGAGCTCTGCTACCTCATAAAGGAGTTCACATAGCTATCGACGTTGCTAAAAAGCTTGGCATGAAGCTTGTCATAGCTGGTAAACCTGACGTAAACTACGCTGATTACTATCAAAGCTTGCTTAGGCAAGTTGATGGAAACCACATCACGATTTTAGGAGAGGTTTCAGAAGATGAGAAGAGAGACTTGATGTCAAGAGCTAAGTGCCTGCTCTTTACATCAACGTATGAAGAGCCTTTCGGCGTGGTTATGATAGAGGCTATGGCTTGTGGTACGCCAGTCGTAGCTTTGAGAAACGGCGCTGCTCCTGAAGTTGTCGAAGACGGTAGAACAGGGTACTTAGTGAGAAGCGTTGATGATATGATTAAGGCCGTTAAGCTCGTAGACTTGATAAAACCTGATGCTTGCAGAGCTAGAGTTGAAGAGCTTTTCAGCGTCGATGTGATGGTTGAAAGCTATTTGAGAATGTACAGGCTAATAAGCGAGAGGGCCTTGGTTAGCTTAGCGTTATCTAAGAGGGTGTAACGGGAAGCGCTTCATTGTTGATAGCCCACTAATTGAAAGTATCGCAGGATATTGTTCCGCCGTAGCCTCTTTTTCCGAGATGTAGCTTAGGTAGAAGCTGTAGAGAGCTGTAGAAGATGCTAAGGTTATTACGAGCAATATTACGATGGAGATTATTGGGTAAAGAGCTTTTCTACCTACTTTAGCTCGTTTGTCGGAGCATATACTCTATGCTAAGCTAACAAGTTGTTAGAAGAGTGTTAGCTGTTTCGGTGGCGGTTTGTATTCTTTAAGCTGCGATAGCAGCCTTGTTGGCGTGGAGGGCTCTAATTTAAAGGCTTCGAAGAGCTCTTCGACTCTTTCAGCTACTTTTTGTGGTTCAGCTTGATCTGGCGTAAATGCGAATATCTCCTTTCTCTTAATTGGACAGGATATTAGCCCCGTTTTGTGGTGTAGGCTGAATGGTGCTCTCACATCGCCTGCTGGCTTCATACTACTCCAATCTAATAGGACTTGGTCTTCCCGCTCCTCCTTCTTAGCTACTTGCGAAGTTGTTATTGGCTTTCCTTTAGCTACGACCTTGTAAAACTCGTCTAAGGTGTTTGAAGGCAGATTTTGAAGTTTTTGCTCTGTTAAGTCTCTTATCAACATGGCGAGCTTACGGTATAGTGCGAAGTAATCATCTACCTTGGGTAAATCCTCCCTTTTGAAGCTAGCCCATATCTGTATTCCTCTTGAGCCACTGAACTTCAAGTATGGGATCACGTTATTTTCCTCTAACACTTCTGCTACGCTGTTGGCTATTACCTTGATTAAGTCGAAGCCCTTTGGATGTAGCCAAAACTTTGGACCTGCGTCCATGTCTATCACGAGCCAATCTGGCATTTTAGCATCTTGTTTGTGGACGTAGGGTATGAAGTCTATAGCGTGGTCGTCAACGTAGCGTAGTAGTTCCTGGCTTGAGTTTATGAAAATGTTTACGGGCTTTGGTTTATACTTAGCGTATCTGACGAAGAGCGGCTTAATCCTATGTATGGGATCTTCTTCATCGCTAAACACCTTTACTACGCTTGTCGGGCGATCTTTAAGGTAGTAGACCAGTGTTTCTGCGACTAGCGGATAGTATTGCTTTGCCTTAAACACTAGCCTATATGACAGGTTTAAGTCGTCTCCGACCTCTCTCAACCTCTCCGATATTAATTGATAACCTCTCTCGGTTATAGCATAGTGTTCTCCGCGCTCAGCTTTAACTAGTCCTTCGGAGATCAGCTTATCTATCACTTGGCGAAGCTGATGTGGCGTTATCTTCCCCTTTTCATCGCGGATGACCTTTTCAGCTATATGGTTAAAATCTATGAACTTGCCCTTCTCCTTAATAGACAACAATAGCAAAACCCTATCTTCAACTATTGCTGACAAGCCGACACCAAAGAAGCTTAAATGAAGCCCCTGTTAAATAGCTTGATTATACTGCGCTACACGCCAGAACAAACCAAGAAGGTGGATGCCGAGATTGCTAGGGGCTCCACGTTGATTACGTTTTTATCAAGAGCTCTGTTTTTCAATCGCACGACACCGTGGATGTCAGCAGACATCGTACCTAGATGATCGGCATCCCAAACCAGTTTTTACCTTGTCACGTGACCATCTCGCTAACTTTTCTAGGAAAGGTCTCCTTTACCGTGAGAGCTATGCACGTTGATATTACGACGCTCGCCAAACACATTGAGAAAGCATTTAGGTATGCTGATGTCGAGGACGCGCTGTTGGCTAGTGTAAGATCTATTATTACCCCCATAGCTAGTTGAAAGAAAGTTGCACCCATGAAGTTTGAAAAGTTCGCTATGCCAGTAGCTATGCCTGTTAAGCTTTCAGGAAACATGTCCTTGGACATAGCCATGTATATGTCAGCCAAGCTAAATGAAAATCCTAGTGTAAACATTAGTATTGCGAGCTGTAAGGTGGATAAGCTTGCGGGAGCAAGTGTTATTAAAATCCAGAAGAGCATCATAAAGGATAGGCCTATTAACAATACAGGTTTCCTAGCTTTGAAGACTCGATCCGATATTAGCCCAGCTGACGGAGCTCCTATTAAGACGCCAAGTGATATGAGGAGCAACAGGTTGCCAGCCTCAACGGTAGACATTTCATAGACATCTATTAAGAAGGGGCCTCCCCATAACCCTTGAAAGCCTATAAAAGCTCCATGGGTTAAGAAGGGTATTGGCAGTAAAACCCTATAGTTCTTATTTGAGAAAAGCCGTTTAACATCTTCTTTGACGCTGCCTTTCGTTATTGAAACAACTTTACTTGACGGCCTTATCCAAGCCCAGCAAAGTGCTGTGGCTAAAGCCATGGCAATGGATATCATTAGGAATGAGCTGCGCCACCCAACGACTTCTGATGAAAAGGCTAATGGTGAAGTAGCTGTTATTGCTCCTAGGCTGCCGACGGTTATTATGAAGCCCATCATAGTTGCAAATTCGCGTGGATCAAACCACTCCGCAAACGCTTTTAAAGCCGATATGAAAATGCCGCCAGCGCCGAAGCCCACTAAAGCTCTTGAAAACGTCAATAGCCAAACGTCCGGGCTTAAGGCGAATAAGAAAGAGCCTACAGCAGCTAACGCGCTAAACAAGGTAACGGTTTTTCTCACGCCAATTCTGTCAAGTAATAGACCTGTAGGTATCTGAGCTATAGCGTATGGGTAGAAGTAGGAGGAGGACATTAAGCCCGTTATCGCAGCTGAAGCCTTAAACTCCTCCATTAACCTACTAGCTATAACCGCTGGCGCGATCCTATGTAAATGTGAGAAGAAGTACACTCCGCCTATGGAGGAGAAGATAAGCCACTTACGGTGAACCAGTTTAAGACAAACCTCCCTTTAAGCAGAGGTTACGGTAGTCCAAGCTTCTTGAATATCAGGGGTATTTTGTCGACTACGTCAGATGCCAACATGTGATGCCCTACTTCGCTTTCAACAAGTTCTCCAGCTAAGCCATTTACAAATGCTCCCGCAACAGCAGCTTTAAATGGCTCAGCACCCCATGCTAGGAAAGCAGCTATTATGCCAGTTAAGGTGTCTCCTGTCCCGCCAACAGTCATAGCTGGGGTACCGGTTCTATTCACTTTGATGCGCTCACCATCAGATATTACGTCGTAATGGGACTTTAACAGCATGGTACAGCCTAGCTTAAAAGCCCACTCCCTCACAATAGGTATCCTATCTTTCCACCCCTGATTCTCCTCTCTTGGCAGCTTTTGACCCGTCAACATGAAGAATTCCCCAGCATGCGGTGTAAGTATCACAGCACGCTCTCTAACCACGCTCGGGTTCCCTCTCAAGGCTTTTAATGCATCCGCATCGATAACGCATGGCTTTTTCCTAACTACTTCCTCAATCAGCTTAAGCGAAGCTTCAGCTACTTCAGGCGTATAGCCTAGCCCTGGCCCCACAATGACGCTATTAAACCTATCAAGCTCCTTAACTATCTCTTCAACAGCCCTATCGTTTAGCACATCTCCTTCGTATGGGTGAACTATGATATCAGGCGAGAAAGACCTTATTGTATTGGCGACGGCTGATGGCGCTGCTACAATAGCTAAGTCCACTCCAGATCGAAGAGCCGCCAAAGCTGCGTGAGCTGGCGCCCCCGTATACCACTTTGAGCCTCCACCAACCAAAACCACGCCGTTCTCTCCTTTATGAGAGTAGGGGCTTCTAACTCGGTAAACAGATCTCACATCTCCAGGTCCAGCGAAAAGCTCAGCTTCTGGAGGAATACCTATGTCAGAGACCTCTACTTCGCCTAGATACTCCTTGGCTATAGGCTTTTCAAAGCCCTTTTTGAGGCAGTGATGAGTTACGGTAACACTAGCTTTTACAGCTACTCCATGAACTTCCCCAGTGTCTGGGTTAAGCCCTGTCGGCACATCGATCGAGAAAACTTGCTTGCCTGACTTGTTTATGAGCTCGACAGCTGTAGATATTGGAGGTTTTAAAACTCCTTTCACACCCGTGCCTAGCATGGCGTCTACGATCACATCAGCTTCTGAAAAGAGGTTTTCGTGAGCTTTTAAGCTCTCGACATCAGCTGCTTGAATAATCTTCACTGAAAACTCCATGTTTGTAATCGCGTTAAAGCTGGATTTAGCTTCATCAGTTGCTATAGCTTCAGGCTTAGCTAAAAGTAATACGGTAACGTCAGCTCCTCTACAAGCGAGGTGCCTAGCTGCTACGAAACCATCGCCTCCCTTATTGCCAACATACGATACTATTAACACCTTCTTGCCTTTCACATCAACCCTCTTAGAAATGGTATCTGCTACAGCGCGACCAGCGTTTTCCATTAGGAGCCTTCTCGAAACCCCTAGATATTCAGCGTTTTCGTCTATAGCTCGTATCTCGCTCGTAGACAAGTACTTCATCGCCTCACACCTTTAATGAAAGAGTATTGTGTATGGGATAGGTTAAGAAGTTTCCTATGAAAACTGCTTTATATCTAAGCGGGGTAATCCCTCGCTTAGATATGAAGAAAGTTCCGAGTTGGCTTTGCGCTCAATGTAAGGGTGTTAGGAGGCTTTGTGGTAGAGCTAAGTGTCCTATACTTGAAAGGCTTGAAGCGCAGCTTCAAGTTGACTGGCGCGCTAGAAGAGATAGCTTGTTTGGAGCTACTCCTCCAGCTGTATTAGTTGGTGAACATGGCTATCCAAGGGTTAAGGTCGGCCCGCTGATACCTCCTGTCGCAGGCGAAGAAGCTGCCATATATGAAGACCCGTCGTCATGGTATGGTAAAAGTGTTGAAGAAATCATCAAGCTTAGGTCGCAATTAGCTAGACCTAGCTTTCAAGTTGAAGTGGAGCGCGCTTCAAATCCGCCAAGGCTTTTGCAGTCTGTTCAAGAAATGGTGTTGTCAGCTAAGCCTGTTGATGCTGAAGTAAAGTTTGCTAAACCCCTTTCTCTAAGGCTTAGATTTGACGGCATAGTGTCTCCTATTGGTCCATCAGCTCCTCTTAGCAAACTCGATGTCGTAGGAAACCCTGTTGTGCCTAGGAAGGTTGATCAGCTTGTAGGTGATCTTGACGTTAAGGCTTACGTAGCTGTTAGCGAGCTTTATCAACATGGCGTGCCAGTACACTATATTTCTAGGCTCCTAACCATAGGCTTGCTAGGCAGGAAAATTGATAGGAGAATTGTGCCGACGAGGTGGGGTATAACAGCTGTAGACTCCATGGTTGGAGACTTCCTACTTGAAAAAGTTAAGGAGTATCCGGAGGTTAACGAGGTGCTGCTTTACTCCAATAGCTACCTAGACAACCACTATCACATACTCTTGATTCCAGGTAGCTATGCTTTTGAAATGCTTGAAATGTGGCTTCCTAAATCTGTTTGGGTTAAAGAAGGGAGTAGCAGCTTTATTGTCGAGAACTTCGAGCTTTTTGATGGCAAGTGGGTTAAAGATGAAGTTGATGGCGGCTATAAAGCTATGAGATTGGCTGTTTTAGAGCATCTCCATAGGATGAGAAGGCAAGCTATCGTCGTAGCTATAAGGGAGATTGGACCTGGTTATTATGCTCCACTAGGTGTTTGGAACGTGAGGGAGGGCATGAGACACGCATTTATCAAAGAAGCTGAAAAGTTCTCTAGCGTTGAAGAAGCTGTCATAGCTTTAGCTAAGAGGGTTAGAACTAGCTTTAAGCAATGGTTTGGAGAGGCTAAGCTCTTGAGCTCTGTGCTGAAGCAGAAAAAGCTTCTTGAATACTTAAAGTAAGCCTTCACTGCTTATGAGCTACTGCTGGGTTTCTAGTCTTCTGTAGGAAGTAGTCGTAGCCGTCGATTAAAGCTTCTTTGCTAGCTTCAAGGATATTTGTTGAAACGCCTACGGTTATCCAAGTGTCCTTTCCATCTGTGAACTCTATGAAAACTCTAACTGCAGAAGCTGTGCCAGCACTTATATCTGCTATTGAAACGTTGTAGTTAAGCAGCTGTACCCTCTCGATCTCTGGGAAGAATTCCCGAAGAGCTTTTCTCAAGGCTAAATCCTCCGCGTGGACTGGCCCATTGCCTTCAGCTATTACGTACACTTCCTTATCGTCGACCCTTATCTTTACAGCGCCATCTACGACAAAGCTGCCGTCGTGAGTCTCACTCGTCATCCTAGCATATTTCAGCTCAAAGAACTTCTTGTATAAGCCCATTTTCTTCAGGAAGATTAGGTATAAGGTGCCGTCAGCGTTTTCGAGGTGATATCCCTTATATTCCATTTCCTTAATGTGGTTTAAGACCTCTCTTATGATATCTATCTTGCTCTCATCGAGAGGTAAGCCGAATTCTCTCGCTTTAGCAATGATGTTTGCTTTGCCTGAGAGTTCTGACGTGGATATCTGCCTTTGGTTACCTACGAGCTCTGGCGGTATATGTTCATAAGATCTTGGAACTTTAAGCACAGCATCTACGTGAACTCCTCCTTTATGAGCAAAAGCGTTTTTACCTACGAATGGCTGATATGGGTTAGGTGGTAAGTGGGCTAACTCGTAAACATATCTTGATAATGCTACAAGCTTCCTCAGTCTTTCAACTCCTTGACTTGAAGTTCTAAACCCTAGCTTGAGCTCTAAGTTGGGTATTATTTGACATAGGTCTGCGTTACCGCACCTTTCTCCTATCCCATTTATCGTGCCTTGAACATGCGAAGCGCCCGCTAAAACACCTTGTATAGAATTTGCCACAGCGTTACCTGAATCGTTGTGGCAGTGTAGGCCTATTGGCGTCTTGAGCTTTTCAACTACTTGCTTTGTTATTTCGTAGACTTCGTGTGGTAAACACCCTCCATTAGTATCGCATAAGACTATTGTCCTAGCGCCAGCTTCTTCAGCTGCCTTAAGCACCTTGAAGGCGTATTCTCGGTTTTCTTTATAGCCATCGAAGAAGTGTTCAGCGTCAAAAATGACCTCTAAGCCATGTTGCCTAAGATATTCTATTGAGTCTGAAACCATAGATAGGTTTTCTTCTAAGCTCGTCTTCAAGATAGCTGTAACGTGTAAATCCCAAGCCTTCCCAAAGATAGCTGCTATTGAAACATCGCTGTCGATTATCGCGTTTAGGTTTTGGTCTTTGTCAGACCTAATGTTTGCTTTACGAGTGCTACCAAACGCGACTATCTTAGCTTGTTTAAGTGAAAGGTTTTTAACATGATTAAAAAGCTCCCTATCCTTTGGGTTTGAACCAGGCCACCCAACTTCTATCAAGGGTATGCCGAAGTCATCTAGCTTGGCTATGATCCTTAACTTGTCTTGAAGCGAGAAGTAGACATCCTTGGATTGAGAGCCATCTCGAAGAGTTGTATCGAAGATTTCAATGTAGCGTGATTTGTCCATCACCCATCTTTAGCAATGCCCTCCGCGACGCTTTAAATACTATTTTACTGTTTTTAAACATTTTCGAAAAAATGCGAGTATGCGACGCTACTTTAACCCCATCATCTCCCTAAGCGTTTTGCCTGTTTTCTCAAGCGGGTGATCAAGCATTTTGGACATGAGCTCTTTAAGTCTCGGCGCGCCTTTGGCGCTTTCCTCAAGCCACTCCTTAGCAAAAGAGCCGCTTACCACGTTGTCAGCCACTCTATGCATGTTCTCCTTAACTTTATCGTCTAGCGCTTTTGGCCCGTAGACTAAGCCTCCGTATTTAGCCGTATCACTTACCGACTTCAACATCTTCTCCATACCCCCCTCGTATATCAAGTCCATGATGAGCTTAGCTTCATTACAGACTTCAAAATACGCTACTTCAGGTTGGTATCCTCGCTCAACGAGGACTTCAAAGCCCTTCTTAATGAGCTCCATAAGCCCGCCGACTAGCACAACCTGTTCTCCAATTAAATCGGTTTCGGTCTCTTCTCTGAATGTCGTCTCGATAACTCCCACTCTTGTCGAACCTATTCCTTTAGCTATGGCTAAGGCTATTTTCTTGGCGTTACCCGTATAGTCC
>QMQV01000059.1 GCA_003649085.1 Thermoproteota archaeon
CCTTTTACCTCGATTCTAGCCCCTCCGCTTATGGATATGTTTAAGTCTTGGCGTATTGTACCTATGCCACGCTTAACTTTTCTAGTTGCGCGAAGCAGCTGACCAATTCTCAAGGCAACCCTTTTAGCCTGCTCAGGTGAATGTATATCGGGTCCTGTAGCAATTTCTATTAGCGGTATGCCAAGTCTATCAAGCCTATATCTTATGCTCTTATCGTCTTCAATGATTTTACGCGCAGCATCCTCTTCTAAGCTGAGCGTTAAAATGCGTACTCTACCTTCTTCGTCGTCTATCCATCCATTCATAGCTACTCTAGCAGTTCTCTGAAAACCACACGTGTTTGAGCCATCTATCACTATCTTCCTCATGACGTGAACTTCGTCGACTGGCGTCATGTTCAACATTAATGCGACTTGTAGTGCAACATCAAGAGCTTCTTGGTTTAATGGATGTGGAGGTTCTTCATCTAACTCAACCAAACAGACCGAATCTTCGTAGCCTTCGTAGATAAACCACTTGCCTTTCTTAAACTCAAATTGCGCAGCAATGTCTATTTCTCCAAGCTCGCTTTGTGTTGGCCTTAGCTTTCTCTGAACTTCATAATGTGGGCTTTCATCCCTCATAGATGTTGGGCATTCGCAGAAAAGCTTGTGCTTTGTGTTGAGCTGCTGATGTATTTCAAGCCCAACTCTAAGCCCTAAGCTTCTGTAGTCTAACGCCTCCATGTTTAAAACACCTGCTCAGGATATGTCATATAACTTGAACGTGGAGAAATTTCGCCAGCTACATTGGTTAGCATAAGCTCTCTTACACGTTCTAGATCCCTTGTTTGAGCTAAAACCCACATCATCTTAACTAAGGCAGTTTCAGGAAGCATATCTTCAAGAGGTATTACGCCCAATGCTAAGAGCTGCCTACCAGTGCTGTAGACATTCATGTTTATACGCCCCCATAGGCATTGAGAGGTCATGGCAACGGCTATTCCATTGTCAACTGCTCTCTTAATGCTCTTAAAACACGATTCAGGCACGTGCCCTAGTCCTGTACCCTCCAGTATTATCCCATGATAGCCTTGATCTACTGCAAAGTCAATTAAAGCTGGAGGAAGCCCTGGATAGGATTTTATCAATAAAACCTTGTCGTCGAAAAAAGCTTTAAGCTCAAGCTTTCTAGCTTCACGCCTAACGTAATTTGAAGTGAGCACTTTTACCTCCCCGTTTTCAACTTTGGCTAGAGGATGCCCGTTAATGGTCTTAAAAGCGTCTCTCCTACTAGTGTGGCACTTTCTTACCTTTGTACCTCTATGTAGGTAACTTGTTGAATCTGACGACGACGCATGCATAGCTACCATGACTTCAGCTATTGGAGCTTTAGAAGCTGCTATTACAGCGTTAATTAAGTTAGTTGCAGCATCTGAAGAAGGCCTATCAGAAGATCTTTGAGAACCAACTAAGATAACTGGTACTGGAAGGTTTTGTAGAGCAAAACTTAAAGCTGCAGCTGTGTACCCCATGGTATCGGTACCGTGCGTTACAACTACACCGCTGACACCACGGTTAATGTGCTTTGCAACAGTTTCAGCTATGTGTATCCAGTGATGGGCAGTCATATTCTCACTTAGCAAACTGTATAGAATTTCAGCATTTATGTTGGCAATATCGCCTAATTCCGGTACGACGTTGTATAAGTCACGTGCAGATAATGCTGGACTTACAGCTCCAGTTTTATAGTCGACACGGCTAGCTATGGTACCTCCAGTGCTAATTATCGAAACCGTCGGCAAATCTTCTCTAACCTTAAGGGGTAGTGGCGGGGGTTCGGGCTTAACTTCAACTTCTAATTCCAATTTCTCAACTTTTAAGTCATGAGAAAGCCTTACTCCTATATTGTAGCCGTCATCAAGCTTTATGACTATGTGCTGGTCATCACCGAGCTCAGACCTAGGCATTAAGTACCCTTCATATACCTTACCTTCCTTCGATATCCTAACTCTATTGCCTATCTCTATACCAGCTTTTTCTAGAACATCTGCAACCCTACCCTTATATCCATGAGATCTAACCGACATAAATAGACCTCTCTACACTAACTTGGTGTAGCCCAAAGTTAATTAAAAAACAGTTTTAAAGCGCTTTAACTAGCTTGAATACCGCTTTCAGCTGTAGCGTGGAGTACTCTGCGTATATAGTTTCTCCTATTCCTTCTCTTAGGTATTAGGTTCTTCTTTGGCTTAGGCGGTATTTTTGGCGTAGCTGACCTTACCTTCCCAGCTTTCGTTAATGAGCCGTGTGATGGCATTTTTTCACCAGTTTAAATCCCCATGAACCAGACCTTTAAACTTACCGGTTTTAAAGCTAAGGAAGCTTTATAGAGAAAGTCATGCTAAGAATTGTTAGCAGCGCATAAAGGTGAATGAGATTGAGGGCCTATGTCGTTGATACAGTGTTAGGAGTCTTGGCATACGACGATGACTTAAACCTAATAGGAGCGGAAACCTACCCAAGGGATGCGGGCGTTATCGCTAAGAAACTGCTTAGCTTAGAGCAAGAAGGATATACTGGTGAACTTATGAACTTATGTCGCAAGCTTGTGGATTCTGGTTATAAGGAGATTGTGGTTGAGCATGAAGGAGAAGCCAGAGCTATTTCTGAAAACTTCCCTGTTCACGTACGTGTTGAAGCTCCTAGTAAAGCAGGGAGATTTGTTAGAGCAAACGTGATTGCTGTAGCTAAATCTCTGGGATTTAGTGATGAAGAATACCTTAGGATTTTGCATGAAGCTTCAATGGACGCTGTCAGAGACAGGATAAAAGTTGAAGCAGCTAGAAGAGATCGCTTTGTAGCACAGGCTGTTGAAGCATTAGACGAGCTTGATAAGAATATTAACATAACAGTTTCAAGAGTTAGAGAATGGTATGGTCTTCACTTCCCAGAGCTTGACGACTTGCTTCCAGAGCATAGAGATTACGTTAGGTTGGTCTATGAGCTAGGCTCTAGAAGAAAGATCGATGTTAAAGCGCTTACGCGAATAGGCTTTTCAGAAGGTAAGGCGAAGCAAATAGCCGACGCAGCTGCTAAGTCAATGGGCGCCGAAGTGTCTGAAGCAGATTTAGATCCTATCAGAAAACTTGCTAAGTTGGCTATTGACATGTACGATTTAAGGAAGTACTTTGAAGCTTACATAAGCGATACCATGCAGGAGGTTGCTCCAAATATAAGGGAGCTGGTTGGCCCGCTTTTGGGAGCTCGGTTAATAGCATTAGCTGGTGGGCTTGAAAACTTAGCTAAGAAGCCAGCCAGCACTATCCAGGTATTAGGAGCTGAGAAAGCGTTATTTAGAGCTCTGAGAACTGGGGGTAAGCCTCCAAAACATGGCGTTATCTTTCAATATCCTGAAGTACACAGATCGCCTAAGTGGCAACGCGGTAAGATAGCGAGGGCGTTAGCAGCTAAGCTTTCGATAGCGGCTAGAGTAGATGCGTTTACAGGGGAGTTTATAGCTGATCAGCTTAAACGTGATTTTGAGGAAAGGGTAGCTGAGATTAAGCAGAAGTATGCTAAACCTCCCGTTAAGAAGAAAAAGGAGAAGGTCGCTAAAAAGGCGGGTGATAAGAAATGATTGTTGAACCACATGAGAAGTTTGAGGGGGTTTTCTGGGTTAAAGAAGAAGGCGTTGAGGATAGGCTTGCTACAAAAAACTTAGCTCCAGGCTTTAAAGTGTATGGAGAGCCATTGATACAGTATAAAGGTGTCGAGTATAGGGTATGGAACCCCTTTAGGAGTAAGCTTGCTGGAGCTATCTTGAAGAAGGTGGCAATAGTACCCTTGAGAAAGGGAGATAGGGTATTATACCTTGGGGCAGCGACTGGGACTACTGCTAGCCACGTTTCTGATATTGTGGGAGAAAGAGGACGCGTCTTTTGCGTTGAGTTTTCATCTAGAGTTATGCGAGAGCTTGTTAGAGTTTGCGAAGCTAGGAAAAACATGTTGCCTATATTAGCTGATGCTAGACTCCCAGTTACATATCGGGCAATTGTTGAACAAGTGGACGCCATATATTGCGATGTAGCACAACCTGAACAAGCTAAACTCCTCGCTGACAACGCCGACATGTTCTTAAAACATGGCGGATGGATCATGCTCGCTATTAAAGCTAGGAGCGTTGATGTAACAAAGGAGCCATCTGATGTTTACAAGAAGGAGATGAACACCCTCAAGTCACGTGGCTTTAAGCTTGAAAGCGTTGTTCACTTAGAGCCTTTCGATAAGGATCACGCCATGGTAGTGGCACGCTATGAGCCTTGAAAGGGAGAGTAGGAGAGAGCAAATTGTTAGGACGCTTTGGGAAATCGAATTTAAGCACATAAATGATTACTTTCCAGCTGAGAGAAAGAGCTTAGAAGAGCTCTTAAAAGAGGATGAACCATCTGTCAAGTCTATGGGCGGGGGGAGAATTTACTTTAGGAAGGAAGATCTTGAGTATTTAGCAAGTCTCGTGCCAAAACGCTTTCACAGGGAGCTATGCCTGCCATTTACGATAATTAGGCAATCTGGTTGGAGAAAAGGAACATATGCCATAAGGGGGGGCAAGCTCGAGATTTTCACAGTCCATAAACTTATAGGCTTAATAGATAAAGGCTTTGAGGATTATTGGAGAATTGAACTTAAGCCTTATGTATATAGAGCACAGTTGCTCGAACTTATGCGTAAGGTGCCTAGTTTGGTTAGTATAGGGTTCTTTTTAGAAGAAGGCGAGGAAATCGAGTGATTGAAAGCTAACGTTTTTATATTCATCTCTTTAACCTTTCAAAGTGTAGGATATGAAGCAGGAAGTACTGCCATCTATAGCTTTGAGGATATTGAGTGGAGCAGGGTATAAGACATCACCTTTGCCTAAGACCAAGGAATATTGCCTTGATTTAGCTGCAAAAAAAGGCGATAATTTGCTATTGCTCAAGACCATATCTAATATCGATAATTTTAGCAGGGAATCTGCGGAGGAGCTTTCAGCATTAGCCAAAGTTTTTAACGCCTCCCCGATCTTGATAGGGCTAAGAAGTAGCAAGGGAGCTTTAGAAAGAGGAGCCGCTTATGAAAGGCAAGACATACCTACTGTCGATCCATCAACATTTGAAGATGCGATAGTCCGCGGAAACTTACCTTATGTATACTTTAAGCGAGGAGGAATTTACGTTAAAATTGATGGCAAGGCGCTTAGAGAGGCTAGAAAGCTTCACAACATGTCAATAGGGGAGCTCGCCGCAAAAGTTGGCGTAAGTAGGAAAACGATCTATGCATATGAGAGGGAGGACATGGAGGCTACCTTAGCTACAGCTATTAAGCTTGAAGAAGTCCTTGGTATCCCAGTTACAAGTGCTGTAGATATCTTTAAGAAAAGTAAAGAAGGTGCTGTAAACGCTCTTAAGCCTCCATCCGGACCCGTCGCTTCACAAGTATATGAAAAACTACGTAAAATTGGTTTACACGTTCTAGGCTTCAGAAGAGCGCCGTTTGAGATTCACATTGAAGACTTTAAGGTCTCAATCGTAACTAGTAATGGAAAGGAAAGCGAGCAAGACTTGAGGCATAAGGTGGAAATGGCTAAGGGTATCGCGCAGATCGTGGGCAATGAGCCAGTAGTCATAACTGGAGGAGATGTCGCGCTTAGCGAGGATGTTAAGGTTCTTAAAGCGGAGGAGGTTAGAAAAGTCGACTCCGCTAGAAAGTTAGCTAGGATGCTTGAAGTAGAGAACTAAATAAGTGCTTCATTGAGCTTTAATTGCAAAGCTTTCTTAGATGTTTTCCATGTTTTTCTAGCAAAAGGGGGCAATGCTCCATGTTCTTTTACCCACTTAATTAGAAACTCCTTAGTCTTAGGATCATGAGGATATCCGCTGCCAAAATCTCCAACGCGTTGTTTAAGCTCATTGATTATTTCCTCTCTTCTACACTTAGCTAATATGGACGCGGCAGCTACTACAGGATACTCGTCTTCAGCATGGTGTGAGACGTTAAGCTTGACACTTAGCTTTGTTAGATGCTGCTCAATCATCTTTTTAAAGCGATCAGCGTTTACGTCTACGGAGCCTATGTAAGCTTCATCTGGCTTAAGCTTCTCAATTATTAAGGCCATGAATTTTGCTTCTAACATGTTTAAGTTAACTCCTTTCAATAAGTTTCGATCAATAACTTCAACTGGTATTTCTACGAGCTCATACCTTATAGCTATCTTCTTAATCTCCTCAGCTAATCGTATTCTAGCTGGATGAGTTAGCTTTTTTGAATCTTTGACCCCCATGAGCTTAAGCTTCTCTAAATCATGTGAAGCTATGGAGACACCAGCTATTACCATGGGCCCTATTACAGGCCCTCGGCCAACTTCGTCTATTCCAGCTATAACGCGCAAAACGCTTTACCTCGCTTAGCAGTTATTAAAAGATGGAAATTGTTATAAATTTGGGGGCTTAACGTTGAAGGTCTTAATAACTGGCAAGCCAGGTATTGGAAAGACTACGGTGTTCATGAAAGCTATTGAAAAGCTTAAGCAAATGGGCTTTAAAGTGGGAGGAATGATGTGCCCCGAAGTTAGAACAGGCTTTGAGCGGGAAGGCTTTAAAGTTATTGATTTGGAGTCAAAGAAGGAGGGTTGGCTGGCTTCTAAGAAGTTTAAGGTTGGTCCTAGGATTGGAAGGTATATCGTTAACGTACATGACTTAGAGAATATAGGCGTAGAAGCTGTTCGCAAAGCATTAAGCGAAGCCGACATAGTCGCCGTAGATGAAGTTGGGCCTATGGAGCTTAAAAGCAAGGCTTTTGAAAAGATCATCGATGACTTGCTCAATAGTGAGAAGAAGGCGTTAATAGTAGTCCATTGGAAGCTAAAGGATGTTTATGCACAGAAAGCTTTTGGGAAAGCAACGGTTTTTGAAGTCACTCTCGAAAACAGGGAATATTTGCCTGAGGTCGTAGTTGAGCACGTCATTAGGTGATGAGTGTCGAATATGATAGATTTCCCGACAATCAAGGTGGTTGAAGGTTCTGTTGAAGTTGTTGTACCAGATCCAGCTCATTACATGCATGGAAGCATTTATGAGCCTTCGCTAGCGCCAGTTTTCTACAATCCTAAGATGGACTTCAATAGAGACGTGGCTGTGGTGATCATTCAGACATATCAGACTTTTCTAGGGAGAGAGCTAGTGATTTGTGAACCTTTAACAGGATGTGGTATTAGAGCTATAAGGTTCGTCAAGGAGGTTAACGGGGTTAAGGAGGTTATAGCGTCAGATATTGATGAAAAAGCTATTGCCTTGGCAAATTTGAATGCTGAGCTTAACAACGTTAAGGGGAAGCTGAAGATTTTGCACGAGGAGGCTAATAAGCTATTATGCGAACATTCTGCCCCAGGAAGGAGATTCGATGTCATTGACGTAGACCCCTTTGGGTCTCCTATGCCGTTTATAGATACTGCTTTAAGAGCACTTAAACACGGAGGACTACTATGCGCTACAGCTACAGATGTGGCACCTCTTTGTGGAGTACACGTCGAAGCATGTCGTAGAAAGTATGGCGCGCAGCCTTTGAGAAGCGAGTATTGCCATGAAGTTGCTACTAGGATTCTGTTAGCAGCTATAGCTAAGCAAGCAGCTATCCTTGAAATGGGAGTTAAGCCAATATTATCCTATAGTACCGATCACTATGTGAGAGTCTACTTAGTTGTTGAGAAAGGCGCTCGAAAAGCTGATCAATCACTTGAAAATCTGGGCTACATTCTTCACTGCTTTAACTGCTTGAATAGAAAAGTCTTAAAGAAATTTTTGGTTGAAGAAAGAGACTTGAAGTGTGATAACTGTAGCAGCACGATGCATGTGGCAGGCCCATTATGGTGTGGCACATTACATGATATGGAATTTCTGCGAAAAGCGCTTGACTTAGCTTTAGAGAAGACGTTATCGAAAGCTAACAGGGTTTTTAAGTTAATTAGCTTGGCCATCGAAGAGGCTTGCGCCCCACCAACCTACTATGTGCTTGACGAGCATTGCCGTAAGCTTAAGCGTTCTGTCCCAAAAAGAGAGAGCGTTATCGCTAAGCTTAGGGAATTTGGCTTTGAAGCCTATCCAACACTCTTCAACACTAAAGGTGTGAAAACCAATGCCAGTGTAGTAGATGTTGAAAAGGCTATTAAGCTCTCTTAAACTTCATACCTATTAGGTATACTTCAGCACTTGTTTTTCTAGAGGCTGGAGGCTTAAACACCTTTACTTTCTCAAAGTTATTCCTAAGCTCGGATAGCAAATTTTCAAGCTCCTCCCCTTGTAAAGCTTTTATGACAACAGATCCTCCATCTTTAAGCAAGCGCCTAGCGTATTGTAAGGAGATTTCAGCCAATTCCATCTGCCTCACATGGTCAAGGTGACGTATACCCGTAAATTTCGGAGCTAAGTCTGATAACAAGACATCTGCGCCTTGTTTTAACATGCCTACTAGCTCAGTTAAGACTTTGTTTTCTCTAACATCACCTATAATCATCTTCACATTGTCATAGGGAAGCGGCTTTATCGGTGAGATGTCTATTCCAACAACTAATCCTGATTCTCCAACATACTCACGTGCCACTTGAAGCCAGCTTCCTGGCGCAGCTCCTAGGTCTACTACGACATCTCCCTTCTTGATGAGCTTATATCGCCTCAAAATCTGCTTGAGTTTATAAGCTGATCTAGCGCGATAACCCCTGGCTTTGGCTTCAAGGTAGTAATGATCTCTTAATATTTTCTTATTACCCATTTAACTCACGAATCTAATTTACTTGCTTCGGCTTCAAGATACTCATTTAACTCTTTGCATGTGACTGGAGATATCGGCTGACCTATACCACACCTATGGATGTTCAGACATGAAAAGCAGGGTATTCCCCTTATTGAGGAAATCGAAATTTTAAGCTCAGGTTTCTTCACCAAAACTATTCTGAAAGTTTTCCTACCATTATGTAGAACAGGCTCTCTTTTTATCAGACCCTTCTTCTCAAGTTTGGATACTATTCTTGAGCCTTCCCTGCTATCGGTTTTCAGAAGCTTCCATAAATCGCACTGCAATAGCCCACGCTCACCAGATTGCTCAACGAGGCTTAAGGCTTGCTTTTCTAAGGCTTCGCTAGGCAAAGCTAGCCCCTCAGCTAAGCTACGAACCCCTTCCTTGAAC
>QMQV01000060.1 GCA_003649085.1 Thermoproteota archaeon
CAGGCTTGACTATAAAGGTTTTGAGCTTAAACAAAGGCTTTGTGAAATAGCCAGAACACTCTTCAAGTGGAAAGGAGCTTTATGAGGAATATGGGTTTAAATGGAACAAAGTAAGTGGTGAAATTGAGAGTTTAAAATTAAAATATATCATGTTTATGCCTTCTTTCCTTGCACTGACATTGCAGCTATAGCTGTCCCGACAACCGCTACTATTAGGTATGCTGTCAGCGACTCTTCCATTGGTACGGAGGTTTTAAACGTCAACATTGTAGCCGTCAATATGGATATGCTTAGCGATTGCCCGAGAAATCTCATTAGCCCTAGAAACGAGGATGCCGAGGCGAATGCCTCCTTTGGGATTTTCCGCATTATCTGCGTTGTGTTTGGAGAAGCGAAAAATGCGAAGCCGGTTCCAAGCAAAATCAGCGACACAATTAAGAAAAACAGCCACTTATATAACATGATTGATACTCCTATTCCCGACGTGATTAACCCCATACCCACAACCACAAGTGTTCTAGGGTCTCGTTTGTCAGCTAAATATCCTGCTAAGGGGGATAGAAGCACTTGCGGGATGGGTTGCGCCAAGAGAATTAAGCCGGCCTCCCATGGTGCAAAACCCGCTCCCAACTGTAAATAGTTACTATATAGGATTGTGAGGGCGTGGGTTGCAACGTAAATTAGCAAAGCTGCCAAATAAGCTAGAAATGTGTTCTTCTCAAAAATCTGCTTTACAAGGTTTAAGGACTTCCTATGCTCAATATATAACGTGAACACAAACATTATCAAGCCTATAAGTAGGGCTGCTAAGCCATACAAACTTCGTACGTATGCAGAACCTATGGAGACTAAAATTGTGGAAAGCATGAAAATCAATAACGTTTCGAAGCGGGGTGGCTTCTTTCCACCCTTCTTGGTAAAATCTAGAGAAAAAAAAGCCAGCATGACGCTTGCCAAGGCTATGATGCCTGAAAAAGTAAAAAGCGAGGACCATCCAGCATAACTAACAAGAAAGCCTCCCAAAACAGGTCCAAGCGTAGTTCCTACATAAACAGCTGTGGTGTTTATCCCAATAACGAGGCCCATTTCTTTTGGAAAGAGGCTGGCAAGTATCGCAATGGCCGTTCCTGAAATCATCGCTGCCCCAATACCCTGTATGCCCCTCAAGAGTAGGAGCAATGTGAAGTCGCTGATATATGGAATTAAAAAAGCCGTGACCATAAAAATTGCCGCGCCGATAACAAACACTATCTCTTTACCAAACCAATCAGCCATAACCCCCAACAACAGTATGGTTGAAGCCATAGATACTAAAAAGACGTTAGCAAACCAGTTAACGAAAGCCATATCCACGTTAAAGGATCTGGCTATAGATGGAAGAGCGATATTCACTGCTATGGATAAGAATGGAGTTATAAAAGACGCCATGGCTGATGATGACAGAAAGAGCTCCTTCCTAGACATGACAACACCTCAACAGCGTATACTTGATAGTTCCTTACATAAGCATAAATTCGCGTGGGAGCTATGAAACTTTTAATATTTCAGTGAGCAATAATTAGACCTGTGATTATTATGGTTGAAAAATTTAAGGCTGCTTTTATAGCACATGTTCCAGACGCAGACCCAGCTAAACATCGGTGCACTGTTAAGACTTCTGTCTACGAGCTCACGAGCATTTTAGTCAAAAATGATGATGAAGCAGTAGAAGTATGCAAAGAACTTAGAAAGGCAGGGGTTCACGCTTTCATATTATGCCCAGGCTTCACACATAAAGCAGTAGCCCGAATAGCTGAAGCCGTCGGCGAAGGTGCCTCAGTAAACATTGCAAGAGGAGACGGACCAAGTAATGAAGCCGCCCTCAAAATCATGACTGAAGTAGGATGGTTCAAGAGAAAAACCTAAAAATTTTTAAGAAAACCTTTAATTATCTTGATATTGCTAAAAGAAACGTGTCCTCATTCAATTTTCTAGCGTACGCTACTCTTTTTAGCGTCATCTGAGGCATTTTATTTATCTTGGCTTTGGCGCCTCTAGGTTGTTTCCGTCCCCGTTTAATGGCAGATGAGGTCTGCAACCTTAACTTACTCCCAGCTACCTTTTCAAATACAGCCATCGCAAGACGTTCCTTTACTGGCTTTTAATGAGCAAAAGTGCGAAAGGAATAGCATTGCGAACTCCGCATCGTGCCTATATGGCTTTGGCTCATACAGCTCCACATCTTCGTGCCTAGCAAGTTTGCGCTAAGAGGAGGCCACTCTATCCTTCTCCAACAATAGCCACCTTCATATCGGTCAGCTTATAAGATTGTGAAAGTTAAAGCTAAGTGATCTACAACCCTAACCTAACTGCTCTTGCAACGTAAAGAAAACTACTGAAACAACAATTGCCTTTCAATTCCATTTTAATGGAATTTTCCCTCAAAAACTTCAACCCATAGTGGTTTCTCAGCAAGTTTTCTTAGAAAGAGACAAGTCTTGTTACTTTGAGGCTACTATGTATCCTGCGGAGAGAATGAGGATGCCGCCGACGAGCATATGTATTGTTGGCTGCTGTGCTAAGAATAAAAAACCAAATATGGCGGCGCTAACAGGCTCTAGGTACGTGAAGACTACGGCCTTCTGGGCCTTGATCATGTTGAGGCCCTTCAAGTAGAGCGTAACGGCGAAGCCGGTGTTAAAGGCGCCTAGAATAAAAAGGAGCAACCATGAAGTCGTATCTAATGATAAATTCACTCCTATTAGAGAAGGGGAGAGGAAGATGACTGTTGCTAAGTAGGCATAGAAAGCTACTGCAAGACTGGAATATTTTGCTACTGCTCTCTTTGATAGGATGATGAAGGCAGCATAGGCTAGGCCGGCGAAGAGTCCGAAGACAACTCCGTAGAGGTTTAGGCTTTCTGCCTGAAGACCATGCTGGAAAAGGATGGTTATCATTCCCATCATAGACATGGCTAAAGCGAGCACCGTGACTTTTTCAATTTTCTCATTCAAGAATACTGGAGCTAGTAATGCCACAAATACTGGAGCCATATAATTTAGCAAGACAGCGTTTGCAATCGCGATTAGTTTCATCGATTGGAAGAGAGAAGCCCAGCCTAGGCTCAGCGACCCCCCTAAGGCAAGCATGCTCCTCCAAGCCTTAGCGGCCTCCTTCATCTCAAGCCTTTGAGTCAAAAGCAGTAGAGGAAGCAGGGTTATACTGGCAAACAAAACCCTGAAGAAAGCTATGGCATAAGCGTTTAAAGGAACAAAGTTCACAATTACACCGTTAGAACCCCAAATAACTGCTGCAACAGCAACATAAAAGTATCCCAGCATTTCCGATCTCAAGATCCCCTCTCCGGTTCTCTTTCAACATGTAAAAATTAGCAGGTGAAACAAAGAATAACTTAAATTTATCTATAAAACATCGCACGATGGTATGAGTTCGATTTAAGCTTGTACCGTCTGCTGGGCTAGTCTCCAGATTCTACCAGAAATACATCGCTAGATTGAAGAGTTCTATAAGTAAAACAACCCTTTTTAACGCTTTCATATAGGTTCTTTCATCATTTTCTCAAAGAGTGCTACGAAGAAGATAAACAGCGTTATAGCAGCAACTATGTTTGATGCTTCGAGACCCGCTACTTTTCCGAGGATAAACACCGTGTAGACCAGTGAGCCGTGTATAACCGTCGGTATTAGAATGAACCCAGATTTTTCTCTAATTACTCCCCACACCATACTCATGAAGATAGCGGAGAACGTCATGATTACTGAGGTCGGGCTAATGACGTATCTACCGATAAACGGGTTAACCTCATTAAATACGTGTGGAATCCCGAAGAGGAAAACTGCTGTGATTAGTGTTCCTTGAGTCCACTCAGTATCTACCCAGAGAAACCTCCTGTACTTCTTTGTTACTTCTTTGTGAAAACCTCGTTCAGCCTAGACTGTACGTAGCCCCTAAAGAGTAGCTCCTCGGCAAATCCTACGAATATGTAGTAGATGGCACCTAGAACTACATCTCTAATAGTCGGTGGCTGCAGTCCTCTTGCCAAACAAACTGCGAATGCTATGAGAATAGCAATAACCGAACAGGGATAGTAGGTATATGCTCCACTTTATACTGAATCCAAGATTCTTTGGCTTTAACCATACTCGTGGGGTTTTCTGTGTAGCAGAATCGCAACAAGCCCTAGTGCTATCATAATGGCCTTAAAGCACCAGCCAAACCCAGTAGAAGCGTACATCTCCAGAACCCACGCTGTGATTAAGAGGGAAACCGTTGCTAGCGAAACTTCCAGTAGCGTTAGGCTGCGTTTCTTCATGGTCTCGATCTCAGTACAACCCTGTACAACTTATTGAGGTACGATATATCTATCAACACTACTTTCTTCCCAGAGCCACAGGTTTCAATACCTTGAATCAGCTTTTTGTAGACCTTCCTAGGTTTTTAGCAAGTATATCAGTATCTGTTCGAGTACCTTAGCTGTTTCGGGGTCTTCTATCTTAATAATTTGAGTTTGAGGTTTTTCAGGTGGTTTTCTGGCTTTGTTTGCATCGCGTACTTTTCGAATATTTTTCTGCCAAATATGTGGGGTTGCTGTGATTAGCCTAGACTTTCCCATCATCAGCGCTGGGGCTCGTAAAACCCATGGAAGACCTTGAGAAACTCAAGGTGTGTAACGGGCCCGGCGGGATTTGAACCCGCGACCTGCGGCTCCGAAGGCCGCTGCTCTATCCTTGCTGAGCTACGGGCCCAATAACCTCTTAGTGCATCTCCGTTAAACTTCTTTTGGTCTTTATATGTAGCTAAACTTTCCAGTCAAAGCTTAGCTGTCTGTTGAATACGCATACGCTAATTAACCCAGCAAATGTTATGGCTAGGCATATCAGCGAGTAGAAGTGGTAGTATATGAAAAATTCGTGGAGTTTGAAGTTAAAGCCTAACTTTTTAGCGAAAATGTAGAAGGTTGTGGCTGAGGCTAGGAAGCTTGTAAGGGAGGCAGCTATACCCTTTAAGAAGTTAGTGCCTAATGTTGTTAGAGGTATTGCTAGGAAGGCTATGTCGAGCCTCAAGGCTATGAAAAGCAGAGCTAGTGATAGCAGCTTGTAAATGAGAGAAGCTGGCAAGAGGAGGTAGAGTATGACGATTATGATCGACGGGTACAGGAAGAATAGAGCTGGGAGAAATATCTGCGGCTTCTTAATACTTGCTGCAAGCAGAGGCTTATACCAGTTTTTAAGCCATAAAGCTATGCCCGTTGCCCAGCGCTTTCTCTGATCAAGCCATTTCCTCCAACTTGAGTATACATGGCTTAAAACTCTTAAGTCCTTAGCATACTTCACCTTGTAGTTCCCCATAAAGCAGCGAGTAGCCAGATCCATGTCTTCGCAAACTACTTGCCTAAACCCCCCAAGAGATTCAAGCACTTCCCTTCTTATCGCGAAAGCTGAGCCGTTTATTGAAGGAGATTTTTTAGCGAGCTTTGTTACAAGCCAAGAACCTATGTTGAAGCCAGCGTATTCGTAGTAAGTCATCTTTGACAAGAAAGACTGCTTAAGAACCTCCTTCTTAATATCAAGCAAGTCGACATCCTCAAGCTCCTCAACAACTTTTCTCAGGAAAGACTTATCTTCAGGTATCTCGACATCGGCATCTAAAAATAAAAGCACCTCGCCTTTAGAGTTTTTAATCGCTAAGTTGAGGGCATGTGATTTGCCTAGCCTCTCGCCGTTAAGTATGAACTTGACATCGCGTTTAAACTCCTCAGCTAACGAAAGCGAGTTTTGAGTTGGCTGATCGATGACCACTAAGATCTCCTTACTCACATCTTGTCTAAGTAGCCTATCTAGGGTAATTCGTAACTGGGGAGATTCTCTGAATACTGGAATCACTACGCTAACTACGTAGCTCATCTCAGAAGCACCTGAGATCTCCGTAGACTTTAACATGTTTTGACGAAATGCCAGCTTGACTAGGCTTTTGTAGCAGGGCTTCTATTAAGGGTTATTTAACATTTACTAAGAAGAAGGTAGGCTAGAAACTCTGTATTAACGTTTTCTTGAGACAGTAATACTTACAAGGCTAGAGTTTAAGAAAAGGCTACAGACCTCAAGCGCAAATGGGCTTAGAAACCTAAGGAAATTAGGCAAGTTATCGAGCTGGAAGCTCCTGGACCGGCTGGAGGGATGACGCTTTTGGCTCGCTGTTGGCGTGGCTAGTGGTAAAAAGTGAAAAAGGAGGGCTTATCGGCTTTTATTGAGCCTTCCTCTTCGCATACGCTGCTATCATCGCGATTAAAGCTAAAGCTAAGATCGCTATAGCTGCATAAGCCCACGCCGGCACAACCTCTACTGTTATCGTCTTTACCTCAGGCTGTGGTGCTGGCATAAGGCCTAGCTCGACATATGGGTTTACACCAGCAAGTCTTAAGCTCGTGAGCTCAGAAGAGCTGTTTATCGGGAACTCCATTACGGTCGTTACGAATTCCTCTGGGCTATCTATGTAGTCTTGTAAGATCAAGCCCATTTTAAGGCGAGCATACCACCATTTATAGCTCTTAAAGTCTTTAAACCAAGCTCTTTCTATGCCACTTATGTTGCAAGCCTTGTCCCAGTCAAAGGCTAGCACTAGGGCGTAGCCCTTGCCTTCGCTTTTATCCCACTTGACGTAGATTCCGGCTACGTTCTTCGCTTCTTCAGGGAGCTGTTTGATTTGCTGCTTGCTCAACATCATTACCGTCATCTTGCGCTTGCCTACAGTAGAGTCGTAGACTGCTTGAAAAGCATCGTCTTTACACCACGGGGGTACAGCCAAGATGACATACTCTTGACCTACCTCTTCTATTGGCAAGTGCTGGTCAAGGTACTTGATTATTAACACGCCACTTGTTAGCCCAGGGCATATGTGGTTGTGAAGTTCAGCAGCCTTCAAGAGCTCGTATGGTAAGCCCTTGTCCCAGCAAGCAGCTATGGTTATAATTGAAAACTCATTGCCGCCGAAGACCTTATTCTCCATCTTCTCATGCCATGCCTCAGGCTTGCTTAACAACAGCTCAGCGCTGATGTTTTCAACAGCTATCTTCTCGAAAACCTCTTCATCAGGTAAGTTCATGAAGGCTTGCTGGATGGAGAGCTTGTCCTCGGTTTCCTCCCATGCATCCATGTAGGATGCTAGGATAGCGCTATTAGCTTGAACGTATACGCACATACCGGTGTCTCTGCTGTAAAAAGCAAACCACAGAGGAAGCCACTTGCTCCGCTGAACGACTACTAGGTTCCCCTTGCTCTTAGAACAGCCTGAAATTAGCGTAAGCGCATCTAAGCAGCAAGCTGTTGGATACTTGTCAGCAATTATCGGGTTTCCAGCATCTGTAAGCACCAAG
The DNA here is from genome assembly GCA_003649085.1 of Thermoproteota archaeon. The sequence goes on from QMQV01000060.1 coordinate 7,373, forward strand.
ATGTTAGAATCGCCATGCTGAAAGCCAAGCTTTTGCATCGCCACCTTAACAGCTCTATATGCTAGTAAGTGCATGGGGCTTATGTCCTCTCCGCTTACGAGCAACGTGAGAGGCTCTAGGTCGGGATAGTCGTCGGTTATGCTCGAGTTAGCTATTGTTACTGTAGAGCAGAAGAAGGAAGCTAACAACATCACAGAGAACATCGCCCTGAAGACCTTCATATATCAGCACCCCTCTTTTGAATAAAAGCTAGGACAATATAAGTATTACTGCTTTCGGTAATATTTATTACCAAAAATTTTAATAAAAAGGTCGATAGCTGGTAGAAGAACTCGCTAGGGGGACGCTTAGGGGGCTTAAGGGTCTTAGTTGAAGAAGAGCACCTTAAGGGAAGAGATATGTTAGCAAGTTAGCGTGCGAATCACGTACATCCAGCTTAGCTTCAATAGCCTTAGCCGAAGAGCGAAGAGCTGCCATTAAGCTATGGTTAGTATTACAAGGTGTAGGGAATGCTCACATTAATTAAAAAACGAAGACATCGAGGTTTAAGAAGACATGCACGACTTTCTTAACGTAATCTTAAGAAGCTTTTATGGGCAAATCTCCGCTTCTTAAACATTTAACGCCTACGTTTTTCGAGACGTTGATTAATCTCTCGTCGTCAGATACGAGCTGCATACTTCTTTTCTTCGCCACTAGCAGATAGGATGCGTCGTAGAAAGTTAACCCTGTTTGAAAAGCTATAGTAGATGTTTCAATGCCAAGGCGTAAGGCAAAGACATCGATTATCTCCAATCGACTGAGGAGCATGTCTACAAGCTTTAAGACCTCTGCAGCTTCATCGAGACTTAGTCTTTTAAGAAAGTAGCTTTCCTTCCATAGGGCATTTCCTACCTCATAGTATGTTAATGTGAGCACACAGCATCTATTCTCCTCAATAAACCTCACCATTGCTTTACCATAGAGGCGTATGGAGTTTAAAAGTGCACAGGAATCAAATAAGTAGCTCAACGCGCTTCCCTATGCTCTCTTATAGTCTTTATAAGCTCGTCTTCAGAGATCTTAGACAAAATTTTAGAGGACTTCTCAGCCATATCCTCTAAAAGAGCTAGCTCTCTTCGCTTAACTTCTTCTTCAAGAGCTTCTCTGATAAGCTGGTTTAAGTTTATCTTAAGCCTATGAGCCTTCTCCCTAAGCTCGTAAGGGACTTTAGCTGAAACCGTCACGTAGCGGCCCATTACAAGATCCCCAACTACTACCAAAAAAGTAGTATATAAAGTATTTCCTACTTTTTTGCAACAGATTTTCAAGACCTGCTCTTTCTTAACGGAATAGACCTGATACCTATGACTTCGCAATTGTTGTAAGGGTATGGAGACGTGTAAAGTTTTGTGGTTTTGAATGCAAAAAGCTTTGGAATCGTTAAAGCATCTTATTCTTAACACATAGATTTTAAGACCAACTCTGCTATGTGGAGGACGTTTTTATCTAGCTTAAGCTCGCGTATAACTGACTTAAACTGGTATGTGCAAAATATGCACGACGTGACTATCGTCTTTTCAGCTGTCATGTCTAATGTCTTAGCAGCTAAGCTTGTAGCAAGGCTTGGAAAAAGGGATTTTACACCACCTCCAGCTCCACAGCAAAAGGATTTTTCTCGGCTTGCCTCCATCTCCACAACCTCAACTCCACATTCTCTTAGAATTTCTCTAGGCTCTTCATACATCCCCTC
>QMQV01000061.1 GCA_003649085.1 Thermoproteota archaeon
AGAGTATTTTCGATGAGCTATGAAGCTAGCTCTCATAGGATGCGGCAGATTAGGCTTTTCAATTCTACAAGGGCTTAGCAGAGCTGGCTTTTTAGATGTCTCGGTTTTCGACGTAGACAAGTCCAAGGTTGATAAGGCGAAGTCTTTAGGCTTTAAGCCATGTCAAAGCTCAAGAGAAGCTGTTGAGCAAGCTGAAGCGGTAATACTTTCAGTTAAACCAGCTGTTGTAGAACAAGCTTGCCAAGAGATTAGAGATTGTTGTATCGACAAGCTCTTAATATCGACGGCAGCAGCCACTACGCTGTCTAAGCTTAAGTCGTTAATGCCTCAATCATACGTTGTGAGGGTTATGCCTAACATCGCCGTCTCGCAAAACAGCTCAATAACCTTGTTGGCACATCCGCCTGATGCACCTGAAGAAGTCCTCGAAAAAGCAGTTAACATCTTCAAGCTTCTAGGCGAGGTCTTGGTCGTCGACGAAGAAGACCTCGAAAGAGCTACTGTGATAAGCGGCTCTGGACCAGCCTATATAGCCTACTTTACCGAAGCGCTTGTAAAAGCTGCCGTTTCAATAGGTCTTAATGAGCAGCTTGCTTTAAAGCTCTCAACATTAACGCTTTCGGGAGCATCTAAGCTATTAGCCGAAGCTGGTATGTCTACGAGAGAAGTCATAGACGCTGTAGCTACGCCAGGAGGCTTAACGGCAAAAGCCCTAGAAACGCTCGACTCCCTTAAGCTAAAAGAAGGTTTCACGCAAGCTGTCTTAGAAGCGTATAAGAAGCTTCTATCGATAAGGCAATAACCCATCTACGTCTCTTCAAAAATTATCTCAAAAACCTCATCACCTATCATAACCCTAAGCTTTCTAGCTTTAGCAGTTATCGTAGCCGTAGTAGCTGATACAGACGTTGGGTTAACAGATGGCTTAGCTTCAGCTTCGACTTTAGGAGCTTGTAAAACTTCAACTTCCTTCTTAGCTTCCCCTCTTAAAAAAGCGAGAGCCTGCTGTGGAAATAGCGCATAAGACAGCAAATCTTCCTCCTTCCTAGCCAAAGCCTTAACCTCGTCAGGGATTTTATCTAGCACTGGTTCAAGAAGATCTGCTGGCCTGACGTCAATAGGCTTTGAATCCCCTAAAACCCTCTTAACCAATTTCTCATCAATTGGAGCGGGAGGCCTTCCATAAAGCCCCTTAACGTAGTCTTCAAGCTCCCTAATAACGATCTCATACCTCTTGCCAGCCATCACGTTAACGACAGCTTGCGTACCTACAATTTGGCTTAGTGGGGTGACAAGTGGAGGATAGCCTAAATCTTTCCTAACCTCGTAAACCTCCTTCAAGACCTCTCCAAGCTTATCTAAAGCGTTATACTCCTTAAGCTGAGCAACTAGGTTTGACATCATCCCGCCAGGTATTTGGTGAAAAACAACTTCAGGGTCAATTCTATCAGTATATTCAGATGCGTATTTCCTATACTTCTCGCGAAGCCTCCTAAAGTATGCTGAAGCCTTAGCTAAAGCCTCTTCATTAAGTTTAAGTTCAAATTTGCTACCCTTTAACGCTACTAACAAGCTTTCAACAGCTGGCTGCGAAGTCCCAAACGCAAAGCCTGAGATGGCGGTATCTATGTACTCAGCTCCAGCTTCGAGAGCCTTCATGTAGTTTAGCGGACACAGCCCACACGTGCTGTGGCTATGCACAGCAACAGGTAAACCGGTTTCTTCCCTAATGCCTTTGACCAAGTCGTATGCCATTGTGGGCGATAAAAGCCCAGCCATATCCTTAATCCTTATCGCATCAACTTCAAGAGCAGCTATCTCCCTAGCTACGCTAAGGTAGTGCTCTAACGTATGAACTGGGCTTATGGTATACACGACATCTCCGTGGACTTCAGCTCCAACGCGCTTAGCAGTTTTAACAGCTACTCTCAAGTTTCTTACATCGTTTAAGGCATCGAAAATCCTGAACAAGTCTACTCCATTAGCGAAGGCTTTTTCAACAAATTTCTCCACGACGTCATCCGGGTAGTTTTTGTAGCCAACGAGGTTTTGTCCTCTAAGCAACATAGCGGTCTTAGTTTTCTTAAGCCCGCTCTTTATCCTTCGAATTCTCTCCCAAGGGTCTTCGTTTAGATACCTTAAGCAAGCATCAAAAGTTGCCCCGCCCCAAACCTCCATAGCGTAAAAGCCTATTTCATCCATGGTCTCTAAGATCGCTAATATATCCTCCGTCGTCATCCTAGTCGCTATTAATGACTGCTGCCCATCCCTAGTAGTGGTATCGATTATCTTAACCACTTAGCTTAAGATCCCCCACTTATCAATCAAACTTTCTCTTTCTATCGCATGCGCTATATTAAAAAGCTTTACTGTTACATTAAGGAAAGTTTACATGTCTGTTAACTTGATAAGCTAAGGGCGGCTTAAGAAGTTCAATATATCCACTTAACATTTTAAACAGTTAAATAAAAAGCCATAGCGTTATCCAAACAACTCTCTAAACCTCTTCAATGCTCTCCAGTCTCCCTCAACCCGATACTCCCTCTTGAAAAACGCGGTTACAGGGTTTACTTCACCTCTAGCTACGCCAAGCCATACTCGGCTAGGAGTTGTGACGACGACATTGGGCTTCTCATGCTCTCCTTCGCAGAAAACGCATTTACCTTCAATAAAGCAGCTATCACAACCCATACAGTATCTTATGTCGTAGTCAACGAGAGAGATAAGCTTAGTATCGGCTCCTTTCGCAGCACAAGAGTTTAAGAACATTTCAAGAAGCTTGTAAGTATTACCTCTCCTTCTAGGACTACCGTTTATGCCCAATATGAACAAAGCTCTCCTCTCCTAAAAGGGAAACAGCTTCTACCATGCTTAAAAGCTAATGAAAAACTCTCACATTAAGAGCATCATACCTCATCATGAAGCCTAAAAGAGAAAAAGCCTGATGCAATCTGTATCTCTTTGATACCTAACTTTTCTTGATTTCTAAGTCTTCAGCCTTTCCTTCTCAAGAGTAGAACTGCTTGCGAGTATACTTGATCTCCGTGTTCTTGTGCTCTTTCTAAGAAGTAGTTTTCGTCAAAGTCTCCTACTTTAACGCGATGTACGAAAAGGCTCACTGCTCTCGTGAGGTTTTTAAGCATCATGTCAGCGTTGTTCCTTTTCTTAGCGTCCAAGGCTCCAGCTAAATGTAAAACAACTAAGTCTTCTGGTGAAAGAATAAAAAGCGTCCCTATCTTCTTCAACCTTAAAGACCTTCGCCTAATCTCAGCTCTCCTCGTATACTTAAAGTAAAGAGGGTCAACAAGGTCAATCCTCTGCCCCTTAACATGCACTCTATACATCCAATGACCCACATCAAGAGGCTCCACTTGATAGCCTTGAGGAGCTAGATGCTGGAGCAGATCAGAAACCTTGCCTTCCTCACCTCTCAACCTCACCAAGAAGTCGACATCATGTGTGGTTTCAGGAGTAGCATAGAAGTTGTAAGCCAACCTACCTATAAGAGCGTACTCCGGAAAATACCTCTCAAGAACCCTCTTCTTAAAAACTCTAACTGCTTCTCGAAGCCGCCACTCAGGCGAAGAAACAGCTATACAAAAGCTCCCTCCTTAACTTTTCGCTTGAAATGTTGAATGGGCTTCCCTTGACATCTCCTCAAGCTCTTTATAAGCGTTAACAGCCCAGCCCATTGCACATTCTTCACATGTCATCCTAGTCTCGGAATCCATCATCTTCAAGTAATCAGCCAATATCTCTTGATGTAAGCTAAGCTTAGAAGACCTTAACATAGACTCAAGATACATTAAAAACGTAGCCCGCGTTAACGGTTCACTAGGAAGCTTACCTAAATAAAACCTCCTAGGTCTACCTCTAAGAGGGTCATACAGCGTGGCGTAAAGATACTCACCCACCTTCTGTAGCTCAACCAAATGCTACACCAGAAATATACTAAAGCTCAATAGTATAAAATACTTGCGGAATTTTCTTTGTACAAAAACATTCTCACCCATATTTTTAGCCACCTTATGTTCATTGCAAAGTCTAGAAATAAAAACTGGTTTGTTACGTTACACTTTTCATGGGTTGATTTTGTTTGAATGTGATGAGATTTAATGCTAGCTATGGCTCAGCTGTAAAAGTTATTACGATAGCTACTTTCTCAATTTTAGCGTTTTTAAATGCGCTATTCCTAGCTCTATGTTTAAGAAAAGTAGTTCCAATATACCCTTTCCTGTTTATGTTGACGTTTTCAACAGCTTTTATGGCTTTAGGCTACGCTTTTTCGCCTCGCTGCTATGAGCTAACGAAAAGCGAGCTTGTTGTTAAGAGAGCTTTGAGATGCGTTCGCATACCCTATCATAAGGTCGTTGAGGTAAAGCCTCTAAGCTCATTATCTTTAAAGCATATCAGGCTTTTTGGCATGGGAGGGCTTTTCGGCTTTTACGGTCTCTACTACGTATCAGGTTTGGGAAAACTATGGCTTTACATAACCAAGTGGAAGAACTTGGTTTTAGTTAAAGCTGTGGATAAAAGCTACGTGTTAAGCCCAGATGACCGAGAAGGCTTCATCAAAGCTTTAAGTGACGTGCTTACTCATCGCTAGTTACGCCGTTCTGCTGGAAAAACGTTTAATAGATGTTCTAAGTAGGTTTAATGAGCTTTCGTAGGAGGCTAGGCATTGACGCGCATCGCTGTCGATGAGAGCAAGTGCGTAGGCTGCCATATCTGTGAGCTCATATGCTCAATTTACCACTTTAAAGTTAATAACCCGAAAAAAGCGAGTATCAAAGTGTTGTCTAAGTATCCATCAAGCATAGGCTACGAAATACACGTTTGTAGACAATGCGAAGAGATGTTCTGCGCAGCCGTTTGCCCGGTTAACGCCATTAAGAGGGTCAACGGTGTCGTGATAATAGACCACGAGGTTTGTACAAGCTGCTATGCTTGTGCACAAGCTTGTCCATATAACGCGATCTTCATCCACAAAGAGGTGGGCAAGCCGATAAAATGCGATTTATGCTCAGGTAACCCGCAGTGTGTTCCTAGATGTCCGCTTGGAGCTCTAAAAATAGCATAGCGGAGGGCTTTGTTGTGCTCTACGGCTACATGGACAAAGTTGCGCGAATAGACTTATCAAAGGGGAGGGTGACGGCGGAGCCTTTGAGAAAGGAGCTTATCAAGCCTTTTATAGGCGGTAGGGGCTTTGGCGCTAAGGCTTTATGGGATGAGCTTCCAAAGAAAGCTGAGCCTCTATCGCCTGAAAACATCGTGATCTTAGCGGCTGGGCCGTTAACAGGGGTTTACGCGCCAGCTGCCTGTAAGCTTAGCTTAGTCTCTAAAAGCCCCATAACCTACGGCTATGCAGATTCGAGCGTAGGAGGCAATTTTGCAGCTGCTTTTAAGAGAGCTGGCTACGATATGGTAATAATCAAGGGCGTTTCAAGCAAGCCGACTTACATATACATAGACAACGACATCATTGAGCTTAGAGATGCCGAGCATTTATGGGGTAAGCCCGTAAGCCAAGTTGAAGAAGAGCTTAGAAAAGAGCTTGGAAGAGAGTTTCAGATATTGTCGATAGGTCCAGCTGGAGAAAACCTGGTGAAGTTCGCTAGCTTGGTCACAGAGCTTGGCAGAGCTTCTGGTAGAACTGGCATGGGCGCTTTGATGGGGTTTAAGAAAGTCAAAGCTATAGCGATATACGGCGACAAGGACATACCCATCTACGACATTGAGGAGCTGGTAAGGATAAGTGACGAAGCTTACTCCTACATAAGAAATCACGACGACTTCGAATGGTGGATTAAGCAGGGGACAGTTAGGACAATAGACTGGTGTCAAAAGCTTGGTTTCCTGCCGACAAGGAACATGAGAGAAGCCTACTTCGAGAAAGCAGCAGATATCGATGGAGCCTCAATGGCCGCGAAGAAGGTAGCTTTTAAAAGCTGTTTTGCCTGCAACATGCCTTGCTGCAACCCATGCATGTCATCTGATGGAGTTTTAAGCGAGCTAGACCACGAAAATGTGGCGATGTTAGGCTCAAATTGCGGCATAGGCTCAATGGACGAGATAATCAAGCTCAACAAGCTATGCGATGACTTGGGGCTAGACACCATATCAACTGGCAACGTAGTCGCCTTCGCCATGGAGTGCTATGAGAGAGGGCTCTTAAACAACTACCCCGACGTTAAGCTCTCCTTCGGAGACTTTAACGCAGCTGCTGAGCTAATAAAGGATATAGCTTATCGAAGAGGTCTCGGAGCTCTCTTAGCTGATGGTGTTGCTGAAGCATCTAAGAAAATTGGGGGCGAAGCTGAGGCTTTTGCCATGCACGTCAAGAGGCTTGAAATAAGCGCATATGAAAGCAGGACGGCGCTTGGACAAGCATTGGCATATGGCACTTGCGACGTAGGTGCACACCATAATAGGTGCTGGATGATACTTGAAGAAGTGACTGAGCTTGGCAGGTTTAACGTGTCATTGGAGAAGGCTAAACACGTAGTCTTCTTACAAAACGCTAGAGCCCTCTTTGACTTACTAGGAGCTTGTAGGTTTACGTGGGTTGAGCTGAAGCTACCTCTAAGCTACTACGCTAAGATCTTCAAAGCCGTTACCTCAATAGATTACAAGCTAGAGGACCTGCTATTAGCCTCGGAAAGAGTTTGGAGTTTAACAAGGGCTTTCTGGGCTAGAGAGATAGAAGGCTTTGGTAGGAGCTACGACTACGTGCCTAAGAGATGGCTTGAAGAGCCGCTACCGTCAGGCGAGCTTGCTGGCAAGCACATAACTAGGGAGGACTACGACAAGCTCCTAGACATGTGGTATCAGCTTAGAGGCTGGGATGTTAAAACAGGCTTGCCAACTAGAGAGCGTCTAGAAGAGCTTGGTCTACGAGAAGTAGCTGAAGAGCTATATGGAAGAGCCGAAGTAACAACAAAAGCTAAGCTTTAGCTCACGGATCTTGAAAGCCAGCTTGCAAAATCTTCAGCGTTCTCTCCAACATATCTTAGCGCGAGCTCAACAAGCTTCTGCGGCATAATCTTCAACCCTCTCTCCTCTAAAGACCTGACAAGCTGCGAAAGGTGCTCTTCAAGAGATGTTGAAGGTTTAGCTATCCTAGCTAAATCATCGACAACGCATTTTAGCGCCCCAGCATTGAACTTTACACTATCAACCACGATTATACCCTCCTTTTCAAGAGCTTTCTTAACGTCACCTGGGGTCTTAGCCCTGGATATCAAGTACATAGCCTTCGGCCTGTAAATAGAGTGGTATAAGACGACTACTCGGTCTTCTCTTAACCTTAACCCCCTTTGCTCAGCAACCTTCTTAGCAGCTTTGCTGGGGGATACACCTAGCACATCGGCTAAGCCTTCATAGAGCCCAGTAATCCACTTACTCCTCCACTCTTCAACAGTTAAAGGCTTTGCAAAAGGCCCCTTAACATCTCTAACCCTCTCATACCAGTCTACAAGCTCCTTACACTCAATTATCATGTCAGGCTGGTGTATTGGAGGGGTTTGAGATAAGTCTATTAAGTTGGTGATGAAGCCTCCGCAAACCATGATGTCTGGGCGTAGAGCGGTATAGAGGTCCCAAGCTTTAACCAGGTCGGAGGTGTCTTCCCAGCTAACAGGTCTAGGAACTTCTAAGAAGAAGCTTAAAGACCCCCTACCAGCCAGCCGCAAAATCAAGTTTGGGTTAATCTCTCCAAGCCTCTGCCTACCAAGCCTTTCCAAATGAAGATACCCATGCTCTGGATATGAGACCTCAGCTCCATACTCCTTAGCCAACAAAGTCCACAGCGATAGCAAAGCCCAGTTTTGATATATTGACCTTAAGTTCGTCATAAGCGACGTAGTGACAGCGGCGTGCCCCTTCTCTCTAAACCCTTCAAGCGATATCCTCCTTCGCAATAAGTCGAAGAAGTATATGAAGAGCTTTTTCTCCAAATGCGTTACTGGATCTTCGACAAAGCTCTTAAGCTCCTTCGACAATAAAGCCCCCCTTAAGCCCAAAGCATTTAAACATTCCCTTAAGGCCTCGTTGAAGAGCTGAACCCATTTTCCAGCGCGGTTTAGCGCGTTTTTACCGACAGCTTCTAAGATTAACTGACGCTTAACGCGCTTACTAAGAAGTTCAAACCTTTCCTTAACATCTCCTTCAAGCTTAAACGTCCTAGCCGGGTCATGCTCATCAAGCAACTTACAAAGCTTTTCAAAGTCTTTAACCCAGCTAGACAGAGCTAAGACCTCCAGAAATAGCCTTGAGAAATGTTATGTGAAAAATCTGTCGCACATGGAGCTTATGGCCGGGCTCTGCGAGCTCCGGAGTTCGTCATCCTAATGGTCTGACGAAACCTCCAAGCTTCATAGCCCCTTAGCCAGCTCCAAAAACATGTTATAAAGCTGTGCTAATAGAGGATTACTCTCGAAGAGGTTTAAGCCTTGACGTTAAGCCTAAGGACAGTAATATTCTCAGTGTTAACCATGGTCGGCGTCATAGGCTTAGTTTCCTTAGCCTTACTAGCCACATTTAGACCTCCAACAACTTTCTATGGAATAACGACTTTCTTGATGATGCCCATGATCTTCTTAGCCTTAGCCGTCATAGGAGCTTACGGGTTGTTGACAGGTATGAAAAGCCAAAGGCGCGTTCAAGAGGATAAGGCACTGGAGATCTTAAGAGAAAGGTTTGCTAAAGGAGAGCTTAGCGAAGAGGAGTTTTTGAAGATGAAGAAGCTACTTGAAGAAAAGAAGTAGTACGATGTTTCGCGGAAGCGATATATCCCCCTTCATCCGATAGAAGGTCTCTGCGCCCCCTCTACTTGGTGAAGTACATGGAAAAGCTGTCCTCAAAGTCCAGCGA
>QMQV01000062.1 GCA_003649085.1 Thermoproteota archaeon
ACCCTTCTTAACAGCCTCTATAGCTGCGTGAACCTTAGTGCTCATCCCCGGCCCTATCTTCGGCAAAGCTCTTTCAGCTTCCTCTACCGTAAGCTTCCTAACTAAGCTACCATCTATTAACAAACCTTCAACATCCGTCGTAAAGATAACTGCTTTTGCTTTCATAGCAGCAGCTATAGCAGCTGCCGTCCTATCTCCATCTACGTTAAGCGTTTCATATTCTAAGCCTAGAGCAACCGGATTTACGATCGGGAGGTAGCCTAAGCTTAGCAGATCTTCAAGCATTTTAGTGTTAACAGATACGATCTTGCCAGTATAGCCTCCTTCGATCGCCCGCTTTCTGCCTTTTTCGTCGACTATAACTAGGCGCTTTTTTCTCTCAGCTCTTAAAAGCCCTCCATCAATGCCGGAAATACCAATGGCGTTTAGTCCATGCTCTTGAAGGGTTTTCACAATTCTCTTGTTAATTCTACCCGACATTACCATTAAGTAGATTTCAGCAGTTTCAAGGTCGGTATACCTGCTTTTAAAGCCTTCAGGAGACATGACGAAGACTTGTGGCTTACCAAGTTTCTCAGCAATTTCCGTAACTTCGTCTCCTCCGCCATGGACTACAATGACTTTCTCCTCTTTACAAAGCTCTTTCAAATCGTTGATTAGCTCCACGTTAATCTTGCCTTCTTTAAGGAGGTCTCCGCCTACTTTCACGACAACAACCATATCTTACACCGGCCTAACACCTGGAAACTCTAAGCCCTCTTTTTCGTCAAAGCCCAGCATTATATTCATGTTTTGAACAGCTTGTCCCGATGCCCCTTTAACTAAGTTGTCTAGTGCTCCGAAGACAACAACTCTACCAGCGTGAGGGTCTATCTCAAAGCCTACGTCGCAAAAGTTTGAGCCAATGACATTCTTGGTATCAGGAAGTAGGTGAAGCCCCTTATGCTCCTTCACAATCCTCACGAAAGGCTCATTTTGATACATCTCTCTATACATCTTCCAAAGATCTTGTACCGTCACGTCTTTTGTTAAGAAGCAGTGTCCAGTTGTCAAAATCCCTCTAACCATTTCAATAGCATGGGGCGTTAAGGCAACTCTAGGCCTTTTGCCCATTAAGAAGCCAAGCTCTTGCTCAATCTCAGCTGTATGTCTATGCATTACAGGCTTGTACGCCCTAACGAGGTTTGAGTGTTCTGGATGGTGGCTTGCTAAGCTAACTGATAACCCTGCTCCAGATGAGCTTACTTTAGCGTCGACAACCACATGCTCGCTATCAACTATCTTTGCCTTAAACACTGGCGCCATACTTAGTATGGCGGCTTCAGCTATGCATCCAGGGTTTGCTACGAGCTGCGCTTTCCTAATCTCTTCACGATGTAGCTCTGGAAGCCCATAAACAGATTTTTCTAAAAGCTCCGGCTGGGGGTGTTCCCATCCATACCACTTTGAGTACTCGTTCTTATCCTTTAGCCTATAGTCAGCGCTTAGATCGACAACTTTAATGCCGACTTCTAAGAGCTTTGGGGTTATTTGGACAGATGTCCCATGTGGGACTGCTAAGAACACTAAGTCACATTTCTTAGTGAGCTCGTCAATATTTGGCTCACTGAACTTCAGGTTCGTCAATTTGCGTAGATGAGGGTGTACCCTATACACGAAATCCCCTTTATGCTCTCTTGAAGTCGCAACGGTTACTTCAACTCCCTTATGGAAAAGCAGAATCCTAAGAAGCTCGCCGCCCGTATAGCCAGATGCCCCTACAATGCCTATTCTAGCTGTCATCACCTCTTAGCCTCCTTAACCGCGTAGTTGATAATGTGATCTTGAACTCTAACACCAGTTGCTGGAACAGTATTCCTAAACTCAACTGTGCTATTTACCTCGTGAACTAATAACCCCCTATCTTCAGATTCCATCATGTCGACCCCGAAAACTCCACCGCCAACGGCATCCGCTGCCTTAAAAGCAAGCTCCTCAATTTCAGGGGTTAACTCGCACTTAACAACCTTGCCTCCCCTTGCGGTATTAGTTCTCCAGTCATCTGGCGGGCTGACGCGGTAAATAGCTACTGGTATCTCATCTCCAATTACGAAAACCCGTATATCTCTAGGCGGCCTCTTTACGTTTTCCTGCACATAATAGACTTGGTAAAGCGGGTACATAAGCTCCCTATGCTCCACCGCCACTTTTGCAGCTGCTCTATCGCTTATCAACGAAACCAATCTACCCCAGCTTCCTAGCACAGGCTTTAATATGGCTGGATAGCCGACTTTGTCAAAAGCTTTTAAAGCGCTATTTGCTGTGAAAGCTGCATACGTCTTTGGGACGGGTAAGCCAGCTTTTCTCAAAGCTATTGTTGTTAACAGCTTATTACCACAGAGCATTATCACGTGGGATGGGTTAATCACCTTATATCCATATCCTTCAAGTATCGCAGCTACGTGAAAACCCGTATAGTGGCTCACACATCTTTCCAACACAACATCTCCGTAGTTTTCACTAGGCTTATCTGCTGATATGTCGAAGATCGCTTCCTCCGCATCAACCATTTTGAGAGGTATATTGAGCTTTTTAGCTGCTTCATAAAGTGCTTTCTCTTCCCACCTAACCTTATCATAGACTAAGCTTAGCTCTACCATCTCCTCTCTCCTAGCTTTAAACAGTAGTTGAGCTGGACATGCTGTATACGCCTTTTCAACAAAAATCCAGCCTATTAAGCGTTACGTTAAGCCTTGAATTGTAATACATACAATGCTTGAACAACTATGTCCATGTCCTCAACACTATCATAGAGTTCGTCTTGACAACACCCTCGACTTTTCTAATATCGTCGATACATCGGTTTACGTCATATATGCTTTCACCAGAAGCTAACGCTACGATATCGTATTCTCCAGCGACCTCGTACACTTCCTTAACTCCAGCTACATGCCTTATCTTATCAGCTATTATAGGGCTTGGGTGTGAAGGCATTGTTGAAACCAAGATCACCGCCTTAACCTCTTCTTCCACTGAAACCTCTACGGTAAACTTCCTTATCACGCCTTCAGATACAAGCTTTTCAACCCTCTTCCTCACGGCTCCTTCAGTAATGCCAAGTTTCTTAGCGATTTCAGTATAAGGTCTTCTAGAGTCTTCTTTAAGCATGGATATTATCTGCCTATCCATCTCGTCAAGCTTAGCTTTCTTCAAAGCAGCCACCTTATTAATAGGTATATTAAGGTTGGAAACATACATTTTTCGAGTGTAGAAGCCTTGAATAACCAAGCTGTCGAAGAATGGGCTGAGGTTTTCGAAGTAGAGAACTTCCTCTCTAAGGAGCGTGTAGATGAAGCATTTGACTTTTTACATGAAGAGCTCGAGAAACTGTTTGAAGTCGAGGACTTTAAAGTTGAGCTAGGTGAAGTACCTAAAGCTTTTGGAAGGCTTAAAGTTGAGGCGACTTTAGCATTAAGCTTCAAGATAGAGCTGCTAAGCGATAAAATGATGTTCTACTTTACGCCTCATCCTAAAATCGAGATGAGCAGGGCTGATCTTGCTCGTATAGCGTTGCATTTTGAGAGCATTTTAAGGGATTTTGTTGAAACGGGCGGTAAGCCTACGCTATACCTATTCTTTGCCTCTGGGCAACCTCTTCGAGCTTTAAGGCGCTTAGCTAAAGTTGAGAAATTTTTAAGCTTGATAATTTTGGGCAACATGTTCTACTTCTTCGTCTTCATCTTCGTATTAGGCTTCCTAATGTTCAGCTTTCTATACTACTTAACGCCAGTAGCTTTAGTGTTTATCCAACTTGTGATAATGTTTTTCGCAAATAAGCTTGTTTTAAGCCGTTCAGACTTCACGATATCTCGTGAAAACCGCTTCGTCTACATAGCTAATGTAAGGCTTAGAAAAAGCGAAATTGAAAAGCTAGCGCCTTTCCCGATGTTTAAGCTAGCCGAAGTCAAAGACGAGGTATATAGCGAGACGTTGGCGAAAAACTTGGATGTTACGAACACGTCTGTAGCAAGCGCTTTGAAGAGGAGAGGCCTTTCCATTGATGAAGGCGATGTTGAAGTTAAGAAGTTTGATCTCTATGGAATAGTAGAAGAAGTTGCAAAGCGCTTTAACGTTAAAGTCCCAAGCATAGGTGTATTAAACGTTGTTCAGCCAAACGCCATGGCTACCGGCATTTCACCTTCTAGGGCTGCCCTACTGATCACAAGCGGTTTACTATCGAGGTTAAGCGATGTTGAGGTTAAAGCTATTATAGCTCATGAGCTAAGCCACGTTAAGTCCAGAGATGTCTTAAAGCTTTTCATAATGTTTTCAAGCATATTCTTGTTTAGAGCGTACATTTTATGGCCTAAGCTCGCCCTGTTAACAGACTTCGCCTTCCTGGTAGTTTCGATGACTTTCCTCTTCTTCATAGCTAAGTTCATCGAAGCCCGAGCTGACTTAGACGCAGCTTACGCTATTGGAGATCCAAAGGTGCTGGCGAGGTCTTTGAAGAAAATAACCCCCACCTTCGTGTTGAAAATCCAGGAAGCAAGAGGCATACCGGTTAGCGAGTGGCTTAGATGGGATACCCATCCGCCAATATCCTTTAGGATTAGGAGACTCGAAAAATTAGAAACTGCCCGCAAGAGAGGAACCTTCCTTAAATCGATCGTTGACTGCTTAACAGGCTTCATATCCAGCTTATTCAAGACGCTGTAAAAGCCTTAAGTTTAAACAACCAGCTTTTTAAAGAAAGGGTCGCGTGACTTTCAATGCGCATGTTAGTTATAGCCAGCGTGCCTCCTTCAACTAAGATATCTCCTGAAAACCCTAGGGTACAAGCATTGCTTAAAATAGCTGGTCTACAGACACCTACCTTCGACTTAGATAGAGAAGCCGAGTACGTTGAAGCTTTAAGACCGTACTTTGTCAGAAAAGCTAGGGACATGTTCTCAGGACATTTTAAGCACGTGTTGCGCTTCGTAAACGCTCTACGGGCTCTTGGACACGAGGTGGACTTAAAGATCTTATCGCCGAGATATGGCTTATTAGACGAAGATTCACCAGTAATACCACATATCGCTTCGCTGAGGAACATGTCAATGTCTTCGATAAGAAAGTTAGCTGACTCGCTCAAAACATTTGAAAGCTTCATTAGAGCTGTCAGGTCGAAAAACTACGATATCGTGGTTTTAGTATTAAACAGGGAAGATATCTTTTTAATTCACGACCCCAAAGCTGGGAGAGACCTATCAATAGCTTCAAGCTATTGGGGAAAACTCATAGTGATTTCCGCCAGCTCAGTAAAGAAGCTTTTAGAGAGAATACCTAAATCCACATTTTACTCAGCTAAAAACGTAGGAGAAAGACTTGAAAGATTAGAGGGATATATGTCTAGCTTAGCTCAGCTTAAGTTACCCGTAGCCTAACATGAGGAGGTTTCTACTTGACTGCTGAGAAACAAGGTTTTGTAATCTGGTTAACCGGTCTTCCAGGCTCTGGTAAAACCACAATAGCCAAGGAACTTGCGAAGCTTTTAGCTGAAAAAGGGCTTGACGTAGAAGTCCTCGATGGAGATGAGATGAGGAAAGTGCTTAGCCCTGAAGCAGGTTTTTCAAGAGAAGATCGTGAACGCCATATTAGACGAGTAGCTTATGTAGCAAGCTTATTAGCTAAACATGGCGTTGCCACAATAGTCTCTTTGATTTCACCTTATCGCTCAGCTCGCGAATACGCTAGATCACTTACAAAGAACTTTATTGAAGTCTACGTGAAATGCCCGCTTGAAGTTTGTATGCAACGTGATCCAAAAGGACTCTATAAGAAAGCTTTGGCTGGTGAAATAAGAGATTTAACTGGATTACAAGACGTGTATGAAGAACCTCAAAACCCCGAAGTTGTTGTTAATACAGCTGCTGAATCTGCAGAGCAATGTGCCTTGAAAATCCTGAAGTTTTTAGAAGGCAAGGGCTTAGCATAAGCACAAAAAGCTTTTTAATCTCTAGATGTAATTACCTTTAATTAACTTTAATTACCTGTAATTAGGAGAGGCTATGCGTGTTTGAGGTCATGTTAGCTCTTGCTATAGGCTTTATAGCTCAAATGGTTGATGGTGCTTTAGGCATGGCTTTTGGCGTCATTTCAGCTTCTTCACTTTTATCTTTAGGTTTTACTCCGGCGTCTGCAAGTGCTTGTGTTCACTTAGCTAAGACAATAACAACCTTGCTTTCGGGGTTATCGCATCTTAAACTTCAAAATGTGGAAAAAGAAGTTGTGAAAAAGCTCCTAATCCCCGGGGCATTAGCAGGTATTGTAGGCGTTTTTGTATGCGTATTAGCTCCATTGAACTTCGTTAAGCCGTTTGTTAGCGTATATCTTTTAGCCGTAGGCTGCTTAATACTTCTTAAATTCCTTAGGGTGAACATCGTGACCATAACTTCAAAGAATATACCTCTTTTAGGGATTGTCGGCAGTTTTCTTGATTCAATAGGAGGTGGTGGTTGGGGGCCTATAGTTACTTCAACGCTTATTGCTGGTGGGCATAATCCTCGCTTCGCTATAGGTTCAGTTAATTTAGCGGAATTCTTCATCACATTGACACAAACCATCGCCTTCATATCTCTCCTTGGGCTAGTACATTTACCTACCGCATTAGGCTTAATGATAGGAGGAGCTATGGCGGCCCCCTTAGCAGCTGTTGTCTGTAAAAAAGCTCCTATTAAGCTCTTAATGTTATTAGTAGGTCTTGGCGTAATCGTATTAAGCGCTAAAAACCTTCTCATGCTGTAATGAAATGCTTTTATAGCCAGTTGTTATAGCTTTCATATCATAGGTGAACCTAATGTCAAGCGATAAGGTGGCCATATACATTCCTAAGAGCTTATATGATGAGATCAAGAAGAGGGTAGAGCAAAGCGAAGGAGAGTTTAAAAGCGTTGAAGAATACGTTGAGTTTGTCTTACAGGAAGTAGTTAAGGAAGAAGAGCCTCAACAAGTCTATACACCTGAAGAAGAGGAAGAGATCAAGAAGAGGCTCAAAGCTTTAGGGTACATCTAACAAGCTTTTAAGCTCAGGCTAATTACACTTAATTATGGTGTTAAATTACAGTGCCAAGCTCTGAAAGAAAAATAAGCGGGAGAAAGTACACTACCGTATCAATACCCATCTCACTTTATGAAAGAATTCAAAATTTGATTAAAGACACTGGCTTTTCGTCAGTATCAGATTACGTAACCTATGTGTTGAGAGAAGTTGTGGCAAGACATGAGGAAGCCAAGCTTTCAGAGCCTTTTACTGAAGAAGATGTTGAACACATTAAGCGCAAGCTTAAGATGTTAGGTTATTTGTGAAAGGCTAAAACGTTTTAAGTGTCTGTTCTCGTAATTACCTTTAATTAGGTGCTAATTAATGGTTTCAATACCTCATGGCGGGCGTCTAGTAAATAGAGTTACTTCGAAGAAGAGAGCTGAAGCTTTAATTGAGGAAAGCAAGCATCTCCCTAAGATCGAGGTCAGCTTAGATTTAGCTGTCGATATTGAGAACATAGCTTTTGGCGCCTTTAGCCCATTAGAGGGATTTATGGTTAGAGAAGATTACGAAAGCGTTTTATACTCGATGAGGCTTTCAAATGACTTGCCTTGGACCATACCAATAGTGCTCGACGTTGATCAAGAAGCTTGTTCAAGCTTTAAAGCTGGGGATGATGTTGCCTTAGTTTATAATGGTGAGCCTCTAGCAGTTATGAAAGTTGAAGAAGTGTATAGGTACGATAAAAAGGAATATGCGCAACACGTGTATAAGACAATTGATGTAAACCATCCTGGAGTTAATAAGGTTATGAATTTAAAGGAATTTTTCGTTGGTGGTCAAATAGATCTCATCGGTAAACTTTCCAATCCCTTTGAGAAATACACGTTAAGACCGATTGAAACTAGGCTTCTCTTCAAAGAACGTGGCTGGAAGACAATTGCTGGTTTTCAAACAAGAAATGCGCCACACCTTGGACATGAATATGCACAGAAAACCGCCTTAGCTTTTGTTGATGGGCTTTTCATAAATCCCCTGATTGGGCGCAAGAAGAAAGGGGATTTTAAAGATGAAGTCATCTTAGCTGCTTATGAAGCTTTAATCTCAAATTACTTTCCAAAAGATGTCGTTGTGTTAAGTATCTTACGAACTGAGATGAGGTATGCTGGTCCAAGAGAAGCGATTTTCCATGCTATAGTTAGGAAAAACTTCGGCTGCACACATTTCATTGTTGGCAGAGATCACGCTGGAGTAGGAAGCTACTACAAGCCTTATGAAGCACAAGAGCTTTTTAGAGAATTCCCAGATCTCGGGATAACCCCACTATTCCTTAAAGAATTCTTTTATTGTGGCAGATGCGGAGGAGTAGTCAATGAGAAGACGTGCCCCCATCCCGACGAGTTCAGAGTTAGGTTTAGCGGGACTAAGATTAGGCAGATCATAATGAAAGGTGAAGAGCCGCCACCATGCTTGATTAGACCTGAAGTGTATAAAGTTATTAAG
>QMQV01000063.1 GCA_003649085.1 Thermoproteota archaeon
AAAGAGAACTTCATGAACTCCAAAACGCTAAACCGCTTACACCACCTCAATTAAAAACGATACCCGTAGGAGGCTACGTAAAGAACCTGTTAAGCAGCTCCATAGTCTTAGTTGGAGATGCCGCTGGAACAGTCGTACCTATCGATGGAGCAGGGATAATACCTGCTATGCTCTCCTCAAAAGCTGCTCTTAACTCCTTAATTTTTAAACGAGGAGCTTACAGAAGCTTCTTGGATAGATATCTGGGTTCGATGATTGAAAACGGGCTAGCCTACCGCAAGCTAGGAGAAAAACTCATTTACAGTAAGCTAGGATCAAAGCTTGTCAAAGCTTTAGCTACATCAAACTTAATTGAGAAGATCTTAAAGGCAAAGGACACATGGACTTTATGGCTTTCAAAGCCGTTTAGCGCCACTTAAAAACGTATTTATTTTACCTAATGGAAAGCATCATAAGTAGTTTTTCAGCGGTGGAGTTAATGCGGGTATTGAAGACGACATTCAGCTTATGCCCAGAATGCCTACGAGTTCTCCCAGCTACAATCTACGAACAAGATGGCAAAGTTTACATTAAGAAAACGTGCCCAGAACACGGAGAGTTTGATGACTTATATTGGGGAGATTATGAGCTTTACAAGAAATTTGATGAGTGGTGGTTTGAAGGTAACGGCATAGAGAACCCTAGGACCAAAACTGAAAAAGGGTGCCCCTTTGACTGCGGCATATGTCCACAGCATAAGACGCACACGATCTTGGCAATAATTGACGTGACTAACAGATGCAACATGAGATGCCCCATATGCTTCGCTTATACAGGCATGCCAGTATACGAGCCCAGCTTAGAGCAGATCAAGGAGATGCTGTACAATCTCAGAGCGAACAAGCCGCTACCAGCGCCAGCTCTACAGCTTAGCGGTGGAGAACCTACCTTGAGGGACGACCTACCGGAGATCGTAAGGTTAGCTAAGGAGGCTGGTTTTAAGCACGTGGAGGTCAACACCAACGGGATTAGAATAGCCAAGGACATTAACTACTTCAAGAAGCTCATAGATGCCGGCATGTCGACGCTTTACTTACAGTTTGATGCTCTAAGACCTGAACCTTACTATGTTTTAAGAGGGCTTAACGTACTACCCCTAAAGCTCAAAGTAATAGAAAATGCTAGGAAGCTTGGCTTTAGCAGCATTGTCTTAGTGGTCACCTTAGCCAAGGGGGTAAACGACTCCGACGTAGGCGATATCATAAGGTTTGCGGCAGAAAACTCCGATGTGGTTCGATGCGTAAACGTTCAGCCAATATCCTTTGCAGGGGCTGGTAAGAGAGAAGACATTAAAAACATGAGGATAACGATACCAGATTTCTTAAAGCTCGTAGAGCAGCAAACTAATGGTCAGATAAAAGTAGAAGACTTTAGACCAGTAACTTGGCCAGTACCATTTGCAAGGCTCGCTGAAGTCCTTAAAGGTAAGTGCTATCCTGAGTTTACCATGAGCCCGCACTGCGGAGCAGCCACCCTCTTCATAGTTGAAGATGGAGGCAAAATAACTCCAGTAACGCGGCTTGCTGATGTAGATAAGTTTGCTAAAACACTTCTCAAGGCAGCCGAGGAATTATCAAGTGGTAAAAAGGTTAAAGGTAAGCTCAAAACGCTAAGTGCCTTGAGGTATATTAAGGGCAAGCTGCTGCGCCAAATGATTTTCGACATTATAAAAAGCGGCACGTACGAGGCTTTAGGAAAATTCATGAGAAAGGTGGTCATGATAGGTTGCATGCACTTTATGGATCCTTGGAACTTTGACTTAGAGAGAATGAAGCGTTGTGCAATACATTACGCCACCGTAGATGGGAGAATCATACCGTTTTGCTCAATGAACAGTATTCACCGAGCAAGCTATGAAGCTAAGTATAGCATGCCATATGAACTCTGGCTAGCAAAGAGAAGAGAACAGCTAGCTCAAGCGGCAGCCGCTACAGCGTAGTGACACCTTTCGTCAAAAAGTTTAATGCTCTAAAGCCAAATATGAAAGAGAAGGGGTAGCTAAAATTGTCCCCTCCAAATGGTGTAGCTAGAATAAGCATATCGCTACCCCAAGAGCTCTTGAAAAGCCTCGACGAGCTTGTAAAAAGATCTGGCTACGATAGGTCAAGAATTGTTCAACAAGCTATCAGAAATACAATATCTGAAATGGAGTGGCTACAAGCATCAGAAGAGGAAGTAGCTGGAGCTTTACTAACGCTATATGACCATACGGTAAGGGGGGCTGAGGACACGCTAACAGACTTGCAACATAGTTTTAGAGATATTGTGCAGGGAGCTTTTCACATGCACTTAGACGATAAAAACTGCCTAGAGGCGATATT
The DNA here is from genome assembly GCA_003649085.1 of Thermoproteota archaeon. Next base: position 2,361 of record QMQV01000063.1, read on the forward strand.
CGTGAGAGGGCGTATGAAAAGGGTTAAGGAACTACTTCAACAAATTGAGGGTATTAAAAGTGTCAAACAAGTAAAGGTTTCAGTAATAGCGTCAAAGGTGATTACAACATAGCGTAGGCTGAGGGCGCCTCACCATGTAAAAAGGGAAAAGATGTTTTGAGGAAAGTTTAACAAACGAAAACTCTCTCAGCATAGACAAGTTAGAAAAATTAGAGAGGGTCTCGTGCAAAAGCATATATATCTTCAATTTTTAACTACCTAATATAACTCGCACATAAGGTTAAAGGAGCGCGCTTGTAATGCAGCCTCCAATACCTATTTTCACACTACCCGATTACCTTGCTTTCTGGATCTTCGCGTTTCTCTTCCTAATAGTGATGTTATTAGGTCTGATACTTGGTAAAATATTGTCTAGGCTTTATGGTCCACATAAGAAAACACCTTTTAAAGATGAAACCTTTGAATGCGGTCAGCTACCTTTCTCAGTAGCACAGGATCATCCTCTCGTCGGAGCTACTAGATACTTCGTTTATGCAGTAGCGTTTTTCGTAGTAGACGCGTTTGCTTGGATGCTATTGGCGTCAACAATAGCTACAACTACAGCAACTTGGGTTGCTCTTTTCGTTGCCTTTTACGTAATAATAACTTTAGCTGGGCTATATTACTTGTTGAAGTTCATTAGCGAGGTGATAACCTAATGAGTTTTCCAATAGGAAGAGTGATCCTTGGTCCTGTGGAGTTGGTTTTGAGAAAGGTGTTTGATTGGAGTAGGCACTACTCTCTATGGCCTGCACACTTCGTTACAGGATGTTGTAGTCCAGAGTTCATGCAAACAGCAGGTCCAAGATACGATATGGAGAGATTCGGCGTCTTGCCTTTGGCTTCGGTTAGGCAATCTGATGTGCTTATGGTTGTTGGGCTGGTTACTAAGAAGATGGCTAAGCGCATTAAGCTACTCTACGATCAGATGCCCGAGCCGAAGTACGTGATGGCGATAGGTGCGTGCCCTATAAGTAAAGGACCCTTCCGCGAATCTTACTCCATAGTTAGCTTAGATGAGGTAGTTCCTGTCGATGTCTACGTGCCAGGCTGTCCACCTAGACCAGAGGCTATCTTACATGGAGTAATGTTGCTACAGAGGCTTGTACTTGAGGGGCGCTAGCCTTGAGCGAAGAGGAGGTCATAAAAGCTATTAGTGAAAACTTCGGCGAGTTGGTAGTTGAATCTAAAGTTCTCAGACCAAAAAAGGTTTCCATAACTGTAAAGCCAGAAGGCTTAGTATCAATAGCTACCTTCTTAAGGGATTCACTAGGCTTCGACCATCCACTAGGAGCTGGCGCCATAGATTACCCAGCTGAGAACAAGATACAGATGGTGTACTACATTTGGTCAATGAATAGGAGAATGCTCATCATGCTCAGAGCGGATACCCCTCGAGACAATCCTCGACTGCCTACGCTATCAAGTGTATGGGATCAAATGAACTTACATGAGCGTGAAGCATGGGAAATGTTTGGAATAGTCTTCGAGGGTCACCCGAGGCTAGAGCACCTGCTTCTACCCGAAGACTGGGAAGAAGGTGTTTACCCCCTGCGTAAAGACTACAAGCTTCCCGAAAGGTGATGGTGGTGAGCGAAGCTAAGGAGATTATGAGGATAAGCTGGGGACCACAACACCCAATGAGTGGTCAATTTAGATTCATCTTGGAAACTGACGGTGAAAACGTCTACGAGATAATACCCGACTTCGGCTTCACTCACCGAGGCATTGAGAAGATACTTGAATATCGTACTTTCGTCCAAGGAATAGTGCCCTTTGAGAGGCTAGCGATGGTCGACGCAGCTAACGTAGGTTTAGCTTATGTTAGGGCTATTGAAGACGCGGCTGGGATAGAGGTTCCCAAGAGAGCTCAATATATACGCACCATATTATGTGAGATAAGCAGGATCAACAGCCACTTATATGCCATAGGCTTAGCTGCTGAAGCAGCTGGAGGCTACCCCGCCATATTCCTATGGACTACGGCAGACCGAGAGCTCTTCTTAGATTTAGCTGAGATGCTGACTGGAGCTAGGTGGAGCTACGCTTTCTTCATACCCGGAGGTGTTAGGGCAGACATACCTGAAGGATTTAAGGAAAGGGCTTTGAAGGTCTTATCCTATTTTGAGAAAAGGCTCATAGCCTATCGAGATTCGTGGCTTGAAAACGAGATATGGTTAACGCGGTCTAGAGGTGTGGGAAGGCTTAGTGCTGAAGACGCGATAAAGCTTGGAGCAGCAGGTCCTTCTCTAAGAGGCTCTGGTGTAGAGCTTGATATGAGGAAAGAAGAGAAGTATGAGGCTTATGAGGAACTTAACTTCAAGGTAGCAGTTCAGAAAGAAGGCGATTGCCAAGCTAGGTTTATGGTCAGGTTCTTAGAGATGATCGAAAGTACAAAAATCATTAGGCAAGCGCTCGAAAACCTCCCACCAGGACCTTTCAAGAAGCCTGTGCCGCCCAAGCTCCCCAAAGGAGAGGGCTTCGCCCGCGTTGAGACGGCTAGAGGGGAAATGGATGTCCACGTAATACTCGATGGTTCAGATAAGCCTTATCGCGTCAAGGTCTGTGCACCATCTTTTAGAAATCTCTACGTGATATCTAAACTACCTAAGCTTACGAAAATATTGGTAGCCGATGTCCCGGTTGTGATATGGTCTTTTGATCCATGGTATTTAGATGCTGATAGATGAGAGGTGTATCGTGATGGCCGAACTACCAATTCCGATACCTATACCGCTACCTGAATGGGTCGTTGAATTCATCGCGTTAAACTGGGAAACGTTGTTGAAGATCATTATAATACCCGGATTAGCGTTCATCTTGCTATTTGAACTTGTAGCCGTATGGTTTGAAAGAAAGTTTTTAGCTGATGCCATGTTGAGGATAGGTCCACTATACTGTGGTAGAGTTGCTGGATGGCTTCAGCTTATAGCAGATGCATTAAAGTTAACGGTTAAGGAGCTTTTTGCGCCAAAAGGAGCTCATAAAGTGCTCTTTTACGCAGTTCCAGTGTTTGCCCCCACGATTCCAGCGCTAGCTGTCGTGCTAATACCCTTTGGACCTGATTGGATTTTATTTAGAGCGGGAGGAGCTGGGCTTTTACTGTTCTTTGCATTAACCTCGCTAATTCCTGTATTGACGATTTTAGCGGGTTGGGCTTCAAATAACAAGTACACGATTATAGGAGCTCTAAGATCAGCATACCTCTACATAGCGGCTGAGATGCCGCTTTTCATAGCAGCCGCTGGCGTAGTGATACTCGCCGGCACATTTGACTTAGTTGAAATTGTTGAGTTGCAAAGTAAAATGTGGTTCGCTATTCCGCAATTCATAGGCTTCATAACATTCTTCATAGCAATGCTGGGTGCATCTGAAAGAGTGCCCTTCGACATCCCAGTTGCCGAACAGGAGCTTGTCTTAGGGTGGAGGACTGAGTATACGGGAATAGCCTTTGGTCTGCTGATGACCGTAGAATACGCCTGCTTACTCGCCTGGTCACTGCTCTTCATAACTCTTTACCTAGGTGGTTATCAAGGACCTCCAATACTCGGTCCAGGCACGGCTTCCGGCATATTCTGGATGTTGGTTAAGCTGGGGATCGTAGTTGCCATAGCTATCTTCCTAAGAGTCGTTTTCCCGCGGTATAGAATTGATCAGGCTTTAAGGCTTGGTTGGAGGTATTTAATCCCGTTAGCTTTACTCAACATATTCTTGACCTTAGCTATGAAGCCTTACATGTTAGCCTTGCTGAAATAGGGGGTTTGAATGTTGAAACCAAGCGAGATCAAACAAGGCGTACTCAAGCCCTACACGGTCGTGTTTAAGCATGTCTTTAGAAGACCGCATACGCTAATGTACCCATATGAGAGGCTAAAGTTCTCACCAAGGTATAGAGGCTTCATAACCGTTGACTTAGAGAAGTGCAATGGCTGTGGCATGTGTGCTAGAGCATGTCCAAATAAGTGCATTGAGCTTGTTGAAGTGCCCGGAATGAAGCATAAGTACCCGAAGATAGACTATGGCTACTGCTGTTTCTGCGGGCTATGTACTGACTCGTGTTTTAGAGGTGCTTTAAAGAGGACGGAGATTGTTGAGTTATCAGCTTATCGAAGAGAGGACTTAGTAGTTAGACCTGAAGACGCTCAGCCGAGACCTGTTGAAAGCGTTTTGCCAATGCTAAAGAGGTTCATAACCGTTGAAATTGTAGGCGACAACGTTAGGTACAAGGAGGTGAGGTAGCTTATGGATTTAGCTTCGTTATTTACCCAAGCAGCTATTTTGTCTAATTTACCGTTGGTCATCTCGTGTATAGTTATGGTAATCTTTGCTTTAATGGCTGTCCTGCACCCCAACATAGTCTACGCTGTCGTAGCCTTATTGGTGTTAAATGTGGTCATCGGCATAGCTTACTACATGGTCGGAGCGCCTTTCGTAGCGTTATTTCAGATAGCAATTTTCGCAGGCGTTGTGATCGTGTTCTTCGTATTAGCGGTCATGTTGACTAAAGGAGGTAGGTGGGAGTAGATGGTTAGGGCAGCTACCGTAGCTGGTACGATAGTAGCTCTGGCACTCTTAGGATACATGTTAAATAGTATCAATCTCACTCCTTCAAGTGCTCTGTCTAGCGTGCCTGAGCAATCTCTTGAAAACCTTGCTTCAACTAAAAACGTGCTAAACTTGGAAGCTAACTACATCTGGTACAATAGAATTCTGGATACGCTCTTCCAGGCTGTTGTCCTCTTGACGGCCTTACTTTCAGTATTAGTGTTGTTCAGGAAGGAGGCTGGTCATGGTGGTTAACAATAGCTTATACCTTCTACTTACAGCTTTCCTACTATATACCATAGGCGCATACTGCTTACTTACTAAGAGAAACTTAATTCGCCTTCTCATAGGCTTGGAGATAATGTTGAACGCAGCCAATGTCAACTTCATAAGCTTATCAACGCTTAAAGTACCTGGACTAATAGATCCCCTACCTCATTCAATTGTCGTAACAGCCATTGTCTTAGACGGCGCTTTAATGGCTGTCGGCTTGATGATAGTCATAGCTGCTTTCAAGAGGTATCGCACGCTTAACGTAGATAAGCTTAGCAAGCTGAGGTGGTAGAATAAATGCTGCCCTATGCTCCATGGTTTGTCTGGGGTTTACCGATTATAGGCGCTTTGTTATCTCCTGTTCTAGCTAAGATAAGCCATAAGCTAAGAGACTACGCCGAAGTCGCTTTCGCTTTTGCTGCAGCTGTGATGGCGGCTTCTCTCATAGAAGATGCTTTAAGAGGTTTTGTGGCGATAAATGGTCATGCATATCCATTGCCTTTTGACTGGAAAGCCCCTTGGTTTACTGCCCCAGGTTTTCCGATACACGTAGGTGTCTTGCTAGATCCGCTTAGCATCTTCATGGCTAACGTAGTAGCTTGGATAAGTTTCTTGATCATGGTATATTCGCTTGAATACATGCACGGAGATCCCGGAATAACAAGGTACTGGTTCTTTATGAACCTCTTCATAGGCAACATGTTGTTGTTAGTATTGGCTGACAACCTACTAGTCATGTTCATAGGCTGGGAAGGCGTAGGTCTATGTAGTTATGCTCTCATAGGCTTCTGGTATAGAGACGAGAGGAAGTATTGGATTGACAGCTATTCGCCATCTCACTGCGGACTTAAAGCTTTCATAGTCACTAGGCTTGGCGATGTGGGCATGTTAGCAGCTATGCTAATGGTCTTTGCGTATGCAGGGACCTTCAACTTCCTGGAGCTACAACAAGACTTCACGTGGCTGGTAAACATGTTAAGAGACGGGGTCTTTCTGGTAACTTTCATAATGTTCTTCTTAGGGCCCATCGGCAAGTCAGCTCAGTTCCCGCTGGACGTGTGGCTTCCAGAAGCTATGGCTGGTCCAACCACTGTCAGCGCCTTGATACACGCCGCCACGATGGTTAAGGCAGGAGTATACTTCATGGCTAGGATAATACCAATTCTATACGCGGCTTACTTAGCGCTAGGGCATTTAGTTTTAAACGACTTAGTCCAGTTCTTTACAGTAGTAGCTTGGATAGGCGCCGTCACGGCTTTCCTCCCAGCTACGATGGGAGCAGCT
>QMQV01000064.1 GCA_003649085.1 Thermoproteota archaeon
CAGTTAAAAACTTAGGTAGTTCGCCAGCTCACATAACCCACATCAATGTAGAGGGAGTAAGCTATGAAGTAAGCGAAGGTCTTGAGCCTTGGTCTACAAAAACACTAAACATCGCCTTATCTCCCTACCCTCCAAAGCTGCAGAATGTATCGAGTGCTAAGTGTATACTAATTTCAAATCATGGCCCTGTAACATTTACAGCTTTAGTATATCGCTAATCCAGTTCATAGCTTGGATTTTTCTACCCATACTATTTTAATGTGAAAAGGGCAATGTTAAGTTCGCTATTTCGGAGGGTCAAGAAAAGTAAAAGCCCAATAAAGTTTAAGTTGAAGCAAAACGTCGCATCTATTTCAACAGCTAAGATAATTGACCGATATAGTGTCGATCTTGCTGAAATATTCATAACAGACGATGGGCACTATTTAGTACAGGATCCTCCACTAAAGGCTAGCGAAGTAAGCTTAATAGAGAGTGTGATTGAGGACTTAGTGTTCATCTTGCCCGAAGACGCAGTTAATGATGAGCATGCCTTTCTAAATGCGCTTAAATCCATTGGCATATCTGATGGGAGGTTAACCTACTTTATAAAAAGGGAGGTTTTAGGTTATGGAGTATTAGAGCCTGTGGTAAAAGACCAGAACATCGAAGATATAATTCTCCCATCACCTAACACCCCAGTATCAGTTAACCACGCAGATTATGGTCGCTTAACTACAAATATCATGTTCTCAGAAGAAGAGCTCACTAAGTACATTGAGCGTATAGTCCACTTATGCGGAAAAGCTGTATCGTTATTCAATCCTATGATAAGCTTAAGATTACCTGATGGAACACGCTTTACGGCAACATACAAAAACGAAGTTTCGTACAAAGGTTCAAGCTTAATGATGCGAAAGTTTCCCGAAAAGCCGTGGAGTATAACAATGATGTTATGCAGAAGGACTATAAACTCGCTTATCGCGGCTTGGCTAATGTTATTAATAGAGTTTAAAAAGGCAATGCTAATCGTAGGCGGCATAGGCTCTGGCAAAACTAGCATGATAAATGCTCTTTGTAATTTAATACCTGAAGGCAAAGTTATTGTTACAGTTGAAGACACACAAGAACTCTCCTTAGCCCATTCAAACTGGATACCTCTCGTAGTTAGGGATAGCTTAACGCTTGACGGCAAGGGGGAAATCGGCATGTTCGAGTTGCTAAAACATGCGTTACGTATGTCAGCTGATTACATAATCGTGGGTGAGGTTAGAGGAGAAGAAGGCAGAATTTGGGCTCAAGCTATGCTAACAGGACATGGAGGAATTACGAGTCTTCACTCAGAAAGCCCCCAAGCAGCCATAGAGCGCCTGTTAATAGAACCCATAAGAGTAGATAGAGGGGGCTTAACAGCGCTTCATGCAATAATGTTAATGAAGAAAATCCCGATAGTAAAAGACGATAAAGGAAAAGTCTTTGTTAGAAGGGCGTTGAGCTTATATGACTTCGAATACGACCTAGTCAATGATAAGCTCAATTTCTACAAAGTAGCATGGTATGATAGCGAATCAGACGACTTCCACTTCATATCTCCTGAAGACCTAGTAAAACTTCCCACAGCTAAGTTAATAATGGAAGAAGCTGGATGGGACGAGTACAAGTTACTTCAAGAATTGGATATGCGTGAGCGCTTTTTAAGAAAATTAGCCGAGGAAGCTGTCTACCACAATGAACTACTAGACTATAAGCTCATCACCAAATTAACTTGGAAATTCTATGAAAATCCACAAAATTTTGACATAGAACATGTAATGCCACTAGAGGGGAACTACTTTAAGTTGGAGAAGGAGCAGTACGAGCTTCAAGCCATGAAAGCTTTAAAGAAGTTTGAGCACTCAAAGCTTAAATTCTGCTATCAATGTGGTAAAAAATTACCAACTGAAAATACCCGTATATGTCCATTCTGTGGCGAGATTTTCCCTGAAGCAATGGTATCTAAACGATAGCAGTTCGATTTCCATGAGGAAAACGCCATTGATAGACAACCTCCCACTTCTTCGTAACATAAGTTTAGTATCCACAGCCCTTTCTACAATTTTATGTCTAATGATATCTCCATTAGCTGCTTTAGTACCATCAGCTATTCCAATGGCATATGTTTTGGCATCAAAGCTTAAGCCTGTAATAGCCAAGAAAGCTTTCCTTAAGTCATGTGAAGAAGAGCTGCCCTTCGCAGCGTCTTTCATCTCAATGTTAGTAGCATCTGGTATATCCCCTTCGAGGGCTTTTGAGAAATTGTCAAATACCAAGACGTTTAAGTCGTTTAGGAGCTTGGCAAACGAAGTCTTAAAGATAAGACAAGTACATGCGCTAAACCCCTTAGACGCGATTTCCTTAAAAGCTGATCAACTCTCTTCAGAAAATATCCGCGACTTTCTGCACTCTATAACTTCCATACAACGGTCCGGAGGAGACACCTTTGCAGCAATATTAGCTAAGACTAAGGAAATTCACGTTGCCTTTAACTCCAAAATGCTGAGCTTAGCTGATAAAGCTAACTTGATGGCTAACATTGAAGTATTGCTCTTCGTCATAATACCAATGAGCTTATTAAGCATCTTTGCATTATTCGGGAGTTCGTCTAGCAGCTTATTAGCGTCATCATTGTTTTTACCTCTGCTTTTCTTCACGATACTATTAGCGACAATTAGAAGCTTCTTCCCCAGCATTATTCTTAGTGCGCGAAACCTTAAACCATTACTAGTATTTTCTACTATGTCATGCGTGTTGGCTGCCTTCTCGCATTATTTACTTAAGCTTAACATTCACATATCATCAGCTCTAGGCTTAACGTTATCCAGCATCATAGGGTTGCTCATTGGAGAGGAAGCATTTTCAACACATGAACTATTTAATGCACTTGCAGATTTCTCAAGAGACTTAGCGGAAGAGGTTAAAAAGGGGATTGCTCCTAAGAATGCCCTAATACAACTAACAAACTTAAAACAATACCGAAAGAACTTCAAAGACCTACTTAAGCTATTATTACAAAGCTATCATCTAGGTTTAGACCCAGTAAAGATAGTTTACAATAGCAAAACTCCTACTGCGGTAAAGATGTTCTTTGAGCTTTTTAACGAAGCTGAGTCGGTAGGAGCTGACTTTAAGTCCATGGACGTTATCGCCGAACTTTACAACAGCTTACGTACAGCGATAAACTCCACGAAAGCTAAACTGCTGACCTTCAAATTCGCAAGCTACCTATGTACCTTCTTGCTAGTCTTCAGCATATCGCTGCTAGTTGAAGCAATTCTACCAACGTTATATCAACCTTTATTCAACACCCCCTTACCCTATGGTATTATACCCTCATACTCTAGCATCAACTACGACCTAATCAAAGACCTAGCTTACTTAGGAGTTTTCGTAAACAGCTACATGTTAGGTTTCTTAGGTGGTTACATAACGAGCTTTGGATCAATACGTGAATCTTTCAAAGAGGCAATAAGATGTCTGCTCATAGCGCTAATAGGGTATATGTTCTTGACGAACCTATGTTCACGCCTAATCCTTCCATTAGGAGGGCTTATGCCTTGGAGAACGTAGTGGAAGCTGCTCTTGCCATAGCATTAATAATACCCGCCTTATCGCTATGTTACGTAAACTACCTCTTAACAGTTGATCAGAAAGTGATGTTTTATGAAAAAGAAGCTAACGAAATTTCATCTTACTTAGCCGCTAAGTTCGTGGCAATCAAGATCGTAGAACAAGGCGTTGAGAAACTATCACAAAAATTCCTTACAGGCATTAAACACAATGTTGAAAAAACATTCTCACTAGAGATCACATATCTTAGAGTTGAATTATTGAAGGTAGACGATGACGGCGTAGTATCGGCGTTAAAGACCATCGAATTACGTGACCATCTGGTAAGCGGAGAAGACGCTACCGTAATAGCTCCGCTAGGTTATGGCCTCATGCTTAAAGTCAAGTGCAAGGTGCTACCCCATGAATAAACGCGCTCAAACAAAGCTTATTGAAGCACTAATAGTCTTAGCATTAGTCACTTACACATCTTCAGCTATAAGCTCTCTAAGGCTACAAATCGACTCCGCATCGGGTCATGACTTAATACTCAAGGACATATCATCATCTACGTTGCTAACATTAGAACAATCTGGTTTACTATATAAAGCAGCTATAACACGCGACTTTGAGCTAGTCTACGACACCATCTCAAAAATAATTCCTGAAAACATAGCTTTTAAGCTCATAGTCCTTGACGCGAAAAACCACCTAACACTATTTTCTAGGCAGCAAACTGCATTTAACCAGGACTCTTGTTCATCATCTTCATTCAAGGTATTAAACGTAATTTTCGTGTTGGAGGTTTCAAAAATTGAAAGCTAAGCACTCAGGCCAACTAATAATAGCCTCAGCCGCACTCTTCCTGTCACTACTCATAATAGCCTCTTATAGCCTAATATCAAACACCGCCACTCCAACATACTTATTAAGCTTAGAAAATAGCGCTTTCCACAATCACCAAGTGCAAAGAACATTATCAGACAAGTTATCCTCCTTTACGCAAAACATATCGCATATCGCTGAGGAATGGTGTAAGGCGCACTACCAAGTTGAAGCAAGAAAACGTGAAGTAATATTACCGTATAAAAAGCCCTTAACATATAGTGGTTCTATCAAAAGCGACTGGACAGCCTCCTTTTCCACAGGTCTAATAATGCCTAGAGGAGAGAAGACCTTTGAAGAAAAATCCCCCAAAATACTAAGCCTAAAAATTTATGGTCTACTAGCTCCGTCAATAACCATACACTCCTCAAACTTCTTCCAAATCTTCTACCAAGATGCAAAATACATGCGCTTAATAGCATATAAAGGACAGCCTAAGATACTTAAAATATCGTTAACAGTAGCGGCTTTCGAGGCATCCATCAAGATTATAGAGCTTAGGCTATATGATAACGGCACATACAAGTTAATAGGCTATGACGTTCTCAAAGCCTCAAGCTTTGATGACATCATGACCAAGCACAGGGTAATAAGCTTCAATAAAAGCCACGCGAGCAAGACATTGTTAATCGTGGCAGTTCGCGAAATAGCTTCTCATGGAGGATGGTTTAGCATAAACATAAGAGATCAGCCTATGCCAACCTCACAGAAAATAGCGGAGCTGGACATTAAGCGCGATATCACGATAATAACTGATGGCGTAGTCAACATTAAGCCGTCGTCCTCAATCATAGATTACTACTTGATTCAGCTTAAGAGAAGTAAAATCACAGTAAGCTATGGAGGAGGCAAGATAACACTACCCCCAGGAGAATACCCTCTGATCTACAACTCCTTCACTGGTCAACTCTTGCTACATAATTTAACGGTGGAGTCAGATAGGATGGTAAAGATATCTTCAGAAGATGGAATAGCTGGAGAAGGTGCTTTAATATTCAAAGCCCTAGTACACCGAATTAAGGAGCTTAACATAACCTCTGAAATATCAGAAAACCACAGAAAATACCTAGTCTACGTTTCGATGAAGGAAGGATTAGCTAATACAAGTTCAAAAGCACGTATAGCATTTGGCAACGCCTCACAAACCATCTCATTAGAAATCCAAGTCTTAGAAAGCGAAGAAAAGACCATGACGTTAGCAATCAAAATAGACAAAGACTTCAACCCCCCAATTAAACGCTACATGAAGACCACGGTCTACTGCTATGCGCCAGGTAAGTGGGCTAAAATACCCTACGTAAGCGGAAAAGGGATACTTAAGGTTAAGGTGCCGTTAATCAATGGTGGAACACCGTTAATGTTTGAAGTTGAAGGTGTGAAGCTATGGGCTGTGATAGGGCAATAGCTTCAACGATATCCATAGTAGTTATAATTGCAGCCTCAATAGCGTTAATTGCGCTGACCACAAACATAGCTTATAAAAACCTACAAGAAACACAGCAAAGCTACTTCTCAAAAAATCCGGCAATAATCTTACATGAGGCAATAGAGTACTTAGCAAAAGAGCCCGGAAAAGCGATTACAGTTAAGATCTCGATACCTCATCATCACACGGTAACGATTTCAGGCAAAACAATACGCGTAACGCAGCCCATACCAATGCATGAGATACTAGACGTTAAAAACATCATAAGCGAGGTTTTCACAAACCGCATATTGTATAAAGATCTGCTGTTTAAAGAAAACATCACGTTAACGAGCGGAGACTACACCCTAACGTTAAGGTGTCGCGAAGAGAGCCTCTACGGAAACCTATCAATAATAGAAGTTAACTTAAAATAGCCTACATAAGCTACCAAAGGAGAAGAAGAGCGTTGCACTCCATAGACAAGCTAATCGTAGCTGAGAAGCACTCTGTAGCCAAAGCCTTTGCAAAAGCACTAGCAGGAAGGGAGATCAAGCCAAAGCTCTTCAAGCAAATACCATACTACCTCTTAAATTTAAATCACGCTACGTGGGCTATCATAGGGCTTCGCGGTCACATAATGGACTTCGACTTCGGCAAACACTTAGAGAACTGGAGAAGCATTGACCCACGAGAGCTCTTCAACATACCTCCAAAAATGGTCATCAGAGAAGAAAGCAAAGCATACGCTGACCTCTTAAAAGAGCTAGGGAGATATGCTGAAGCAGTTTACCTAGCGTTAGACGGCGATAGTGAAGGAGAAAGCATAGCATTTGAAGTAATGAACATCATAAGGTCAGTAAACCCCTACGCAGAATTTAAAAGGCTTTGGTTCTCAGACACCCTGCCATCAACGCTCACATCAGCTTTAAATAATCCAAGAACTCCAAACAAAAACCTTGCTGACAAATGCTTTGCAAGAATGGAAATCGACTTGACCATAGGAGCAGCTTTCACAAGGCTACTAACGCTTTCAATCGAAGATATTTCAAGAAAAGCGTTTCCGCCAGGACATTTCATAAGCTACGGCCCGTGTCAGACACCAGTCTTATACCTCGTTGTACAACGGGATAGAGAGCGGGAAAAATTCAAAGCTCAAAAATTCTACCGCGTGGTCGCTAAAATAGAAGTCAATGGAGAAGTCTACGAAGTTGAGCATCGGAAAAGACGTTTCGCAACAAGAGAAGAAGCGGAATCTGCAGCACAAGCAGCTAAGAAAAGCCTCCAAGCCTACATAGAAGACCTAAGAGAGGAGGTACACATTAAAAGCCCACCATTGCCACTAAACACCGTAGATCTAGAAAGCAGAGCAAGCAAATACCTTAACTTAAGGTCAAAAACAACCCTAGATACAGCTGAGAAATTATACCAGTTAGGGCTCATCAGCTACCCCAGAACCGAGACACAAATATACCCAGAAGCTCTCAACCTACAGCAGCTCGTTGAAAAACTATCAAAGATCCCAACCTATAGAGAGTACGCAATAAAGCTGCTGAGGCAACAAGTGAAACCGACAAAAGGGTCAAAAGACGATAGAGCACATCCACCAATACATCCAGTTACAGCAGTAGACGAAAGAGTAATCAAAGCTAAATTAGGCTCGAATGCTTGGAAAATCTATGACCTAGTCGTAAGACACTTCCTAGCCTCACTAAGCCCACCAGCTAAATTCCTAAGCCAAACAGCAGTAATAGACATCGGGGGAGAGAAATTCGTAGCCCATGGCTTAAAGCCAATATCCCTTGGATTTCTCGAAATCTACGACTACGAAATGCCAACAGAAAGAGCCTTAAACTTCAGGAAAGGCGACATAGCTAGAGTACTTGAAGTATCTGTAAGAGAAGGTCAAACGGAGCCCCCGCCATACTTATCCGAGTCAGAGCTACTAAAGCTAATGGAGAAGCTAGGAATAGGGACAGACGCTACAGCTCCACAGCACATACAGACAAACATCGATAGGGGTTACTTTTACATAGAAAATAAGCGCTGCATACCAACACCACTCGGTAAAGCCTTAATCAACATGCTAGAGCAAGCAAGGCCAGAACTCGTAAAACCTGAAGTTAGAGCCCTAATTGAGAAAAAGATTGAGCAAGTTGCAAAAGGAGAAAAGAGAAGAGAGGAAGTGGTTAGGGAAGCTAAAGAAATCTTCCTATCATACTATGATGATGTGAAAAGGAGAATACCTATAATATCGAGATCGCTGTTGCCCACTCTCTCCATAAGTTATAAGATGAGAGATGAAAAGATCAGTAAGAGGAGATCGCGTGTTATCAAAAAAAGCTAAATGATTAACCTTAAAAGCTAGCTAAGATAAAGCTATACGTAGCGAATGATGAGGGCATAGCGCTGAAAAATGA
>QMQV01000065.1 GCA_003649085.1 Thermoproteota archaeon
CATTTCGTATAGCGCCAAAGTCTTCTCAGATAAAGCCTTATCCTCGTTTATTCCCTCTAGCCTCGGCCACTTAACAGTCCTCTTGAACTCGTCCACCGGAACAAGCTTAATGGATCGCTCACCCTCAACTTCCATGACGACGAGCTTATCTCCCTTCTTAACCTTAAGCCATTTCAAAACTTCTTTAGGTAGCTTTATCCTGCCCTTGTCGTACAGTGTAACTACCTTCATAACGATTTACATTAATATTCCAACGTACACTCGTATATGAAGCTCTAAATCTAAACCATAGATGAAAACTGATGAAGTTCAGAGAGAAACATAATTTGAATTTACTGGAAGCTCTCCTTCTGATGCCATGATTGATTACAAATGTAATTTTTGATATCGGCTAAGAAGATTAATTCGATGAAAGCCCATGTTTCAAAGACCGGATTTCTAAAAACTAGAGAAATGTGAAGAAAAGGAGATGTTCAAATGGATCCGTGAATTGGAGAACAGGCTTAAAGACTTAAATTACATAGAGTATCTGGGAATAAACATTAGAAGCTCAATATATTACTTTCAAAATAGTTTTAGAATTAATTTAAAGTGAGTAAGCTTAAGGAGCTTTGAAGAAATGTCAACTACGATCACAATTCCAAGCGGAATCGTTGAGAAAGCGAAGAAGTTGGCATCGACTTGAGATCGTTAGTAATTGAGACCATTTTAAGGGAGTTGAGATTGGATTCAAACGAGGAAGCTGAAATTCGTCTAGAACTTGCCGAGAAAAATTTAGAAGAAGCTAGAGACTACATAAAGAAGAACGACCTCATACAAGCTTCAGAGAAGCTGTATAAAGCAGTTGAAGAATGCGTGAAAATACTGGCTCAATTACACAAGCTCCCACAATACGAGAAGGCGAGAACTGAGGGGAGATGGTGGACACATCTCCTGGGTAAATCTGCTAGAAAACTCTCAAAGATCCTCAAGGAACCAAGGGTAGAGCAAACATGGGCTATAGCATACGAAATACACATATGGGGATTTCATGAAGCAAAATATAGCATAGAAGACATAGAGGACGATATAAAACACGTCGAATGGATCGTTGAATACACAAAGAAGACAATTCAGAGGCTATCAGAAAAGTAACTACTATGCTCAAGACGTTTGGAAGCAGAAGTGTAACTGAAGCATGTTCGACCTAAACACGAACTATTATTCATGGGATTCGAAGACTCGTTTAAATTCCTAGATAAGCTAGCTAAAAACAGGCTGTTAATCGTATAGATAATCATGTCCACAATTATTGTCACATTACCCGAGGAAGTTCTTAAGCAGCTTAAGAAAAAAGCAAAATCTGAGAACAAGACATTAGAAGAGCTTATTAGCGATGCTATTTTCAAACAATTCGATATCACCGATCCTAAGATTAAAGCTGAACTTCATCTGAAACTATGCGAGAAGTACATTCGTGAAGCTGAGGAATCATTAGCAAAAAAGAACTATGTTCAAGCATCTGAGAAAGCCTGGGGTGCAGCATCTCAAATAGTTAAAGCAGTTGCGGCCAGAAGAGGCGTTGAATTAAGAAGTCATAGAGATTTATGGGAATTTATAACCAAGCTTAATAAAGAGAATCCTGATTGGAATCTATTAAACATGTTTCACATAGCAAACAGTCTTCATACAAACTTTTATGAAAATTGGCTAACAGCTGAAGCTGTGGCGAATGGTGTCGAAATTATTAGAACCTTTACTGAGAAACTTAAGAAACTAACACGTGCCTAAATGCGTAGAATTGTTCACCTCAAATTCAACTCCAAAAGTCATTTCTAGTCTAGCGTTTTGATAATCACCTCTGCTACCTCTCGATCTTAACGGAAAAATGATACTACCGCTTAATCGTTGGAACAATACTGTAACTCGTTTACTACACGAGATAGGGCAGGGAGAATGAGTTTAGAGGATCTTCTCGAATTCATTAAAAGGGAGAAAGGATTAGCGTATACTACAATTGGGAACATGAGCTCAGCTTTACTGGGAGCGCTGTTCTGGTTCATTCTAGCCTCAATTTTGGCAGTAAGTGAGTATGGAGAAGTAAACTATTATATCGCTTTAGCTTCAATTCCAGCTGCAATTGGAACCCTCGGTCTAAACACAACCGTAACGACATACTTAGCTAAAGGAGAAGAGGAAGTCGTATATGAAGCGGACTCCATAACTTTAGTTTCAAGCTTAATCCTAGCCACGACCATGATTCCATTTCAGTGGAGCTCGAGTTTAATTCTTATCGCTATGATCTTCTACGGAATGGCTATAGCAGAGATCCTTGGAAGAAAACTATATGCTGAATACGCTTTCATCTCAGTTTCAAGCAGATTAGCGCAAATAACCTTGTCGATCCTTCTTTACTTCCAATTCGGCTTAATAGGAATATTGATGGGCTATTTTCTGGGACCCTTACTCTTAAGTTATAGGTACCTCGGCAAGCTTAGAAAATTTACTTTAAAGATCAACAGTTTAAAGGAGAAAAAGAATTTCACGATCCATAGCTACGGACTGAACCTAATAGGAAGCTTTTCAGCTTTCCTAGATAAGATAATAGTAGGAACTTTTTTCGGATTCTATGCTTTAGGACTGTATCAGCTTGGGTATCAGTTCTTGATGTTCTTAGGGCTAATCCCTGGAAGCCTCTACATGTATCTACTTCCCGAGGAATCGAGCGGAGAGGATAGAAGAGAAGTAATGCTTTTAGGGCTGGCGTTTTCAGTTACAATAGCCGTTTTAACTTTTCTTTTCTCACCTTGGATCATAAAAACTTTCTTCCCTAATTTCACAGAGGCTATTCAAGTGGTTCAAGCCATGTGTTTAGCCGTAATACCCACGACAATTGCATCTCTCTCAAACGCGAGATTGTTCGGAAGGGAGAGAAGCAAGTACACATTTTTAGGAGGATTGATCTACCTGATTTTCCTAATAACAGGCTTAGTGCTGTTAGGGAACGTGATGAACATCTTAGGTCTGGCCTTTTCCGTGATCTTAGCGAGAACAGCTCAAGCGATCTACTTGTGGAGAAAATCTTGCTTTTAAATGAAACATGCTTTCGTTGAGGCAGTGAAACGAGACGGAATGAACGTAGAAGAACGAAAATTTACGAATACTGTAACGACGAATTTATATGAGTTCTATTGCTTACCTGAAATCAAGAAATTGGTCGAAGAATTCCTAAACCTGAAATCAATGCTCGAAAACTTCTATAAAAACACTGCTTAAACACGTCGAAACTCGCAACGATTTCGCTGATAATAGTTGCAAGAGACATCGTAGTCTACCCGGTGGCTCAAACCTTACAACCTTAATTTCCTCAAAATAATTCACTGGTTGATGAGGTTGGGTTTAATTTGAGTGTAATCGTACTTCCGAAATCTATTTTTGAAAGGTTTAAGAGATTAGCTGAAGCTGAAGGTATTCAGGTTGAGGAGCTTATAGTTGAGAGGTTAGTTAGAGATTTGGATCCTAAAACCAGGGTTGAAGCTTACTGGGAGATGTGTGAAACCTATCTTAAGCAGGCTAAAGAAGAAATGGTTAAGGGAGACCTTAAACAGGCATCTGAAAAGATTTGGGGTTCAGCCGCCCTAGCAGTTAAAGCTGTAGCCTATGCAAAAGAAGGAAGAAGACTTACAAGCCACAGAGAACTCTGGGAATATGTAAACAAGCTTATCAAAGAAACAGATGATGAGGAGCTTGGAAACCTGTGGAGAACAGCCTTATCAATGCACATAAGCTTTTACGAGGGATGGGCTCCAAGAGAAGAAGTGGAAAGAGCCCTAAAAAACATAACTAACTTCCTAGAAAAGCTGAAGAAATTTAAAAGCTGAACAGTACAGTCCTCTCCTCAAGGCAGATCTGTGAGTGAACAGGAATAACAAGCAACAGGTCAAAATGGCATCCAGAATCAATTATCGTTCTATGGAGATGAAAGCGAAATTTGGTGATGCTTTAGTGGTTGAGCTATGAGTTGACTAGAAAACGTTAAATGGGAAATTTAATCATTCGTTATGGGTAAAATCCAAGGTTGATGGAACATTGTTCACGAAAACTGAATTAATTAAGGTTAAGAGGAAGGCCTTAAGGGCCAGAGTATGGTTTAAGGTGAAATTTGTTCACAGTGAACACCATTCATGGAAACCCAGTTAAGCTACCTGGTCT
The DNA here is from genome assembly GCA_003649085.1 of Thermoproteota archaeon. The sequence goes on from QMQV01000065.1 coordinate 4,192, forward strand.
TTGAAGGCCAGCGGACAACTTCAGTAGCGGGGACCGACAGCGGTTGGAGGTCGACCTCGAGGGACCCTGTTAACTTAAGGCCCATCGCCTCCTATCGACCTCGCCGTTAAAACTCATCCCGCGCTATGCATGAGGATAAGGTCGGACGAGCCTGTCTATTTGCTTAAGCTAACAGGGCTAAAAGGTCTACCAAAAAGTCTAATAATAGGTTTACTATATAGTATACGATGTGAGCGTTGTCAGCTTTAAGGTTAAGAAGGAAGTTAAGGAGAAGATGGAGAAGTACAGGGATAGAGTTAGCTGGGCTGAGGAACTGAGGAACTTTGTTGAGGAGAGGATAAGGATGCTTGAAGCCGAGGAGAACATTAAAAAGGTTGTCGAGGAACTTGAAAAAATGCCTATAGAAACCCCTAGGGGCTTCTCGGTAGCTTCTGTGAGGAAGGATCGTGATAGTAGTTGATGCCTCGGCTTTAGCAGCCTTCGTACTTAAGGAGCCCGGTTGGAAGGAGCTATCTAGCTACCTCGTGAACTCGATATCCGTCGATCATATCGTAAAGGAGGTCTCCAATTCAATTTGGAGAGCATGCATCGTAAAGAAGGTAATCGATGTAGAGCAGGCCTTGAAGCTATACGGTATACTGAAATCGCTAATAGGAGCTAACATTCTTCTCGAGCCGGAGGAGAGGTACGTTGGAGAGGCGTTTAAGTTAGCTTTAAAGAACGGCATAACGGTTTACGATGCCCTATACGTCGCTTTAGCTAAGGAAAAGAGATTGCCGTTGCTAACTCTAGATGAAGGACAGGCGAAAGCGGCTGAAAGGCTGAAAATCGAAACGATCTACATTAGCGAAGTGTGAAAATAAATCTTAGCCTCGGAACTGAGAACAATCCGTCTTAATTAGGAGGTTATACGTGTCTTGAACGTAGTTGCAGGCATCTTATGTGGAGGGTACAGCAAGAGCTTAGGAAGGATTTGAAGACGATTCTAGACGAGAGGCTTGCCCGAATGGAGAAGGATATCGCTGAGATCGGCGAAGCTACCCAGGCCTGTCTCAGAGGGAAATGTGGTATACGATGTTTACCGAGGAAGTCGAGGCTCGGCTACCCTTATAATGTGTTCTGTTTCAAGAGATACCTATAAATATCAGGTCAGATCCATAGTTGCTGGAAAATGGAAGCCGAGCTGAGATCGAGGATCCTTAAGCTCCTGAAAGAGGACGAGGGATTCAGATACGCCGTAGCTGGGCCGATAGGGTTAGAGGATCTTAGACGAGGAAAACTCAGAACTGCTAATAAAACTGCTCCGCAAAATCAACCGAAAAGGGAAAGTAACCATAGCGCTGACAACAACAGACCTATACGAAAAGCTACCAACAACAAGAGACTACACATTAAAAAAAGGACCCTACATTAAATCCGTGCGCTGGTGACAGGACTTATTAATCTCTGCAAGGGTAAACTTCTGCTCCCTGCAGGTGACGAGTTTGGCAAGTAAGGCTGAAAACCTATTTTGGGGATATCAAAGGAATGCTCCCGCGCGCATAGGTGTTGAAAATTAGTTAAAAATGGTTTTAAGTCTGTTTTTGCATATTTAGGCTTGTTACGGACTCCTTTAATGAGCATATCTTAAAAGTGCTTAGTGATGGCAAAAAGAGCGCTAGTGACAGGAGGAGCAGGTTTCATCGGAAGTCATCTAGTTAAAAGGCTCGTAAAATCGGGATTTGACGTAAGAGTTCTAGACAACTTTCACTCGGGTAGAAAAGAAAATCTAACTGAAGTAATAGACAGAATAGAATTAATAAAAGGCGATATCAGAAACTACAAAACAGTAGAAAAATCAGTTAAAGGAGTAGATGCAATCTTCCACCTTGCAGCATTAATAGATGTTCAAGAATCATTAAGAAAACCAAAAACCTATCATGAAGTCAACTCTACAGGCACTTTAAACCTATTAAAAGCAGCTACTAAACAGAAAATAACCAAATTCATCTACACATCTACATGTGCCGTTTACGGAAATCCAATAAGACTACCAATAGACGAGAATCATCCATTAAACCCATTATCCCCCTATGCCGCGAGCAAACTATCTGCTGAAAACTATTGTAAAGCTTTTTCTAAATCTTATGGACTAAAGACTACAATTCTGAGACTGTTCAACGTTTATGGCCCCAACCAAAATACAAGCAAATATTCAGGCGTAATCCTAGAGTTCATAAAGAGAATACGAAGAGACAAGCCTCCAATAATATTTGGCGATGGAAATCAAACCAGAGATTTCATATACGTAGAAGATGTAGCAGATTTTTTAATAAAGGCACTAGAGATCGATGCTAACGGAGTTTTCAACATAGGAACTGGAAAACAAACTTCAATAAACCAATTAGCCTCTACTTTACTCAAAATCACCGGAAAATCACATTTAAAACCAATATACGAGAAACCGAGACCAGGTGACATAAAACATAGCGTAGCCGATATATCAAAAGCTGTGAAAACCTTTCACATCAAACCTAAAACCTCTCTAGAAGAAGGCTTGAAAATCATGATAAATAGCGTCAATAATCCTGAATATTCCGCCATATGAAAACATGAAAACGAGTTTTAAACAAAATAAAGGAAAGAGAACGCTAGTAACAAGGGAACTTAGCCTAAAAACGTTTAATATGCTTTTACAGGAGATAGAAGAGAACAGTAGAAGTTGGCCAGGTGATGTAAAACTTGTGCCTTTCAAAATAACAAAAGCAAAGCAAAAAGGATCGAAACCAAAAACAAATAGTAGAAATGCCGTGAAGAATACAATTACTGATTTATCGAACCTATCACTGTAATTAATCAAGGGAGAGATTACGAATATTAACAAAAAGCCCTATATCATTGCTTGTATTCCTGCATACAACGAAGAAAATACAATAGCAAAGGTAATTTTGAAAACCAAGAAGTACGTAGACAAAATAATCGTATGTGATGACGGATCGACGGATATGACTGCAGAAATAGCAGAAGCACTAGGAGCGGAAGTAATAAGACATGAGAGGAACATGGGCTATGGGGCCGCTATAGGATCATTATTCCAGAGGGCCAGAGAGGAAAATGCCGATATAATGATAACGTTGGACGCCGATGGCCAGCACGATCCAGACGATATCCCAAGGCTGATAAAGCCAATAATGGATCAGGAAGCGGACATAGTAATCGGATCGAGATTCCTAACGAAAGACGTTGAGATCCCTGCCTATCGCAAGATTGGGATCAAGGTAATAAACTGGATCATGAGAGCGAAAGCTAAGGCGATAACAGACACGCAGTCAGGATACAGAGCCTATTCGAAGAGAGCATTACAATTAATCAAACCCGCTGAGATGGGAATGGGTGTAAGCACAGAAATACTCTTGAAAGCAGAACAAAGCAACCTAAAGATAAAGGAAGTTCCGATAAGGATATCCTATAAAGTGGAGCAACCTTCGACGATAAACCCTCTAACGCACGCATTAGACGTGATCTTCAGCACTATAAAACAACTATCGATACGACATCCGCTAATGTTCTATGGGATACCTGGAGCAATCTCGCTACTAGTAGCGTTAGGTGCAGGCCTAGTGTTAATCCATTTATTCAACACTACGAGGTACTTCAGTTTGCCACTAGCAATAATAGCC
>QMQV01000066.1 GCA_003649085.1 Thermoproteota archaeon
CAAGCGCTTGCAAATACGATGCTAGAGAAGCTACGTGCTGAAAAAGTGTTGTGCAAGTGTTCATGCCACATGACATTGTCTACTCCTTCTCAAGCGAGATTAGTTAAGGGAAATGTTGTGGCGATAGGGGCGAGCGCAAATTGCGTTAACCCCTTATCAGGTGAAGGCATTGCCCCATCAATGCTCTCTGCCAAAATTCTCTACGACTCCCTTGCACGTGGAGTTAAAGACTATGAGCGTCGTCTAAAGCTCAAAGTTGCTAAGGAAATGAAGTTTGACGAAGCGTATTCGATTCTCACGAAGTTTGTGGAATCTAAGCTTACACCACTTGACTTGTTAAGCTCAATTAAGGTCTTGAGGCTAAACAGGTATGTGAATAGCATAGGACTGGCCAAATTAGCTATGAAAGCTCTCGCGATAGCTTAATGAGCGAGCTTTGCTTCAATAAGTAGACACGTATTAATATTTGATTTAACCTTAACCAACCTTAGCTTACTCGTCCATAGCTTAAAGCATTAAGAGGTGTGGGATTTGTCTGAGGCAGTTGTTAAGCAGTATTTACCTAGGGAGATATTCTCGATTTCGCTTCGCCCTAAAGCTAAGATCGTCGAATTTCTCGTGTATATCAGGATCAGCCGCTATAGGACAATTGTAGCTAAGGCCTTGAAGTTAATGGATCGTTTAGGCTTCAAGCTTGTTTATGGCAGCTTCTACTTTGAAGGTAGGAGGGTTAAGTGGCTTTTCTTCGTAGACATATCGAAGGCTAAGTCTTCTGTTGAAGCTTTCTATAAGGAGCTCTCCTCAATACAAGGCGTTTTAGAGGTTAAGTATCAAGAAATCTACAAGCTTTTTGGAGATATATCCATCGAAATGTTTCATTATCCAACTACCATCCTAGGTGAAAGATCTATCGTTTTTAGGTTTTCAGACGTTGTAAGAGCATTTAGAGCTTTGTGGGAGACATTCAGTGAAGGAGCTGCCCCCATCTTGTTTCTAATGGGTATAAACACTGGTAAAGAGCTGGCGTCTCTTATCTCAAGGTTCACTAAGCTAAGCCACGAGCAGGGCATCTCACTGTTTAAGGAGATTTCGAGAGCTGTCGGATGGGGAATTGTGGAGATAGCTGGTTTCGATAAGTCGAGGTATGAGCTTGTTGTGAGGGTGTATGATTGCTGGGAAAGCGCGGTTTCGCGTGGCTTAGCGAAATCTCCTGGATGCTACTTTACAAAGGGCATCATCAAGGGCCTAGCCGACACGTATAGTGGCTTTGAGAGCGAGGTTGAAGAAGTGAAGTGTAGAGCGCGTGGAGATGACTATTGCGAGTTTATATGTAAGGTTAAGGCAAGGAAGTGATCGCTTTTGAACGCAGCCCTCCTAGTCATAGATTTAGAGAAAGCTTTCGTCTTGCCGAACTCTCCATTCGAGGTTAAGGGAGCTCTAAAGACGATACCTAATTGCAAGAAGGTTATTGAAGCGTCTAGGTCACATGGCATGCCCGTCGTATATGTTAAGAGGCTTTATAGAGGAGATGGAAGCGACGTAGAGCTTGTAAGGTTAAATCAATGGCTTAACGCCGGCATGCCCCTGACCGTTACTTCAACCGATCTGCTAAGTGCTGAGTACGTAGATGAGATTAAGCCCCAACCCGGAGATTACTTAATCGTTAAGAAGAGGTTTTCAGCATTTTTCATGACCGAGCTTGACTTGTTATTAAGGCGTCTAGGCGTTGAAGTGTTAGCTATTATCGGCACGCAAACTCCAAATTGTATAAGAGCGACGGTTTACGACGCTCTCTCCCTAGATTACGAGGTCATAATAATTGAGGACTGCACATCCTCGCAAGATGAAGAGGTGCAGAAAGCTAACATAAGAGATCTTCGAAACTTAGGTTGTATAATAATCTCCTCCGATGAATATGTGATGTCTTTGCCAAACTTGCCTAGTAAAAGGCTTTTGAAGAGGGCTAGAGAGGTTTTAAAGTCTAAGGTAGGGCTTCCACATAGCTTAGTCGACGTGGATGGTAGGAGAGCCGTGTTAGATAGGTGGTAAATAGCTGTGAAAAACGTGAAGTTTGTAATTGAGCATTTAGAGCCAGTATTAAGCCGCTGGGCTTGGATTGAATATAGGCATGCATCAGAGATCGTAGGCAGAGAAAACCTCATAATAACCAACGTGAAGGATGCGCGTGAAGCCGAGAAACTTAGGGAGCTAGCATGTGAAGTTTATAGTCAAAGCATATCGGAGCTTTTAATACCTAGGGAAAAGCTTATCGTCTTAGACCCAAAATCGGATATCCCTCTTCAACCAGAAGACATCACTGAAGACTCCTACATAGTTATAGGAGGCATATTAGGAGATCATCCACCTAAAGGCAGGACTAGGAAGCTTTTGACGAGCAAGCTCCCGGGGGCAAAAACTAGGAATATTGGTAAGAGACAGTTTTCAATTGATGGAGCAGCTTACGTAGCGAATATGGTTTCGCAAGGAGCTAACTTAAGCTCAATAAAGGTGAGAAAAAAGCTCGAAATCCTAGTTAAGCGAGATGATTTCTACGAACACGTAGTAGAGCTACCATATGCTTACCCAGTTGACGACGAGGGCAGAGTCGTGGTAAGCAAGGAGCTAATAAGATACTTAAAGAAGGGTATTGAAAAAGACGAAAAAGAGATATTGAAAACGGGACATGCGAAATCTATAGTGGATTATTGAAGTTTAAATATTCCTACCTAATAGTTCAAGAAGCTTCTTAGCCAAACTTTGTAGCATCTTCTTGACGTTGTTGTTTTCAAAAATTTTCTTAAGCTCTTCGCAAGCTTTGTTACTCTTAAGTTTTTCACGTTGACTTACGCTTAGCTGTTTAGTTCCTAAAACGCGTTCAAGCACATTTTCTATATCGGGGTCAAAGACTATTGCTAATACGTTTGCTTGACGATAACTAATGCCTACTAAAAGCCCTTGAAAGCCTTCAAGCTTCTGCAACCTAAAGTTTCTATTGATGTACTCCCTCGCAACCCCTCTTTCATAATCTATGACTGCGACAAATACTTCATCCTTCTTTCTCTTAGCGTGTTCATAGACTTTCTTAATTATGCGGTCACGACCCCACATGTAGCTATGTCTTACATTTCCCGAGACTCCATGTTTATACACCAATTCCTCCGCCATACACTTATTAGCATAACATTCAGCAAGAAGCTCCATGCCTACCTCTTCCCCAGCTCGTTGAGAGCTGATTTACGTGATTAAATATTGCTGTATAACTTCATTAGGCATCATATACAGGATTTCTTCAATGGTCTTCAGCTCCTTAGCTAATTTGTCTACATCTAACTCCATAGCACATGTAGTTCCTTCCGAGTTTCTATAAACGTAGTATGTTTTAATATCGCTAGCTCTATCCCAAATCCTTGAGACGAATAAAGGATTGTGTGTTGTCATAATAACGTATGAGCATTTAATTGCTTCCAATGCATAATCAATTAGCGGGTCTAAAAGAAATGGAAATACATGCGCTTCCGGTTCCTCTAGCATTAGGATAAATTTGTTTTCTAAGCCATGCACTTTAACGTAGTTAATTGTAGAGCGTAAAGCCATTAAGTAGTAGAGGCTTCTAAGCACCGAGTCAGAAATGGCTGATGGAGAGACTTCATAACCGTAGTCAAAAATTACCACATTACCTTCCCTTAAGACACGTAACTCAACTTCCTCACTAAGATACTCCCTCAATACCCTATTTAAGCGATTAACAACATCAGGTGAACTTCTAATTACCTTAGTAACATTCCATCCAAGCTCGCTCATTATATGTACTGGTGTAGACCTTACAAAAATCCCCCTTAAATAATGGTGAAAACTATGACCATAAGTCACATATGGCGAGACATATGCAGATATAGCTAATCCATACCTATCATATCCATAAAGTCTTGCTTCAATCAGCCCAGCATCAGCAGAAGTTGATATTAACTTTTCACGCACATTTAGTGCTACATCTTGATATAATGCCCTCAAATCCCAAGGTATTTCAGCATCGTTTACCGTAATCCTCAGCTTCCCTTGTTCAAAGAATACTCTAACTTTCTCTCTAATTCTTTCATGATCTACACTGATCACTATGTCTCTGCTCAGATCGTATTGTCTGAAGATATGCATATGCTCGTCAAATCTTGCTATTAATGCTAATGGTTCGAGATCTTGGGCATTATTATTGTACTCTTCCCTTAGTAACCTTAATTTATTAAAATAGCCTATGAATGCCATCGCATCTAAGATATTAGATTTTCCACTAGCTGGTGGTCCCAATAGTATGGTTAGTGGTCTTAATCTTAGTGTCACATTTTCAATGCTTTTGAAATTGTTAATGGTTATTTGCATAGTAAGCACCGACACATTTGCTCTTGCTTAATCTTAATTATTTTAAAGTTATTTATACTTAGGATTTGATTGATGCATAGAAGAAGTGCTTATTTATTTGCTTAGAGCTTACGAAGTATGGCGTTGGTTAAGTTGTTTTTTAAGGAAGCTTTAAAGAAAATCGCTGAAATTAAGGGCGCAAGAGTAGTATTGGCTCTTGATCTTCAAGAAAACGTCTACACCAAACCTAAAAATGTTCGTATTGGGTTTAGGCAAGCGCTCTTGGCGAAGGCATACGATGTGGTGTCAGCAGTAGAAAGCTATGTGGTTGCAGTTAAGATAGGTTTGCCGCTGGTGCTTGATGTAGGCTTAGACGGCGTTGAACAGCTTATTAACTCCTTTAAGCCTAAAATGCTTTTCATATGTGACTTTAAGATAGCAGATGTAGGTTTCATCAACAAGCTAGTTGTTAACCAAGTCTTTTCAACTGGTTTCGACGCGGTAATAGCGCACTCAGCGATAGGTGTAGAAGAAGGTATTAAGCCGATCTCTGAACTAGCTCATAGCCTTGACAAAGGCGTCTTGGCTGTTTGCGCGATGACGCATCCAGGTGCTCAAAACTTCTTAAACAAGCACTTTATGGAGCTGTTAAAGCTCGCATATGAAGCTGAAGTAGACGGATTCATTTTGCCTGCGACATATCCTGAATATATTTCTGAAGCTAGAAGGCTCTATGCGGATGCATTAATATTATCTCCAGGAGTTGGTGTTCAAGGAGCAGCTTATGGATCAGCAATAAAAGCTGGGGCAGATTTTGAGATTGTGGGCAGAGCCATATATGGTGCTTCAAACCCTAGGAAGGCAGCTGAAGATGTGGTGAAGGCAATTGAAGAAGCTACTAAACAGAGATGAGCTCGCAAAGGAGCTTTTCGAGAAAGGCTGCATAGCTTTTGGAGAGTTTACGTTATCAGCTGGTGGTAAAAGCCCATACTACATAGATTTGAGGAGAATACCCTCTTACCCCGAGTTATACGACAAGGTTACAGATTTGTACGTGGATTTGCTGCATAAGCTCGATTTCGATAAAGTGGTTGGAATAGCTACAGCTGGAATACCCATAGCCGCTTTAACAGCATACAAGCTAAACAAGCCCTTCCTATACGTTAGGAAGGAAGCCAAGGACTATGGGCTACAAAAGCAAATAGAAGGCGTCTTAGAGAGAGGAGATAAGGTCGTAGTAGTTGATGACGTGATAACAACAGGTTCTAACATCATTAGAGCTGTGGACGCCATAAGGTCAGCTGGAGCCGTTGTCAACAAAGCTGTTGTCTTAGTAGATAGGGAACAAGGTGGTTCTGAAGCTTTAAGGAAGCTAGACGTTGAGCTTCTATCCATAGTTAAGGCAAGCCAGCTTGTTGAAAGCCTCTATAACCTAAAGCTAATCGATGACAAAACGTATCATAATGTCATGGCTTACATACGCGCTAGCTCAACATAAAGCTATGCGTAGCTTAAGCCTACTCACGAGACATCGCGCCAGAGCTTTTTATATAGGAGCTGCTGTGAGAAGCTTCACTGGGCTTTAAACTTAATGTTTTATAACCGCGACGTGTTGTCGATCATAGACTTCTCGGTTGATGACCTCAAAAAGCTTTTTGAAGTTTCACTTGAAATGGAGAGATACTCTAGGTCTAAGCTAAGCATCCTAGATGGCAAGGTACTCTCGCTAGCTTTCTTTGAGCCAAGCACGAGAACTAGGCTTAGCTTTGAAACAGCCATGAAGAGGCTTGGAGGACAAGTAATAGGCTTCCACGAACCAGCTGAAGCAGCTATAGCTAAGGGAGAGAACTTAGCTGATACCATTAGGATGCTGGACAACTACTCAGATGTCATAGTAATCAGGCATAAGCTTGAAGGCGCAGCTAAGCTAGCAGCTGAAGTAGCCTCCGCGCCAGTAATCAACGGCGGAGATGGGAGTCAACACCATCCTACACAAGCCATGATCGACTTATACACGATTTGGAGGGAACTCGGCAAGCTTGAAGGGCTAAGCGTAGGTGTTATAGGGGACTTAAAATATGGTAGAGCTGCAGCATCCTTTATCTACGCAATATCCAAGTATAAGCCTAAGAAGCTCTTCTTAATTTCACCGCCTCTGCTAAAAGCTAGAGCTGAGGTTAAGGACTACCTTAGACATGTAAACGTCGCATATGAGGAAGTTGAAAACTTAGCAGATGTGGTTAGCGAGCTAGATGTGGCTTATATGACCCGCATTCAAAAAGAGCGCTTCCCGGACATATCGGAGTACGAAAAGGTTAAGGGAAGCTATAGGATTGACGTTAGCATGTTGTCAAACGCTAAGGAAGACCTGATAATTCTTCACCCACTACCTAAGGTTGATGAAATAGACTTAAAAGTAGATGAGACGAAATACGCTAAATACTTTAAACAAGCTGCTTATGGAATCCCCGTTAGGATGGCATTATTAGCCTTGATTTTAGGAGCGGTGAGCTAATTGTCAAAAGAACTTGTTGTGAGGAAAATCGAGAGTGGCACGGTGATAGACCATATACCGGCCGGTCAGGCACTAAATGTTCTCAAAATCCTGGGCATTAAGGGCTCTGAAGGGTACAGGGTAGCCATAGTTATGAACGTCGATAGCAAGAAATTGGGGATGAAGGATATAGTCAAAGTTGAGGGTAAAGAGCTTTCAGTAGATGAGGTAAATAAAATAGCTTTGATCGCTCCGACAGCTACGATCAACATCATTAGGGGCTACCAAGTGGTCAAAAAGGAGAAAGTTGAATTGCCGAGTGAGATCATCAACATAGTTAAGTGCACAAACCCAAATTGCATAACGAATCAGCCTAGAGAACCAATAACTCCGCGCTTTAAGCTCATAGCTGATAACCCGTTATTAATGCAGTGTGAATACTGTGGACGCTACATTACGCGTGAAGACGTGTTAGCGCAGTTTGCATAAGGTGCTAAGCTTTGAATTACCAAAACTTTTCCTACAAACCCGCTAAGGTTGTTAAACGTGTCAAGGAGAACGTTAAAGCCGTAAGCCTCTACTTAAAGGTCGACGGAATTGAGAATGTAAACCCAGGCCAATTCTTCATGGTCTGGTTACCAGGCTTTGAAGAGGTTCCAATAAGTGCTTCAGGTTATGAAGGAGATATTGTTAGGATAACGGTTGCAGCTGTTGGTTTGACGACAAGAGAGCTTTGTAGCGTCAACGAAGGACAATACATCATGTTGAAAGGCCCTATCGGAAGAGGTTTTTCACTAGACAAGGGAAGTAACTACGTGCTTCTTAACGGAGGGTATGGAGCTGCTCCATTAATTTTCGCGGCGAAAAAACTTAGAGAACGCGGAGCAAACGTCG
>QMQV01000067.1 GCA_003649085.1 Thermoproteota archaeon
CCCCCTCTACATGTTAGGTTACAAGCTCAGCCAAGTCAATTCCATATCCTCCTATTTGGTAGAAGTAAAGCGCTATAGAGTGCATTATCATAGCATAAGGTGATAAATTCGAACATAATTTCTCATTTAAGCTTTTTAAAGCATCGTTAAGCTTACTTACGCTCAATGAAAGCTCTTCAGCAGTTCTAGAGTCAAGTTTTACTAAGGCTTCTACAGCTTTGCCATGGAGGTTCATCGAGAAAAGCCCTAGCGACTTTACATCCTCTATCACATCTGTGTGTTTGTAACTGTTTCTGCAAAGGTTTAAGACACCTTCAGCCACCTTCACAACACAATCTCCAATAGCTTCTATGAACTTAGCTGCTAACCTTAAATCGAGACAATCTATAGTTTTTACACCCAGCTTACTTGCTAGAAGAGGGTCTTGAGAAGCTGCTCTAAGTTGTCGGACTAATAGGAAATACAGTCTATCCACCTCATCGTCTCGCTTTACAATTGCTTGTGCCAGCTCGTAGTCAAGCTCTTCTAAAGCTATTAGCACGTCTCTGTGCATGTTGTAGACTATCGCGTGGGCGCGCTTTAAAGTAGCTTTAATAGGTATTGCTGAAAGCTGTAAAAGGCTCTGTATGGTTATAGAATTTGACGTTTCTTCAACAATCTCTAAGCCTATTAAGCGCTGAATGGTTGATAACACGCTTTCTCTCACATTTGAAGGCAACCTCCCACTTGACTCAACTTTCATGAACTCAGCACCCATTAGGTAAGCTGATCTGATGCCGCGCTCAATGCTTACGTGGGCTTCAACAGGGATGGTTAATGGTTTGGTCTCGATTTCTCTTTCAACATGGTGAGGCTTAATTAATAAATAGCCTTGCTCGCTTTCTTCAACTGAGAGAACGGATCCTTCTCTTAACTTAAACTTGTTTATCCACGTTTTAGGTAAGGTAATTAAGAAGGACCCGCCCTTAGTTTTTTGAAGCTTGCGCAGATCCATATTGATCAAGTGAAGACAGTAGTTAAGAGAGGCAATTAAGCATATAGCCTCTAATGATGGTATAGAGAAGCTTGAGAGAGTGCTTGAATTTGGGGAAAGTTGCAGGTTTAGATCTTTCTGGTTCTGAGAAAAAGCCTAGTGGTTGGTGTCTTATAGATGGTAGACGGGTCACTACAAAGCTGTTATATTCAGACGACGAGATTTTAAATGAAGTTACTAATGCGAGGCCTGTGATAATAGCTATAGATGCCCCCTTAACCATGCCTAAAGAAGGCGGGTTTAGACACGTTGATAAAGAGCTTATGAAGCTTAAGGGAAAGCCTTTACCCCCTTTAATGCCTGGCATGCGCAGTTTAACTATGAGAGCTATAGGGCTTGTTACGCGCATAAATGAGCTTAGTTTAAACATTAAGATTTTGGAAACTCATCCTCAAACAGCAGCTAGTAGACTTAACGTATCGAGATCTTCTAAACAAGTACTTGAAGCTTTAAAGGCATATGGGCTTAAGCCTTTTGAGAGAAACGTTTCTAAACATGAGGTGGACGCTATGCTCGCAGCGTTAACTGCGTGGCTTTATCTTATCGGGAAAGTTGAAGAAGTAAAAGCTGACAATGGAATTATCGTACTTCCTAAGAAGGAGGACTAAGGAAGTGATTAATGAAAAGGTAAGAAAAGCTATGGAAGTTATCATAAATTCCGGTTTTCAACTTAAACCTGAAGCTTTAAGCTTATTGATGAGCTTAGAAGATCCCGAAGCTTTCGCGAAGAACTTAGTAACTAAGCTCCTAGGGAGAGCTGAGAAACCCCTCTTTATTGATGAAAAAGTGGTCGTAGAAGCCAAAAGTGAAGTTGAAGAAGCTAAAACAAGGCTTGTGAAACACGAGCCTAAAGCTAAGGTGAAGGTCTTTGCTAAACAAGTTGAGGCAGATATTGAAGTTTTGTATAGCCCTAAAGAAGTCTCCATAACGTCCAGCTTAGATGCATTTAAAAGCTACTTTAATAGTAGGTTTAGGAAGTTGAGAAAGTTACTATTAGAGCGACTTGACGTTAAAGGAGCTATCAGTATTGAAGAAGCCTTAGCTACAAAGGATAGGAAGATAAAGGTCATTGGAATCGTTACAGCTAAAAAGGAGCTTAAGTCAGGCAACCTTGCTATCGAACTTGAGGATGAAACAGCCTCCATCAAGGCAATTTTCATGAAAAACGATGAGAAGGTTTGGAGAAGAGGGTTGAGAATTCTACTAGATGAAGTGATATGTATCGAAGGAGTTGTTAGGGGCGACTACATCATAGTAACTGATGTCATGTGGCCAGACATACCTGCTGATAAAAAACCTCCTTCATATAAGCTAGGTGAAGAACCACTTTATGCTGTTATGATATCAGACTTACACGTAGGTAGCAAGGCATTCTTAGAGAAGCAGTTTAAGCGGTTTTTAAAGTGGATTAGGGGTGAAGAAGGTTTAGGAGAAGATAACATACGCCCTTATGTGAAGTACTTAATAATTGCTGGGGATTTAGTAGATGGAGTTGGCGTATATCCTGAACAGGCAAAAGAGCTACAGATATCTGATATCTACAAGCAATATGAAGTTGTCTATAAGCTATTAAGTCAAGTGCCTGACTACATAGAGATTATCATTATCCCAGGAAACCACGATGCAACTAGCATAACTCTCCCCTCTCCCCCCATCTTTAGGTCCTACGCTGAAAAACTCTATGAAATGCCAAATGTACACATGCTGGGAGACCCATGCTATGTGAGCTTACACGGAGTTGTGTTTTTAATAACCCATGGCAAGAGCTTAGACGATGTCATACCGTCACTCCCAGACGTAGACTTCGATGAGCCTGAAAGAGCTATGGTGGAGTTGCTCAAAAGCAGGCACATAGCCCCTATATATGGAGATAAGACTTCGATAGCCCCTGTACCCTATGACCCTTTAGTTATTGAGAGGATACCTGATGTCATGCAGGCAGGTCATGTCCACGTAAGGGGAGTCACAAGTTATAGAGGGGTTTTAGTGGTTAACTCTGGTGCTTGGCAGGGTCAGACAAGTTATCAAAGATCTATGGGGCTTAACCCCAAACCAGCTGTAATTCCTGTGGTTAACTTAGCTAAATTATCGAGCTCGTTAAGTTCTGCATGCGCGTTCTTAGACTTTACTAGTGGTTTTTAGAGCTTTAGATAAGGACTTCGCAATAATCCACGCAACTCTCAGAGGTTCTGGAAAACGTCCAAAAACTGTTAAGCTCTTTAAAACATCCTTAACCTGACTTAAATCTATGCCTACAAAGTTCACATAGACAGGGTTTTCTCTAGGATTCGTATGTGCTTCAAAGACCTGAGAAAACTTGTTAAAAACACTCCATCTAGCTTTCCAGTCGTCAAAATGCTTTATTAAAGCATTTTTAACAGCCTCGTTATCCGGTATTTCCCCGACAACGACAATAACTGGCTTTCTAAACTCATGATATAGAGCTTCAGGGTCTATGAAGTTGAAGCCTCCATATGCAATGCTTCCTTGAAGTATGAGATCAAAGCTTTGAAGAGATTTGGCTATGTCTATGGCTTTTTCGGTAGCATCTAGCCCATCTACTTCTATATCCCTGACTTCAACACGCGTTATTGTAAAATTAGATGTCAATACGCCTACTAATACTGTTTTAACATGGCTTCTTTTCCTACTAGGCGAGAAGCTCCCGTCTTCAAAAGCTAGGACTTTCAAGCTACACACGTATATTGATTTGGTTACAGTATGCTTAATAAACGCTCATCGTTTGAAAATGCATCGTAGATGTTTTTCTCAGGTACGTTTAAGTTAACTATTCTGGTTCTACCATACCTACCTTTACTAACTACTTTAGCATTGATGATGCCAAGCATGTCTAACTCGCTGATTAAGTCACTGATCCTTCTTTGAGTAAGCGGTTCAAGCCCAAGTTTCTTACTTAGATCGCAATAGACATTATACACTTCTCCGGTTGCAACCTTGTTAATGTCTTTTTTCCTTAGCAAGTGCAAGCTTATGATAAGGAGTTTTGAATGTAAGGGCATCGTCTTTAATACTTCAACAACTCTATCGCGTTCGATCTCTCTTTGCGCTTTCTTGACATGTTCTTCTAACACCTTATCAGATTCTTCTCGCTCGGCGATTTCACCTGCAACTCTAAGAAGATCTAACGCGCGCCTAGCATCTCCATGCTCTTTAGCAGCTAAGGCGGCGCAGAGCGGAATAACGCCTTGATCTAGAACCCCCGGATAAAAAGCTTTAGATGCCCTATCCCTTAAGATGTCCTCAAGCTCAGCTGCATTATACGGAGGGAAGACGAGCTCTTCTTCACCTAAGCTACTTCTAACACGTGCATCCAGATACTCTGTGAACTTTAAGTCATTGGTTATCCCTATGACAGCCACTCTCGAATTATAGAGCTCCATGTTTATTCGAGTAAGCTTGTAAAGTGTTTCATCACCGCTCTTCTTAACTAAAGCATCAACTTCGTCTAATACTACGAAGAAAGTGCCGCCTCTCTCATCAAGTGCCTTAACAAATCTTCTGTAAGCTTCTGCTGTCGAAAGCCCTGTAAAGGGTATTGACGCATTTAGAGCATCGCAAAGTTCAGCTATGACTCTGTAATTAGTATCGTTGTACTTACAGTTAACATACGCATACCCTACTAATATGCCAAGCTTACTACTTTCCTCTACAAGCCTCTTTAACACATATTTAGTAACAGCTGTTTTCCCACTGCCTGTCACACCATAGATAAAGACATTTGAAGGTCTGGCCCCCTTAATAGCAGGGGCAAGTACACTAGCTAATTTATAGACCTGTCTTTCCCTATGAGGTAGAGAATCAGGTATGTAATCTGGTCTAAGAATTTCCCTGTTTTGGAAAATTCTAGCTCTAAGTACTCGTGAAAAAAGCTCATCAAGTGATGCCCCCGCCATGAAAAAGCCTCCGGCCTTAAACACCACACTCCAGAGGAATCAGGAGAAATTAAGGCTTAACATCTAAAAATCTAAATCAAAGCCTACACACCCCTAGATAGTGGCTTATGAGGATAAGAAAGAAGCTTAGAGCCAATAGCGTTAAAAAAGAGCTACCAACACTTAAAGAAAAGCTATCATGAAAAGGAGAAGAAGTAAAAGAAGCAATTAAGCGGCAGCTTAAAGCTGTATTAAGCTCACAAATCACAAGATACTGCAATGTAAACAATAAAGGAGAAGAGTTAAGTGAGAAAACAAGTCTAGCTGAGCATTTAAGGTGGTAAAAGTGAAAGTCTGCATTATAGGGGCTGGTTTAACGGGGATAAGCGCTGCTAGAAACTTACCTCAAGGAAGTTACATAGTTTTTGAAAAAGAGCATGACATAGGAGGTCTTTGTGGAAGCGAGGTCGTCAACAACTTTTACTTTGACTACGCACCTCACGCCTTTTTCACATCGAATCAAGAAATACTTAGACTGGTTAAAGAGACCTTAAAGACAAACATCAAGGAACACATTAGGAGGGCATACATATACACGTATGGGAAATACGTCGAATACCCTTTGGAGGTTAACTTAAGAAAACTTCCACGAGACGTAGCAATTGAGTGCCTAATAGGAGTTATTAAGGCATCGACAACGCCTAAGCAAAATCCTAGAAACTTCAGAGAATGGATGTATGCAGCTTACGGAGAAGGTATAGCAAGACACTATCTTGAACCTTATAATCGTAAGCTATGGAAATATAGCCTAGAAGACATGAGTGCTGACTGGGTTATTGGAAGAGTGCCAACGCCAAGTATTGATGATGTGATTAAGGGGGCCTTTAAAAGCGTTAAAAAGCGCTTTGGAGGAAATTGGCTTTTCTACTATCCTAAGGTAGGTGGAATCAAGGCTTTAGTGAAGGCATTGGCAAGTGATGTGAAGCCAGTAATCTGTAACGCGGAAGTAACGAAAATTAAGATACTTAACGGTGCTTTAAAAGTATGTATCAGGAGAGGAGATATTGTTAAAGAGTACGTGTTTGATAAAGTGATCAATACGTCACCGCTACCCGATCTAGTTGATTATTTAGAAGACGTGCCAAGTAACGTGTACAAAGCTGCAAAGGAGCTAAAACATAATAAGTTGATAACCATAGGCTTAGGGTATAAAAGTCATAAGAATATCAGGTATCACTGGGTATATTATCCAGAAGAAAGATATCCATTTAATAGAGTAAGTTATCCAGTTAACTTTTCAAGGTATACAGCGCCTAAAGGGTATTCCTCAATACTCGTTGAACTCACAGTCGAAAGTCAAAAAGAAATGCGTAGTGAGGAGATCGTAGAAGAAGTTGAGCAAAAATTGAAAGATGCAAGAGCCATACCTGAAGACGTGAAGATTATGGTACGCTTTATCAAAAATATTAAGTATGCTTATGTGATCTACGACTTAAGTTATAAGGATAAGGTGAGGCTCGTTAAGGAATATTTACGTGAAAGAGGCATAATAACAGCTGGTAGGTATGGAGAATGGGCTTACATGAACATGGATCACGCAATACAAGCAGGTGAAAGAGCAGCACAAGAGCTCATTAATGAGGTAGAAAAACGTAAAACCTAAAGCCTTGTATCGCCAAGTTTAACGAGAAGCGTGCGGGGGTTCCCGAGCCAGGTCAAAGGGGCAGGACTGAGGCTCCTGTGGGGAAGCCCTGCGTGGGTTCAAATCCCACCCCCCGCACCATGTTTTGGTTTCGGTGCGTTTACCTCCATGCCATACTTCTCTAGGATAGCCTTGGCTCTTCTCCAGGCTTCCCTTTCCACGTATTCCATAAGCTCTTGAATGCTTTGGAATTCGCATCTCATACCACAACCTTAATCCTTTGAGGCTCAACGAGCTTAGCCTTGGGCAAATACGCGCCAAAACCTCCTCAACCTTACGCTGAATCATCTGCTCTATCATCCTTTGAAAAGTTCATACCATTTGCTCATCATTCTGAGACCTTCTTCAAACCAAATTTCAGTACCCAAGATTCCCCCTTAGTAACTCCTTGTAGAAAACTTCTTATTGGTTCATTCTAAACTCCTTATATGAACGCGGGTAATCATGCCGTGAGCATTACGAGCGAACAAGAGGCTTATAATCACATTCTAGAAATACAAAGAGACTACACCGCTAGAAAAGATAGAGTTCTCGATTCTCTTGCAGGAGCCATGTGGATTGTAGAGAAAATGTTCGCCCGTGCGGGTCATTTTATACTAGAATTCATTCAAAATGCAGAGGACGCTAAAGCAACTAAAGTTAAGGTAGTTCTGAAGTCCAGATCACTTGAAATATTCAACAATGGTAATCCCTTCTCAAGGGATGATGTTGAGGCTATATGTTCTATAGGCAGGTCAAGAAAAGACCCAAGGGAGTATGTTGGTTATCTAGGTGTCGGGTTTAAAGCTGTTTTCTTAGTTTCATCAAAACCTCATATTTACTCAAAGCCTTATAGATTTAAATTCGACAGAAACTTTTGGCCAGACTCTAGGCTCGTCCCTTGGCAAATCACACCTATTTGGTTAGATAAAGTTCCTGATGAGTATAAAGAGTGGAATGTAGTGTTTTACATACCTATAGATGAGAAAGGATATGAGAGAATTAAAAATGAGTTAGAGAGACTTGCACCAA
>QMQV01000068.1 GCA_003649085.1 Thermoproteota archaeon
ATACCAATGAAGCTATGAGAAGGTTATCAACCTCTATCGCTGCGACTGTAAGCAAAATTAGGGCTACATCAAGATAAAACATTATTCGGCCCACCACCTCTTATAGAACTTAACAGTATTCGTTTTGAGCTTGTAACTAAGCTTCCTCCTACAATCTGGACAAAGTCTCATATACTTTTTCATGTCATCATCAATTACTTCTCTGATCACAGGATCTATAGACTCCAGTATTCTCTCTTTTACTCTCTCTATCTGCCTAACAGTTGTAATAGGCTTACCACAATTTTCACATCTAGTTAATTCTCGATCTATTATTACGTACGTCTCGTTTTTATTTGTAGTCGCTAATTCAAATTTATCAGTTAATTTAATAGCGTTCTCTGGACAAATCTCCTCACATCTTCCACAGAAAATACATCTTGCATAGTAAATCCTAATACTTCTCCTACACTCTTCATTTACGAGAGTTATCGCTTTTGAAGAGCATGAAGACGCACAAGCACCACATCCTGTACACTTTTCTTCATCAAATTGAGGCAGTCCTCTTAATCCAGAAGGCACATGAGTAGGCGATCCCAACGGATATTTGGTTGTAACATGTTTGAACAGAGATTTGAATGCTTCTCTTAACGCTAATAACCCCATTTACATCCCTCCTAATGAGGCTCTTATTAAATCAACCAATGCTAAGACCAAACAAGCCGAGAGATACCACTTGGGTAAGTCAGTTATTCTATATCTAGCACTTATTGTATCTAAAATCGTAATTACCACGATTATCACGAAACATTTAATCAGGAATGAAATTACGTTAAGTGGAAACGGAAACAGGTCACCTCCACCTAAGTATAGATCAACAAATAAGGCCGAAAAGACGTAGAATTTCATTATTTTCGTTATTTCAAATATCCCAAGTAAAGGTCCTCCGTATTCTGTTAATGGTCCTGCAATTATCTCCTGTTCAGCCTCAGGTATATCCCCAAATGGTTTAACTCCAATCTTTGTAGTTATACAGGCTAACATAGCTATTGCTGCTAATGGATATCTAAAGATAAACCAGTTCGGAAGACCAAAGAAGCTTCCAGTTATTTGATTCTTAATTATGTCGTTTAATGATAGTGACGGAAAAGTAGTCCCTCTTAAAGCTATTGATGGTACCAAGAGGGATATTATTAGAGGCAATTCAACACTGAGTATCATTGCTGTTTCTCTACTCGCTCCTATCTTTCCCCAAGTAGAGGCTGAGGCAGCTCCTGCTATAACGAGCACAATGGACGATAAAACTGATAAATAAAGAATAACCAGCAAGTCCCATGAGTAAGAACCTATCCAATCTGCCACTCCAGGAGGTATTATGAAGCTCAAGACCATTATAACGCTTAAACCTACAAATGGTGCTACGATGTAAACTAGTCTGTTTGCAAGCCCTGGAACAAAGAACTCTTTTCCCATTAACTTGATAACATCTGCTATTGGCTGATACCATGGTGGCCCTATTCTCGATTGTAATTTAGCTGTAAATTTTCTAAAGAACCAGTAACTCAACCATCCGAAAGCAAAACAGAGAGTTATTGAAGAAAAATATCCACCTAAAATGCTAACAAACTCCACTCTATATCCACCCCGCTAAAACAGCTACTATTAGGAATATCACAAAAGCAGCTATCCAGGAAACATACAAATTCACAACTCCTGTGTGTACTCTCTTTAGTATGTCTAGGAATGATCTGAATGGGTACTCGAATGCAAATGGATGAACATTAGTCTCTTCTATTCTCAAGTAGGGTTGTTTAAGAGCTCCTCCCGTAAATGGTGCAAGTTTCTCGTCAGTTATTGTAACGCTTATCTTGGGAGACGCTCTATAAATGAGATACCCTATAAATAATCCAATTACTATCAAGGTAACCATCCAGTAAACGTCCCAAACTCCGCCGAACATCCTTAGGAGAGAACTGTATGGATCAATCTTAGGTAAGACTGCTTTGGGAATGAGAGCAAGTGTGGCAGGGTACAACAGATATTTAACTGCTATTTGTGGAGAGAGTCCAAAAATGATGCAAAGTATTGAGAGTATAATAAGTGGAATTTGCATAGGAATAGGAGGATCTCCTATCTTCTCTTGTTTACTCCCTCCTAAGAATGCAGAGCAAATAAGCTTCAAAAATGAAGCCAATGTAAGCGCACATGCAAGAACCGCTATTGCAGCAACTATGGGCATTCCCGCTGCTATACAGGAATTATAGATCATCCATTTACTATTAAATCCATTGAATAAAGGTACACCGGCTATTGAAAGAGAACCTACCAGCATAGCAATACCCGTTAACGGCATTGCTCTTAGTAGGCTATCCATTTTACTGATATCCTTAGTATGCGTTTTATACTCAATCGCTCCCGCTCCAAAGAATAGAAGAGATTTGAAGATTGTATGATTTATTAAGTGGAATAGCCCCGCTACCATTCCTCCTGAAGCCACTCCTAGCCATAGGTAATCTCCCGTTTGATAAAAGTAAGCCATGCCTAATCCGCCAATTCCTAAACCAACAACAACGTATCCTACCTGACTTACACTGTGATAGGCTAATAATCGCTTGAGATCTTTCTGTGCAAACGCTAATGTAACACATACAAACATAGTAATTACTCCTAGTACACAGAAGATCAACCACAATAGAACAGGGTTTCTAAAAACGTAGGTGAGTTCGAATAATATAAAGAATGCAGGAATCCCTGCTATCTTTATCATCATTGTATGAAGGAGTGAGCTTATTGTAGCCGGAGCTACAGTTGAAGCGTCAGGAAGCCATATGTGGATAGGAAAGAGCGGGAATTTGGCAGCGAATCCTATAAATATAAGAATAATTCCTAACTCCCCTAAAGTTCCTGATATTGCTCTTGAGGAGGCTAAGAAGTCTATGTCAAGAGATGAAATACCTGAGTAACCACTATGGGAAATCTGAAGGTATATTATACCAATTCCTGCTAAGATAAATGCTGTAGCAAAGATTTGAATTATTAGATACTTTATTGCGCCCTCAATCGATTTAGAGTCCATATAATGAGCTATTAACGGAGCAGAACATATGGTACAAATTTCTGCGAGTATATAGAGCCAAATAAGATTCCAAGAATAGGACATTCCCATTAAACCAGCTATTGTAATTAGCGTGAAGAAATAATACCGCGAAACATTCTTTTCGATATAGCTAATGGAAAACAAGATCACCATAAGCCCTATCAGAGCAACTACAAAAGCTAGAAATGATGTATACCCGTTAACAACGAAATGAAAACCTATCTCATCTAGTAAACTCCTTCCAGTAAATGGCGATATCATATTAGCTATAACAGAACAAAGAACAAACAAGACGGAGATTGTACCAATAATGTCTCCAATTCTTCTATTAACTCTACTTAAGAGAGAAATGAAGGCAGCTACTACTAGCGCAATTACCAAATACGCAGGGTCTATCATTTCTCTTTCCTCCTGTATCTCTTAGATAACTCATAAACCGAGATTATCTCTTTCTTATCACTCTTAGCATCCTCAATATGTATCATTCTATCAGTACAAGCCATACAAGGGTCTACAGCAGCTATAATTATTGGTGCGTCAGCCAATGCTTGATCTTTGAGCATAAATAGGATAGCGTAATCATTCATGTATGATGGAGTTCTAATTCTCACCCTTTCTGGAATGTGAGTTCCATTAGAGACTATGTAATACATTAACTCTCCTCTAGGGGCTTCTACTCTTCCAACAGCCTCATTAACGGGAAATTCACTTATTTCTGTTCTAATATCTCCTCCTATTCTCGTGAGTACGTCAAGGCAATACTCGCATATTTTGACCGACTCAATCACTTCTCTTAATCTAACCTCTACCATTGAGAAAACATCACCATCCTCAGCTGTAACAATATCGAAGGGTACTTCCTCATATGCAGCATAAGGATCATCTTTTCTAACGTCTATCTTAATTCCCACAGACCTAGCAACTGGTCCGACCACACATATCTTTCTAGCAATATCCTTGTCTAACTTCCCCACGTTTACAGTTCTATTTCTAATAATCGGGTCTCTAACAACAACTTCTACTAATTTCATTAGAGATTTTTTCATTTCTGAGATCTTTTTCATTATCTTAGGTATCATATCCTTCTGTACATCTCTTCTTACTCCTCCTATTGTATTCATCGCATAGTGTTGCCTATTTCCAGAAATCATTTCTAAGACATCTAGGACGTGTTCTCTTTCTCTCCATATGTACATGAAAAGTGTTCTGAAACCTATCAACTCCATTCCTATCCCTGCCCATAGTAAGTGGCTGTGTATTCTCTCAAGTTCTGCTACTAAAGTTCTTATAAATCTGGCTCTATCAGGTACCTCTATTTTACCCAACATCTCAACGGTTCTTGTGTAACATGTTGTATGGGCATGTGAACAAATGCCGCAAACTCTCTCAACTAGATAAAGATCCCTCCAGTAACTTCTACTTTCAGCCAACTTCATAATTCCTCTATAATTGTACCCTAACTTTATGTCAGCATCTACTACCCTCTCTCCATCAACTTTCAACTTAAAGAACTCTCCTTCGAGTAGAGCCGGATGAAAGGGTCCTATGGGTACAGTATAACCAGTTATAGTGTTATTATCCAACTTTAATTTAGTCCATTCTCCTTTTTCCTTTACCTTTTCTTTCTTATCCAACTAAGCCACCTCCTCAGATGGCCATGCATAAGGTAAGAACAATCTTCTAGGATCCGGATGTCCCACAAACTTTATTCCCATTAAGTCCATCAATTCTCTTTCAGCCCAATTAGCAGACCAAGCTATATCTGCTACAGAATCGATTGAGGGATTAGATCTAGGAATTCTAACTTTGATCGCAATATGCAGACTCTTTTCCTTATGAGAGAAATCGAAATGATAAACTAAATCAAATCCCTCAAATCCAAGATCATTGGCCGAGATTGAAATTAGTCTTCCATCAAATTCATCTACTAGAAGTTTAACAGTTTCTCTAATCCTATTAGGATGTGTTCTTATGTAAAACCTATTATATTCATCAGATTTCTCATCAAGATAGTCATCTTTAAGAGTTTCACGCAACTTTTCTCTGATCTCATCTGCAATACTCATTTTATCACCCTTTTGGCTTTATCTTTTCGATAATTCCCTTACAACTAATTCTATGTTGATCTAATCCTAATTCCTCAGGCGAATACCCAAATGACAACGCTATTAGCTCTGTTAAGTGAAGTATTGGTATATCATATCTCAATTTCTTCCTTCGAAGTAGAAATTGTCCTCTCTCAAACTGATCGTAACAAGCAGGACACGTCACAACAATACACTCTGCTCCACTCTCCTTTATTCTATCTAACTTCCATTTTGTTCTCTCTTCAATAGCTTTGTCAAGAGAATATAGTGAAAGTGGATATCCGCAGCATACTCTCTCAATTCCATAATCTGCAACTTTTAAATCCAATGCTTCAATACATTCATCAAAATACTTCACTAATTTCTCATTCTCGCTCTTATACAACTTACATCCATAGTGAACTGCTACTTTGACCTCACTAAGTGACCGTTTGATATTTTTCTTCAATTTTTCAATTCCTAATTCCTCAACTAAAACTTCCAGATAATATTTCACTTGTGTTTTTCCTGTAAAGGATTTATTTATCGCAGAAAGTTGAAAATTCACTTTCTTAGCCAGATCTTTATCAGAGACCAGCTCTTCTCGAGCTTCAAAAAGAGATTCCCAACATCCTGTACATAGGGTTATTATATCTTTTTCTAAAGACTCTGCTATAGAGAGATTTCTTGCAGCTATGCTAATCCAAGAATTATAATCTGAAAGCCTAATTATATCGGGAACCGGGCAACAGGTGGCACCTTCCATTTCAACTAAATCTATCCCTAGCTTCGTAGCTATCTTCCTAAAGGATGCCTCGACAAAAGGTTGATTAACAGGAATGTAACAACCAAGAAACAATGCATAAGACGTTCTCATGCTACCACACCTAATACTCTGCTCTCTTTTTATCCCAATTCCAGGCAACTTTTGAATCCAGTCTATTTGACTTAATCAATGACTGAATTTCGGAAAGAGCTTCTTCAAATTGATATGAAGTTGGAGGTTTTGCACTTAATCCAATTTTCTCTCTAGCTTTTTGTTTGATAGATGGAAGTTCAATTACATGACCAGTTTTAATCATATTTACAACTACATCCTTCAATCTTTGTGGAAGAGTTTTTACAGGTTTTCTCCAAGGATAAATTTCAGTCTCCTCGCTCAGTGAATAACACCTCCACAATCTCCTTAGCTTCTTCTCTTGAGACTACTCTCAAGGCTCCCGTTGAACAATACTTAGCACAAATAGGATCTCCATTACAGAAATCACATTTAACACAGGTATCATAAGTCTCATCAAAGAACGGAATAGAATTCGGACATGCATATATGCAAGATCTACAACCAATGCATCTTAACTTATCTATCTTAACGATTCCCGAGTCAGGATCCTTAGTTATTGCTTTAGGTTCAGCTGGGCAAGCAGCTTCACAAGCAGGATATTCACAATGGGTACAGAAAATATTGATAAACGAACCAGGTTTTTCCTCATCTTCATACACATGTAGAAAAGCCTTATTCAAATCAATAATCCCATAGTGATGGAAAGAACAAGCTATCATACAATACATACAGCCTGAACATTTACGTGGATCATAAATTAGAACCCTTTGCTCCAATATGTTACTCTTATCACTCAATTCTCTGTCTATTTTGAACAATCCAGAAGATTTTTAAATAACCCTTGTGCCTCTTCGGTTTATTTCACTCTTTCATTATTAAGATAATGTCCTGAACTTATGAATTATAATTCTTTGAACTTAGTTATCTTTCTCCTATGACTACATAATGTCACCATGCGTTAAAGCTCAGTAATGCGTAGAATGTTCGATTAATAACTTAGAATTCCATCGTTAATGGTAAAAGTAAACTCAGTCTTCTCACAACCTACAAGAACAAAAAACAGCCCGTAGACCAATTATTGTTCGATGTTAAAGCAATTTTCAGTAGAATCAGCTAAATGAGGTATGGAGAAATCAGAACAGTACAGTAATTATTGTATAGTTTACAGAATTCCCCAGTTACATTTTTATAGTCATTATGAATACCATAGAAGTTTATGTTTATCTCTTTAAGGGCTCTTATTCCCTCTGTCGAGGTGAATGTATCTCCTTCCCTGATACTTTTTCCTACAATATCAGCAATTGCTCTTGTTTCCTCAGGTAAGTGAAAGTCCCCTCCTTAAGCAACTTAACGTTCTTTAACTCCCTAATCAATGATATAGGGGAAGTTAAATCCATGAAC
>QMQV01000069.1 GCA_003649085.1 Thermoproteota archaeon
GTTAAGGAGTCTGTAAAGCTAGTAAGGACTTTAAGGGACCTTAGCGGTAGGCAATTAGGTATTGGAATAACTGTTGATGTGTCTATGTTAGCTTACGAGATCGTTAAGTCAAGCGGGGTAGAAGATATCAAGAGTTCTGTTGAGCAAGCAGCATCTTGCATAGCGCTTTCCCAACTTGAGCCTATAGAAATGGAAGCTGCTGAGTTTTCAGAAAAATTAAGAAACCAAGGATACCCTAGAATGGCTAACGAAGTGGAGAGGGCGGGATTTGTTAGGAAGTACTGATAGGAGGGATCTTGAGCTACTAGTTGAAGCCTTAGTAGACATTTACTATGTGATGTTAAGCTTAGGAGCTATAGTGCGCGAATCTACAAGAATTTGGGCTCAAGGTTATCAGATAAGGTTACCCACAGAATTTGTGAAAGCGACATTAATTCTTATGGATGCTGGGCGGGTCTTAGATGCGGCTTGGAAAGCGATTTACTCTCCGGCTAGGATTGTTTCTGAGGAGCTTAAAATATCAAGGTTTTCTGAAGGCAGACTTGATATACCATTGACCTCTAAGCTTAGGGGGCGAGGGTTAGCTCTCATAGCAACACGTAAAAGAAAGATGGATTTAGAGTCTATTGAAAACATTTTCTTAAAAGCTGTATTAGAAAGGATGAAAAGCGAGTTAAGGTCTATTTTAAATAATATTGACAACTTTGCATGTAAAGACGAAGTTTACGAGATTGTGTTTAAGGGGTTTACTTCAAATTTAAAGCAAGAATTGGCGGCGATATGTAATAATATTGACAGGCTCAACGACAAGACTTTTTTGAGGTACATAAGGATAACCCCTGCTCTCATTGAGGATAGAGCGTTAAAGACTCTCGCATTGAGAATTTTAGAGAAAGGGCTTTACCCATATAGTTTGATAGCTCGGATGGCTCTAAACTACATTAAGATGAAGCCAATAGCTTTGTTAACGAGATATGTGAATGAGGCAAGACAAGTAGAAAAAACTAGTTTAAGATTATGGGATTATAAGTTATATGAAGTTTATACATACTATACCGTTGTGTATTCTATAGTCAAAGCTTTAGAGCCATTTAAGCTAGAATTTGGAGAAGACTATGCGCTACTTAAAGCGGATAAGCATGAAATTCTAATAACTTATGATAGGAGTCCCGAATGTAAAAGTTGGTTTTCACACGGAAAGGTAAAAATGTTTGATGGTAATAAGGTAGTGTTTCCTCCCGGTAAACCCGACATAGCAGTTCATGTAAATGATGTTGTTAAAACTGTAGGCGATGCAAAATACAGGGTATCGGTTAAGGAGCTTTCACAGGCAAGATTTAAGGTGCTTGGGTACATGCATGAGTATTCTGCACCAATAGGTGCCTTGTTTTTTGACCCAATGCATATAACCTATCGTGAAGAGATTGATTCTGAAGACAGAGACTTTGTAGTTTTTCTCGAAAAAGCAATAAAATGTGATGGTTTCCTGATAGAAAGGAATTCTAATGATGCATTTTACGTCGTCCCTTTAAAGCCCATGTCTTACAATCAGTTATTGAGGAGCAGAATCTTAGATGTACTCATGGATATAGCAGAAAAACTAACTAGCTGCAATTAGTAATTAGTCAAAACTTAAGATAAGATTAGTAAGTCTGTAAATCTCTTTCAAAGTCTTCGTTTAGACCAGAACCATGCCTAATGAAGGCGTCCAAATGACCACCTTTCCAAAAAGCTGTTAATGGCTACTTAAGGCAAAGGAAGGGCAAATTTCGATCAGTAATGAGTTATCATGTACCAGGTTTTTAAGCAACTTAAAGTGTTGAAGTAGCTTTATCTTAAACTCCTTAGAGGGCACATTATTCAACATGTCCGGTGTTATAAACTTCACATTCCCTGCTTGATACTCATGTCTAAGTTGTTTATAAAAGTCCTCTGACATTATAGCCTTACCTTCGTTTTTGAGCTTCCAAACTTCATATAGCGTCGGTTTAACAAGACCTCGTTTTAAAACATGCGTGCCACAACAGCTACTTGCCGTGTGTAGATGAAAGAATCCTTCACGACACGTCGAGAATAAGAGTCCGTGTTCATCACATAACTTTTTCAGGTTTTCAAGGACCTTTAATCTAATGCCCAAAACTGGTCTTTTATAGGGGGATAAGGGGTATTTAGTCCATGTAGATCTTGAGGTTAAGAGCTTCCCATTTATTGCTGCTTTACTAATGTCAGAAAGTAATCTCCACTGAGAGAACCTAAAGAACTCGGCAATCACCTGCAATACACCAACATCCTCTAAGTCATCTAAGAGAGTATTGAGTAATCTAACGTCAGTATTTACCCCCGGTATTAGAGGTTGGAGCCTAACAACTACAGGAACACCAAGATCTCTTAGCTTCTTACAAGCACCTAACCTCTCCTCAGGAGAAGGTGCGTATGGTTCTAAAATTTTCGATTGCTTTTCATTGGGCGTTATAATCGTATACTGGACAATCGCTAGCTTTTCATCAGACAGTTTACGTATTACGGAAAGCCAAGGTTCCTTGGTGATCAGCGTGCTTTTTGTCGAGATTATTAGAGGAATTTCCTCCCTTAAGCATGTAGCAAGACTTTTCAATGAAAACTTGTATATCCTTTCACTTGGATGAAAGGCATCAGTAAGAGTAGACATTCTGAAAATTGGGTAATCACCTAAAGCCCTTTCTAAAGCTCTCAGGTTATTTAGAAACTCTCTTCCCATTTGAAGTGCCATGCGTTTTTCTTTTAGGGGCAACATTCTTGAATAACAGTATAAACAACGATGTTCGCACCATTGGTACAAATCTAGCTTAAAGATCGAATAACATAGCCCGCTCATGCACAGGGAAGGACCAATTATCAAGTCTCTTAGCAATAACTCCCTTACATTAATACTCTCCATGTATGTGTTCGCTCCTCTTATAAACTGGTCAAGTGAAATCTGCCTCAAGGGAAGTCCCAACATCTATTACTGTCCTATTTCTGTTCTCTGCAGCTCATTTGCTAATGCTTATTGGCTTACTTTCTTTGTTTAGTCTTGTTGATTGTGCAGTCTATGAGTTTAGGGTTAGGGTTTTAAGGTTGTTAACTGTGAAACCTATAGGGTTTTCTGAGCCTAAGAGGGACCCTAGTGTTGAGAGTAGAAGCTTGATTTCTACTAAAAAGATGGTGTAAAGCTCGGCCTATTAAAGGAGACTGCGATAAGGGAGTATAAGGAGAAGTCAAGGCTTAGGAAGAAGTTAATTAAGCGTATATGGAGAATTTTCGATCAGGTTAATGAAGATGGGATACTAGAAGTTGTTTAAGAGCTGGAAGCTAAAGCATCGGCGTCGAAGTAAATTGGCAGAAGAAAGGCTGGAAAAGCTGAGCTTTTACAACCAGTCTTTGCTGTAAAGGTTTTCATGCTTCTCCATGTTTTTCTTTATGTGTGTTCTTTCTAGTACTTCGCAGCAGTTTGAGTTTTCTCTTGTAAACTCCTCGAATTTATAGCACCAGCCTACGCCCCTGTATATTCGCATCCAGTACTTGCATGAGCTGCAGGTGGGCTTTACACGCCCTGTTTTCTCCTCAATTAACTTCCTTAAGAGGTCGTAGAGGTGGTAGCGGTAGATAGTATAGTAATCTACGTCATGCTCATCAAAAGACATTTGCCTTCACCGCTTTCATCAACAATACTTGGTTAATACATCCTGTATTCCAATGTGCGGTAGTAACGTCATTGCTTCTCTTCTTTCTTTCATGATCTTCTTCGCGCATTTAAGCCCATACGTTTTCCCGGTTTTTACTACAAAACCATGTTTTAGCCTTCTATTGCAAAGTGCACACCTCAAACTCTTCACCTCATAAAAAAGCGGCGGGATGGGTTTGGCGAGTTGAGGTGTGTGTCCCTAGAAGTCAGAAGGTTCGCTAACTACATTAAAGCCAAAACTTGCAACAATCGCGTTTTAGCATGCATATCTGATGATCATTCCAAAAAGCTCTGTAAGAGACTCAAATAACCATTCGTATCGTTCTAATCTTATGCATGTATCTAAAACGATAAGTGGTAGCGCTTAGGACATACTCCACTAAACTTATTGCGCATTACACGAAATTATATGTGGGTTAGGACATGACTAGAATTGTTCGTGCTAAGTACGAAAACGGCGTTCTAAAGCCATTGGAGAAGCTAGACCTTAAAGAAGGTGAGGAGGTAATTGTAGCGTTAAAGGGTTTTGCTGGTTTCAAAGATGAGGTCCCAAAGATTATTGTTAGGACTAAGGAGGACCCTATCGAGAGATTGAGTAGTGAGAGAAGGTAGTTCGATATTGAAGCCCACCGTCGTAGATGTTAGCGTATTTGTGGACTACTTCGTTATTGTTGAGGGTAAAGAGGATAGGCATAGGATAGCAGTTGAGTTTCTGAATAGGTTATCGGATAGAGGTGCTATAGTCTACGGGCCATTCGTCTTTGAGATAGAGCTCTGTGCGGTTCTAGTCCGCTACATGGAGCCTAACTACGTTATGAAAATCCTTGAAGTGGTGCTTAACCATGTAGCTACGATCAAGGAGAACGGGCCTCATTCAGGAGCTAAACCAGAGTATATTTATTTTATAATATTATACTGTTATTACGCGTCGTTGACTAGCCTTGTAGGGGAAAGCTTTTTACCTTTTTGTATTAGAGTTTTTCTTGGTCCCCGCGTAGCTCAGCGGAAGAGCGTCCGGCTGTAGTGTGCGCTTTGACGGCGCTCCCTATGTGGAGCGCTTGGATGATTAAGCGTTAGCTGGACGCGGATACCGGATGGTCGTGGGTTCAAATCCCACCGCGGGGACCATACTCTCCTTTAATAGCTTTTTGTCTCCCTTCTTTTCTTGTGAAAAGCTGTTCGTAGGAGCTTAGGCTTGTGTTTTAGGTTTTTCGAATTTTTTCGTTGTGCTGTTGTTTAGTTTTTTGTAGCAAACTTTATTTAGTGGTTTATAGGCTGTTACCTCGCACGGGTCGTGATTTGGTGTTTACTGTTTCTCAGGGTGGTTTCTCGTTGGTGAAGATTGATGTGTTAAAGTATTCGGGAGTGGACGCCAGGGTTTTGTCTAAGGAGGAAGCTAAGGAGCTGCTAGAGCGCTATGGTATTGTGCCTAGGCAGCTTCCTTGGCTTCGCTCCTCAGATCCTCTTGCTAAAGCCTTAGGCGCTAAGCCTGGTGATATTGTTAAGATTGTTAGGAAGAGCCCCATGGCTGGTGAAGCAGTGGTTTATAGAGTTGTTGTACCGGGGTGAGGTGAAGCTTGACTTTCCCAACTGTTGAAGATCGATGGGTTTTAATGTCGGCTTTCTTTAAGGAGAAGGGGCTTGTACGCCAACACCTAGATTCATATAACGATTTTGTTAAAAACCAGCTTCAAGCTACTGTAGATGAGCAGGGTGTTATTGAAACTGATATCCCTGGCTTTAAGATAAAGTTGGGCAAGATCGAGGTCGAGTATCCAACTGTTCAAGAAGCTGATGGCTCTACAAAGCCCTTATTGCCTATGGAAGCTCGCCTAAGAAACCTAACGTATTCATCTGCCATATACCTGTGGGTTACTCCTGTAGTAGATGGCTATGAAGAGGAGCCTATGCGCGTCTACATCGGCAGATTGCCCATAATGGTCAAATCCGCTTACTGCCCGCTATCGCAGATGTCTCGTGAGGAGCTCATCAGCATAGGGGAAGACCCCGATGACCCAGGCGGCTACTTCATAATCAACGGCTCAGAGCGCGTCATCGTAACACAAGAAGACTTAGCTGTTAACAGGGTCTTGGTCGACGTCGGAGGAGCTGGCTCATCAGCTACTCACGTAGCTAAAGTCTTCTCGTCGACAGCTGGCTTAAGAGCTCCCGTAACCCTTGAGCGCTTGCGTGACGGCACGCTACAAGTATCGTTCCCAGCAATTCCAGGTAAGCTGCCTTTCGCTGTCGTAATGATGGCCCTCGGGCTTAAATCAGATAAGGAGATCGTTGAGGCAGTCTCCTTAGACCCCGAAATCCAGAAGCACTTAATCCCGTCGATTGAGCAAGCTGCTAGCATTGGCAGCGTTGAAGACGCTCTAGACTACATAGGTAATAGGGTCGCTGTAGGTCAGACGAGAGAGTATAGGATTAAGAGAGCTGCTCAAATCCTAGACAAGTACTTCCTACCCCACTTAGGCTCCTCGCCTGAAGATAGGAAGAAGAAGGCTTATTACCTTGGACAAATGGCTGAGCGCTTGCTAGAGCTTGTCTTAGGCAAGCGCCCACCAGATGACAAAGACCACTACGCTAACAAGAGGCTTAAGCTTGCAGGCGACCTCTTAGCAAGCTTGTTTAGAGTTGCGTTCAAGAGCTTCTGTAGAGACCTCAAATATCAGCTTGAAAGAGCTAAGAGCAGGAGCAAGAAGGTGACCATACAAACCCTAGTTAGAGCTGACGTGATCACAGAAAGGCTTAGACACGCATTGGCTACAGGCAACTGGGTTGGAGGCAAAGCTGGCGTAAGCCAGCTTCTCGACCGCACAAACTACCTCTCAACGCTAAGCCACCTTAGGAGAGTTGTCTCACCACTAAGCAGAAGCCAGCCACACTTCGAAGCGAGAGATCTACACCCGACGCAGTGGGGCAAGCTTTGCCCAAATGAGACGCCCGAAGGACCTAACTGCGGCTTAGTAAAGAACTTAGCCTTAATGGCCTACATCTCGGTAGGCACCGATGAGAGAGCTATTGAGGAGCTTCTATACGATCAAGGAGTTGAGCCAATAGAGACTGCTCGCAAGAAAGGGCTTAAGGGAGCTAAAGTCTTCCTCAATGGCCGCTTAATAGGCATATACGCGAAGGCTGACCCCGAGCTCCTCGTAGCTGAGATACGTAAGCTTAGGAGAAGAGGCTTAATCAGCAATGAGGTGAACGTAGCCAAGTACAGGGTGACAGACGTAGATGAAATACACGTAAACTGCGATGCTGGAAGAGTTAGGCGCCCGCTAATAATAGTTGAAAACGGCGTTCCAAAGCTAAAGCCAATTCACGTAGAGAGGTTAAAGAGCGGAGAATGGGTTTGGAATGACCTAGTTAAGGAAGGCATTGTAGAGTACTTAGACGCTGAAGAAGAGGAAAACGCCTACATAGCTCTTAACCCAGAGGAGCTGACACCTGAACACACGCACTTAGAGATCGCCCCAGCTACAATACTGGGCATCTGTGCATCGATGATACCCTTCGCTGAAGCAAACCAGTCT
Organism: Thermoproteota archaeon; assembly: GCA_003649085.1. Next base: position 7,243 of record QMQV01000069.1, read on the forward strand.
CCCAGAAATACCTATGGAGCAGCTATGGTCAAGCAAGCTCTAGGCTTAAGCGCGCCAAACGCTTTAAAGCGCGTCGACTCACGTGGGCACCTGCTACACTATCCTGA
>QMQV01000070.1 GCA_003649085.1 Thermoproteota archaeon
GCTTCATCATATATAGAGCAGAGCCAAGAAACCGTGGGTTTTTAGGTACATCACGAAAATTTCTGAGCACTCTCCGTGGTGAAAAGTAGAAACGACGATAAGCTGACTGCCTCATTTTTATCAGAACCTCATCCGGCACAGCAGATAGGTTCATCGTCAATCCGGTTAAATGCTAGCACAGGCGACCCCCTTCTTTCAGAGCCAAATGACGGTATAGCTTGAGCATATTTCCCTTCATTGATGATAGCCCTAGCTAGCAAGGCAGCGGCTGTTACAGCACCCTGTCCACCACGTCCATGCCACCTAATCTCTATCATAAGAAAACCCCAAGTTAAACTACACCCCGCTCATATAAATAACTAGTTTAAAATTATAAATTATTACACATTAGCGTTAAATAGATTTTACAAGAATAAAATTTAAATTGAGGGGAATAACCGTGGAGGATGCGCTTTCAAAGATAAGAAGCTACGTCGAGGCAGCTAAGAGCTTTGAGGTGTCCCACAAAGACGGTCAAACAATAATTGAGGAATTTAAGGGAATTAAAAAGGGTGTTGAAATTTCTAAGAAGGAGCTTAAGGGAGTCCGCATTGGACGTAAGAAGATACCTAAGGATCAGCTACAGCTAATTTTAAACGTCGCCGAGAGGTTATTAGACAAAGCTATAGACTTTAAAGTCGTTTTTGGGCAAAATGACTCGACAATAAGGTTTGACTTAGACCACTACGTACACTTATATCCAGATAAGTGCGTTGCTGTGGGCTTTTTAAATAATTCCGAAGAACCGCTAAGCCTCATTTACGATTTGTTGGCTGAAAGCTATGGCAAAGTTCAGCTACTAAGTCCAAAAAAGTGAGAAATTATCTTTTAACTATGTTACTTCTTAGCCCATCTCACCCACCTATAGTATGCTCCTAAAGCTGCACTAGCCCTCTCAGCTGATGGATAAGATGGTATGCCCCTACGGTTTAAATGCCTTATAGCGTCTAAGGTATCTGCTCCGCCAACAAGTCCTGCCACAATTGTCTTCCTAATGCCTTCGCTTGCTGCTTTGTCGACGGCTTCTAAGACTGCGTTAGCAAAGTCAATAGGTTCAAGCACGGCAACCCTACAATATAGCACTATGACTGAGTCTATGTTAGGATGTTTTAAAGCTGTATAAACAGCTCCACTAAAGGCATCAGCAGGTGCTTGTCCAGTTAAGTCGACAGGATTTCTTGTACTACCAAACGGGGGCATATATCTTCTAAGTTCACTTGCTAAGTCGTCTGGTAATGGTTGTAGAAGATTTACACCATAGTCTTCACATGTGTCAGTAGCTTGTACCCCCGCACCTCCGCCGTTCGTTATAATTATAGCGTTTTCTCCCTTAGGCGGTGGTTGAAGCGCGCAAACGCGCGCCCAATCAAACATCTGCTCTAAAGTTAAAGCGCGTATGACTCCACATTGCTTAAAAGCTGCGTCAAACACTCTATCTGATCCAGCTATAGACCCAGTATGGGAGGCAACAGCTCTTTCTCCTCTTTCTGAGCGTCCTCCTTTAACTACGATAATGGGCTTCAACTTCGTAACTTTCTTAGCCACTTCAACAAAGCGCCTACCGCCGCCTTTTGCTAAACCCTCCATGTATATGGTTATCACCTTGGTGTTTTCATCGTGCATAAAGTACTCTAAAAGGTCTGCTTCATCGACATCGCATTTATTGCCTTCGCTTACCATGCCTGATAAGCCGATCTCCTCTAAAATCGTCCAACCCATAAGAGCTATTCCAAGCGCTCCACTTTGAGTAATAAAACATATACTTCCTTTCAAAACTTCTCTTGGACCAAAGCTAGCGTTCAGATTGTTTGGCGTATATACGAGACCAAAGGTATTAGGTCCTATAATTCGCATACCGTATTTACGCGCTATATCGACAATTTGTTTCTCAAGCTCAACGTTTCCAACCTCTTTAAAACCAGATGATATTATCTGAATAGCCCTAACACCTTTCTGACCACACTCCTCTAAAACAGATGGAACAGCAGCTGCTGGCACCATGATAACAGCTAAATCTACAACACCAGGTATCTCCAAGACACTTTTATAACATTTATAGCCTAAGATCTCGTCAGCCTTAGGGTTAACTGGGTATATTGCCCCCTTGTATCCATATTCTATTAAGTTTTTCATAAGCTCATGCCCAACCTTACCTGGCTCACGAGAAGCTCCGACCAACGCTACACCACGTGGCTTAAAGAAGTACTCCAACTGTCTTACAGTCTCGCTTAAAACGTTGCCAGCTACCGTAGAATGCCCTTCCAACTATAAACCCCCTTCCTTAAACTTTCGAAGAACAAGCTTTAATCTCTTTTTAATCATTTAAAATAATGTTAAATCCTAACTTTAAGAAATAGAAAGTTAACAAACTTTTTTACTAAATTAACTTCGCTATATGCATGACCTTTATCTACAAGTTTCCCTCCTAAGAATAGGGTGTATGAAGGGATTTGAAAAAGCGCTCAAGCGTAGTGATTTTTTAAATCTCTTGCTCTTCTTGGTAGCTATTGCGGTAACGCTTAGTCCTGCTTACATAAACTACCTACTTTCAAAAATGGGTATAGAGCTGGGACCCTACATATTCGTGTTAACAGCCTTTATGGTGGCTCTTGGTCTAGTAATTTTTAAGTTAGCCATCATGCGTTAGATGTTTTGCTCAAAGTATGCCTTTATGCCGCCTAGCAAGCTCGAGATATGCTCTTAAGTTATCCCTTACTCTCTTTAAATCTTCATCGCTTAGCTTACGCACAACCTTAGCTGGGACGCCTACGCATAAGCTTTCGTTAGGAATCTCTTGACCCTCTATTACAACAGCACCTGCACCAACGATGCTGTCCCTACCAACTTTAGCACCACTTAATACTATAGCCCCCATCCCAATCAACGCTCCATCCCCTATGGTGCAACCATGTATGATGCAGCCATGGCCTATAGTGACGTCTTTTCCAATAACCGTCGGATACCCATAATCTGTATGTATTACGGCGTTATCTTGGACATTAGATCTAGCTCCTATTCTTATAGGCTCCATATCCCCCCTAATAACTGCACCAGGCCACACGCTAACTTGTTCGCTTATTTCAACGTCTCCTATCACGATAGCCATTGGATGAATAAACGCTGTTTCGTGAACTTTAGGCATTTTTCCCATGAACGGTTCTACAACCACTTTAACCACCAACGCCGCGTTAAGGCTATCAGTCTCTATTAAGCCTTACTAAGAACAGCTTTAGGGGGATAATGTTTGACAACGACAGTTATAGTTTCTGCTGGACCATGCGGTATAACCAGCAAAATAACAGCGCAGCTCCTGGATCCGCAGGCAAAAAACAATAGTGCTAAGCTTCTAAAGTCTTCCATAAAACTAAGTGTAGAGACATCTTGTAATGAGGTCATTAAGCTAATTGAAGATATAAAAGAGTTTAAGGTTATGGACCTCTTTAAGAACTTTTTAAGTAATCCAATCTACATAGCTGCTTCAAGGAACTTAAAGCACGTCACATGTCCAGTGCCTTCAGCTATATTAAAGGCTATTGAAGTGGAAGCTGGCTTCGCAGTTAAAAGAGATGTGGAGATGAGGTTTCTTTAGGGGTGTTAACCTATGGCTAAATTATTGCCTCCAACAGGTCTATATGAGGAGCTCATATCTGCTGCTCTTAAGTCAAATGGCGATTTTGCTAGCACACTAAGAAATGTCTTGGAGAAGCTCGATATCTCATTAACAGAGTTCAGCAAGATCTCAAAAATACCCCTAAGCACGCTAAATAAGATAGTTTTTGAGCAACGTGATATTAGGTTATCTACTTTCAGGAGAATTGTTAATTGTGTTAAGTACTTGGAGTCCCCAGCACAAGAAGATAGCGACTATGTCGTAGGGATAATTGCTGCAAAGGGATCCCTCGAAGCCATTAAAAGTAAGTTGATTGAAGTACATGGAAAGAAGGTCAAACTGCGTTTTTACCCAGTGTCCTCAGTTGAAGACGCTATAGTCTCAGCCATATTAGCAGAAAGAGAGGGTGTCCACGGAATAGTATGTGCTGAGATTGTGGGAACAACTCTCGAACGCTTCGTGAGAATACCCGTATCATATATTCATGTCGAGGAAAAAGGTTTTGTAAATGCGTTAAATAAGCTTGTAACCAAACTCGAATTTTCCTAAAGGTATACAAAATGTATATTAATGTCACAATAGAAAACCAAGGTATCTGGTGTAGTTTGTTTGCGTTTTTACAAAGCATTAATACTTGCCCTTGTGATCATCATCTTGCTTTCAGCAACATATGTGCTGTTTGCTCCTAAGGCGGAGAAGTTAGTTATAAGGATAGGTTATCAGCCTTCCACGCATCAAATAGCTGAGTTCATAATTGTTGAGAAAGGATGGCTTATTGAGGAAGCTAGCAAATTAGGTTATGAAATTGAAATCGAGGAGTACGTATTTCCATCAGGTCCTCCTGAGATGGAATCCTTCATGTCTGGCAAGTTAGATGTAGCCTATGTTGGGGCAACGCCCGCAATAGTCGAGGTTAGTCAAGCACTCGGTAAAGGCGCCCCTTTAGCTAAAATCGTAGGGTCAGTAAACTTAGCTGGTTCAGCTTTAGTTGTTAGGTTTGACTTCAACTATACAAATCCAGAGAGCTTGAAAGGAGCAAAAGTCGGCGTCTTCCCTCCAGGAAGCATACAGGACACGATATTAAAGCACTGGCTTAAGCTAAACAATCTAACATACGGTCCTCCTGAATCAGGAGCTGACGTATCCATTGTAAAAGGCGGCCCCCAGGAGCTGGTAGAGGCACTTGCTGCTAAGAAAGTAGATGCTGTCTTGCTTCCTGACCCTGCTCCTCAAATCTTAGAAGCCAAGGGCATCGGATATATAGCTGTCAAATCTAGTGAGATGTGGCTTAACCATCCATGCTGTGTACTAACGATTAGTGACAAGTTCATCAGCGAACACAGGGACTTAGCTAAGCTTATAGTAAAGCTTCACATAAAAGCCCAGAAGTTCATAAATGAGCATGTTAACGAAACCATTGAAATAGCTACCAAAAGATTAAGTAAAGATTGGGGTTATAATGAGTCGTTTGTGAGAATGGTCGTCGAAAAATCTCTTGTAGAAAAAGTGACTGACTTGATATTTCCGGCAGAGCTATCTCAGGATACGATTAACGGTATAATGTCTTATGCCCAAGTGCTCTATGAGCTCGGGAATATACCGACGTTGCCATCGCAAAGCGACCTATTTGATCTGAGTTTATATAATGAGGCTTTAGCTGAACTTGGTGGCTAAGGATATAAAACATACCTCCAAGCTTTTCTATGGTGTTGAATCTTGGCTAAGGAGTTATCGAGGCTTGTCATGGGTTCCTTGTCAATAACCTCTTTCTTAGTTATATGGGAAGGCGTGGTTAGACTTAGGCTGTTACCTACATATGCTCTTCCTGCACCGACTGATGTGCTGCGTGCTCTTTACATACATGTTTCATCAGGCGTTCTATTGACTGCCACGTATCATAGCTTAGTGCATTTAACCTTAGGATTTGCTGCTGCAACTTTAATTGCTATTCCGTTGGGAATGTTGTCGGGGTGGTTTAGGAGAGTTGAGCTCTCTATAGACCCAATAATAGAGCTTTTCAGACCCATTCCTCCCATAGCCTGGATACCTTTTGCCTTATTGTTCTTTGCCACGTTCTTAGAAGCTTCCGTTTTCATAATATTCATTGGGGGCTTCTTCCCAATATTTACAAATACCTACTTCGGTTTCAAGAATGTACCTAAAAGCTTAGTTGAGGTAGCTGCTTCGATGGGCGCTAGACAGCATGATCTCCTATTAAAAGTAGCTTTTGGTGCAGCCTTGCCCTCAATTCTAACAGGTCTTAGGGTAGGCTTAGGTGTTGCTTGGATGTGTGTTGTAGCTGCTGAGATGTTCGGAGCGCCAGGGTTGGGGTACATGATCATGGAGATGCGATATCTCCATGATATAGCTGCTGTAGCAGCCTATATGTTAGTCATAGGTGTCTTAGGCTTCGCATTCGAACGGTTAATACGCTTTGCTGAGTCAAAGCTTCTGAAATGGAGGAAGGGTTTCACATTGGAGGTTTAAATATTGCCTGAGATAATCGTTGAAAACTTAGTAAAGAGCTTTGGCAACCTAAAGGTGCTAGATGGTATTAATTTCGCACTGGAACATGGAGAATTTTTATGTGTTGTGGGACCTTCGGGCTGCGGCAAAACAACGTTGATTCGAATACTAGCTGGTCTTGAAAGGTCGTATGAGGGGACGGTTTTAATAAAGGGTAAGCCACCAAGCCCTAGAGAACATAACTTTGGCTATGTACCTCAAGACGACGCGCTTTTTCCATGGAAAACCGTATTGAGAAATGTGTCTTTTGGGCTTGAAATTAAAGGGTTTAAGGAATCAGAAGCTTTAGCTAGAGCTCGTCAAATCATCGAGCTTGTGGGTCTTAAAGGCTTTGAGAACTACTATCCTCACCAACTTTCTGGCGGAATGAGAAAGCGCGTTGCGTTAGCTAGAGCTTTTGCCATAGATCCAGACATTTTATTAATGGATGAACCTTTCGTAAATTTAGATGCTCAAACAAGATGGATTATGCATAAGGAGCTTTTAGAGATATGGTCTAATCTAAGAAAAACAGCAATCCTCGTCACGCACAATGTCGAAGAAGCCCTGTTCTTCGCTAACAAGATATTAATGCTCACAAAGAGGCCAGCTAAAAACAAGCTACTGCTAAATGTGGACTTGCCGTATCCTCGAAATAAGCTTAGTAGTGAATTCATAAGCTATAGGGAGAAGATAATTAGATATCTAAGAGAAGAGGTACCTGAAATCTAAACTAATGGACATGGTGTCTTAACAGATAATTGATGCGTTTTCTCTACACCGATCTTAATTGAAAGCTCACTCCTCACGTCTTTAGCCCTCTCTAACAAAGCTTCTCTACCTATCCTCGTTAAAGCATAAACTGGCATAGAAGTACCAACTTGAAGCATGCAATTCTCAGCTGCCATATTTCTAACATACTTAGACGCGCATCCAGTTACTACGTCTGAGTTTTCCAAAAGTTGTAATGTTTCATTTCGGCTAATGCCAGTCAAGTGCACGCCAATAATAAGCGACGTGACATGATCTCTTTTAGCCAAACGCCTTATCTTCATGGCATCATCGGCTGATGTCACCGTGACACCGATACTCTTAAAACCTAAGTTTACTGCTTTTTCAAATCCCTTAAACTGATTAATCTCTCCGTCACGATAGGGCCGTGAATCTAAAGCTTTAAGCTTTTCAATAACC
>QMQV01000071.1 GCA_003649085.1 Thermoproteota archaeon
GCTGTAACAAGCCCTACGCCTACCCAGCCTAAGCCTTTAACCCAGTCTCTCCCTATGGTAGCAATAGGCGGTGGTAGAGGCTTCTTAATTAACTTTAGCAGCTCTTCTTTGCTAAACTGCCTCGGAACTTTATAGTATACCTTGCCGCGATATTCTTCAGATATCTGTACCACGTTACCTTCGGCGACCAGCGCATGTACTTCGCTGAACGGGTTTTCTAGATCTCCGAAAACTCTAGCATGAGCTGGACATACTTCAACGCAAGCAGGTTCTTTGCCCACTTTAACCCTATGGTAGCAGAACGTGCACTTATCTATGCTCCTGATGACTGGGTCCATAATTCTAGCATTAAATGGGCATGCGGATACGCAGAACTCGCAGCCTATGCAGAGGTCTTTATCTACCAATATCACGCCATCTTCTGTCTTAAAGGCTGCTCCGGTAGGACAGACGTGGACGCAGGGCGCGTCTTCACAGTGTTGGCATATGTGGTGCATAATCGTTGACTTCACGCTTGGGTACTCACCTAGCTCTAACCGCTCAGCCCATGTTCTTAGCCAAAGGCTTCTTACAGCATCAAGCCCTTGTTCTACAGCTTTGTCAGCTTGTTGTCTACGGTTCTCAGTAATACATGCTGCAACGCAAGCAGCACATCCAAGACACTTATCTAAGTCTATCACCATACCATACTTCGTCATAATCCCACCACCTTTACGAGGACTTCTTCTGTAAGTACACCGCCCACTACGGGACCCCACTGTAATGGAACAAGCTTATTGAACGGTATGCCACCTGGCTTAAATGTGAACATCGGGGACTCTTGTCCAAAAGCTGGAGCCACGTATACGCAATCCGGTCTTATTCCATTTGTTAGATGCAGTTTACACGCTATCTTTTCATTGGTGCCGAGCGACTCCAAGTATACGACTTGACCGTCTTTAAGCCCTAAGGTTGAGGCTGTGCTCTTATTCATCCAGACCTTGAAGAAGCTCTCATCAGTTACTCGCTGGAGAAGCGGGTTGTCACCTGTCGATGTATGCACCATCGTCGGGGCTTTGCCGTAAAGCAAGTAGAATATTCCTTGACTTGGATCAGCTTTATTAAACGTCATTGGAGGTATCCAGCCTATGAACGGGTCTTGTCCAAGGTGTTTAAGAATTAACGAGTAGAACTCTATCCTGCCGCTAGGTGTTGCTAAGAGACCTTCTTCAAGCACCTTTAAGTTCTCTTCTCTCACGTAGCTCTCGTCTTTGACCACTACGTAGCCATCCTGCATGAGCTTGTAATATGATATTCCGTAGGCTTCCGCCTGCGCCTTCTTTAAGCCTACAAGCCCTTCAGATTCATAGCCCCTCATTAAAGCTTCTGGGTCGACTTTAAGCAACGAGCCTAATATGTTGAAGAACTTCTCGTAATATTCATTACCCATAGCTTTCATAAGCTCTATTGCCATGGCCTCAAAGGGCATGCAATCGTATAGCGGTTCGCTCGCCTTAAACCTTGACATGAAGGCTACGGTGGGCACATACTCTGCCTCGTAGATAAAGTCCTCTCTTTCTAAATACGTGCAGTCCGGTAGGATTATGTCAGCGTAGGGTGTTGTATCGCTTGGCATTATGTCTATATCGACTATTACCTCGACGTTATCGCTTTTGAAAGCCTCTTCCCACTTCTTTGGATCCATCTGGGACCTCATTGGGTTAGCTCCAAGAATTATTAACGTCCACTTTCCTGGAACAGGCTTGCCGTTAACTTTGTACTCAAACTTTCCAGTTAGTAGGTCGTAGAAGGCTTGGTAAGCCCATCCAAATGGATAGGCTATGACACCCTTGGACTTTAACCATTGGCTTAACGCATCAGATTCAGGCTTTAAGAACATCTTCCACCACATGCCCTTAGACGCTTCAACGCCTGATGCCGAGAAGAGTATGCCTCCTTCTCTACATACTGAGCCTACTAAGGCGTTTAGCAAACCAGCTGCTCTCCATATAAGCGCTGAGTTAACATGCTTGGGGTCATGCCACCCTGTATCGATAGCTGAAGGCCTTGTTGTAGCAAACTCTCTCGCTATTCTCTCTATGGTCTCGGCGGGTACATCTGTTATTTCCTCAGCCCACGCTGGGGTATACTCCTTAATTTTCTCCTTGAAGAGCGCGAAAGCTGTTATAACCTCCTCGCCGTCGACGGTGAAGACCCCCTCCAAAGCTGGTGATGTAGCTGCTCCATGTGGTACTGCCTTTCCTAAAGCTTCATCCCACACGTAGTATTCGTGTCTGCCCCTGTCCTTATCTTCATAGATCTTGTAGGGGTCTCCAGACTTCTTGACAAGCATAGGCGCATTGGTGTATCTCGCCAAGTATCCCACATCGTATAACCCTTCGTTTACTATGACGTTCATCATAGCTAGCAGGAACGCTAAGTCTGTACCAGGCTTTATTGGAATCCACTCATCTGCCTTGGCAGCTGTCTCGGATAGCCTTGGATCTAAGACAACGAGCTTAAATTTCCCGAGGTTAGGGCCAAATCTACATCCGTGTGGGACAGCTAAGCTCCCCGCTACGTTCCTTTTGACAACAATTAAGTACTTCACGTTATCGTAGTCTGTTATGAACTGGAAGTGTGCTCCAAGGCCTATTGAGGTAGTCCACCCAACAGTCTTAGGCAGCAAACACCCCGTCATAGGCACGATTGTAAAATTCGTAGTTCCTAACGTGTGCAACGTAGCAAGGACAAATGGCGCGTAGTGATCCCAAGCGACCCAACCTCCTATAGCAGCTATCTTGGGTCCTTCCCCTCGCTCGATTTTCTCCCTAAGATGCTTAGCCATAATTTGTACAAGATGGCTCCACTCGGCTTTCTTGAAAACCCACTCGCCTCTTTCTCCACCAGCTCTAACGAGAGGGTACTTTAGGCGGTCAGGATGGTAAAGCCTGTAAATCCCCATTTCTCCTCTAGCACATACTCTACCCCTGTTAGTAGGGTAGCCGTTGGGATTTCCGAGGATCCTCTCAACTCTACCTCCTTTTACCCTAGCTGTAATGCTACAACAGCTTGGGCACATCCCGCAGATTGTAGGTACGTAGGCAGCCGAGTCTAATAATGAGATGCGCGCTTTAGCTAAAGGAACGAAATGGCTGAAGCCTGTCTCGTGCAACATTAGCGCCGCACATGAAAGCCCGAGAGTTTTAAGGAAGTCTCTCCTGCTAACTTCCATACAAGAAAAACCTCACTTTTATGAGCGCTTGCACAATAAGTATAAAAAGCTTTATCGCACAGATATCGTGTCCTTTACTAGCTATGTCAGGTGAAGACATAAGGGGTTTTAGAACTAAAATGTACTCGTTGCTTTCAGCGTTATTTCGCTATCCAAGCAGGGAACTTGAAAGCTTTAGATTTGACGCTCAAATCCCCAGCGAGCATTATAGGGAATCAGCGAATTTGTTAAAGGATTTATTTCAACTACGCCCTTATGAAGAGTCGTACGAAATCGAGTTTACTAGGCTGTTTATAAGCGCATACCCTAAGGTACCTTGTCCACCTTACGAGTCCTTCTATAAAGAAGGCAGGTTAATGGGAGATTGTGCTATGGAGCTGAGGGAGCTATACCATGCCTTTAACATTGATGTCGTTAGGGAAATGCCAGATAACGTATCAGTTGAACTTGAATTCATGGGCTTGCTCACGAGAATGGAGTCCTTTGCTGAGAGAGGTAACTTTGTGGAGATCTTGAAAGTTGAGGAAGACATGTTAAGGAAACACTTAACCAGCTGGATTCCGAGGTTTTCCTCTTGCGTGATCAAGGAAGCTAAAGTAGAGTTTTACAGGAGAGCAGCTCTACTATTAAAACGCTTCATAGAGGAAGACTTACGGTATGTAGAGAAACTTTTAAGACAGCAGTCTCTAACTTGATAATGCTTCACGATACTCTCTCCTGCTTTTAGCTGCTTTACCTATGAAAAAGCCTGTCAAGAAACCTATGGTTACCAACATTATTGCCGTTAGGGTCATCAATAGCGGTAGCGCTTGCTTAGATGGTATTGCCTGAGCCCATATGCTCTGAGATGCTTCTTCTATGGATGCTTTCTTAGCTATTCCACTAGCTAGCAAGAGTGCGCTCGCGTGTCCTGAAGCTAAGCGATAGTGTAGCAGTTTATCGAAGAGGTTTTCAAGTCTATATGTGGCATATTCGTAGTAGCTTAAGGGTATTATTGGGATAACGCCTTCGCTTATTAAGCTGCCTATTAGGCTTTCAGCGAGTTTTCTCGAATAGCTTAGTTGATGTGAAAGGCTTTCTTCACTAGCTACAAATATTTGGTTTAGCGTTGTCGACGCCTTAGCCATAGCTAAGATCGACTTGGAGATAGCTGCGTAAACTATTCCGTGGCTATATGCTCTTTCAGCTTCTCTCAAGTCCTCTGATGCGCTCTTAAACAAGCTCATCTGCTCAAACGACTCCTTTGTTAACGCGCGAGCATATGATAATACGCTTTGAGCTTCTCTCAACAAAGCGTTGGCTATCGACATCAACCTGTCTTTGCTTGGAAGCTCAACTGATCCAAGCCCTAGGGCTTTTGACCAAAGCTCAGCTGTCTTAACTCTCCACTTGGCGTATGCTAAGTTGTAAGCTACTTTAGCTAAGTCTCCTTCGCTTAAGGCTTTAACAGCCTCCTCCAATGCGGAACTCGCCATTGATAACCTTTCGTAGCATATGGTTAAGCAATCTAAATCGCTTAAGGTACGTGGCTCGTAATTGCTTAGTTTCTGCCTTACTAACTGTAGCGTCGTATTCACGTTGTCTAACACAGGCTTGACAAAAGATGCTGTATCCTTTGCCTTTGTTAGCTTAGCTAGAGTTAATGCTTCTTCAGCAAGCCACGCTGAGACAAAAGCTTCGCTTGCAGCTATGTAGAATAGGCTTTGGTTATAGAACTTAGACGCTTGCATAGCGTGAAAGTCAGACTCGTTTATTAGCTTCAAGACATCGTATTTAACTTGTCCAGCTAACATATTAGACTCTTTCAACGCTTCGCCCACTAGCTCATCTCTATCTCGTAGCATTTCCTCATAGCCTAGCTTAAACACCTTAGTAGCCTGCACTGGCAACGTTAAGTTACCTTTAAACTCCTCAAACGACAACTTGACAGGCTTCGAGTCATTAACTAGCATGTATTGAGCTGCTTCGTAGATATCGCCTACTTCAATAACCTTTAACCCCCATTTTTCCCAAGCATACTCCGTTATGTTAACTGGCTTCTTTACTAACTTGTGGACTACAAATGGACCTTGATGTATCGTTTCAAGCTCCTCGATATACGTTATCTCCTGTCCAAGAGGTATTAGGAAGAGCTTAATACCGGATTTTGCTGCAGCTTCAGCCTTTGCTACAATTCCTCCGACGGGACCAATGGCTCCATCAGGCTCTATCATGCCAGTCATGATGGCGTTTGAGCTTACGTTGAGCCCAGCTAAGCAAGCTATAGCAGCTATGGTCATGGCTGCGCCAGCGCTTGGCCCTCCAACTATCATCGTGGGCGAGGTCAAGGATATGTAGAAGTCGTAGCTAAATGGGTCCAAGCCTAACGTTTTACAAGCAACTAGCACAGCCATTCTAGCTGATGCCTGAACATCTACTTCAGCTAAGGTGTTAACAGCTACATACACTTGCCCTTTGCCAGGATACTTCGCGGTAACTGATATTTCAACTAAGCTTCCCCTCAGCCCATCAGCTGCGCTTACAGCTGGAGCTTTTATGACTATTGTGCGCTCAAAGCCTTGGCTTGAAAGAGCATGTTGCATAGCCAGAGAGGATACGAGTATCATTAAGAGTAGCGCTAGATACGTTAAACGACCAGTTTGAGACATACTTAGCCAAGCTCTAGAAGATAAGCTACTTACAAGCTTAAACGCTTTACCTTATAAGCTCTAAAAAATAATGAAGAACCTACGAAATGTTGGGTTTTTAAAGAGTCTTGCTATAAGAAAAGCTCTTTTCTTAGAACTTACTACTAGTAACTGGCGATAATGGTCTACCACTGCCTATTAGCTTAAAGTTGACCTCTATCTTTTGCTTGCCATGTTCGTCTTCATATTCAAGCTTAGCATAGATTGGCTCTTCTGGTGTAACTTCTGCATTTAAGGTCTCTGACTTTACAGCTACTCCCTTCTCAAGTTGGTCAGCTAGATTTCTCAACATGTCTGCAAGCTGTTTTCTAGTTAAGCTTAAGGTTTTCTCAATCTCCATTTACTCATCACCTGCTTTACACAAAATCTGGAAGTAAGTAAAATACTATTTCAACCAATAAATGATACAATTTTTCTCAAAGAGTGGGAAAATTACATCACTTCCTCAGTTATTATAGCTGTTGAGACCTCTTCAACACTGTCTAATGCCCTAAGCTTATCGATGAAAGTCGATAAGTCCTTTAAGCTTCTAAACCTAGCTTTTGCGATTAAGTTGAAACTCGTGCCCTGAACTTCGGCTAGCTCCTTGACCTCTTCAAAGCTTTTTAAGATGTCGATAACGTTTTCCTTCGATGTCTTCCTCCCCTTAGGGGGGTGTTCCTCTAGGTTTATGAAAATGTATGCTCCTATGGGCCAGCTTGTCTTCTCGTAGTTTATTCGCGCTTTATAACCTATGATAACTCCCTCCTGTTCCATCTTCTTAATCTTTCTATGAACCGTGGATATTGGTAAGCTCACTTCCCTAGCTATTGCTCTACTTGAAAGTCTGCTAGCCTTTTCCAAGGCTTTTATAATGGCTTCATCCCTATAATCCATCACATTCATGGTTAGTTTATCTCATGGATATAAGAATTCTGTACCGTGCTTAACCGTTATAATCCTAAAGACTTCTTAAGAAGCTCTGCATCTACGTGACCAGCTTTAAACCCTATGCCAGTAGATAATTCGAAAACCGTGATTAAAGCTGGGGCAAAGAGGTTTGGATCGATTTTGTAGAAGTCGCATCCTGCTTCTTTGTAGATTTCGTAGAAAGGCTTTCCATATTGTCTTGAAGAGCTTGAAGGTGTTTTCTCAACATGTTCCCTGAGCTTCTCCAAGTCATGATATTCAACCGCCAAGTAGACTTTGCCCGCTAAGAGCAACATGTCGTTTGCCCTACCCATCATAACTGAGGGGTCTGGGTGAGGGGGCGCTATTGGACATGAGCCTACCCCCCTCTTCACGGCTTTTAATGGGAAGCCGAGCGAATGTAGCTTATGTATGCCGGTCTCAACGATTCTGGCGCTTATCTGGACAGAGCCTGCCATGCTGTTGGTTGAAAAGGCTAAGAGCGTTAAGTTGGAC
>QMQV01000072.1 GCA_003649085.1 Thermoproteota archaeon
AAAGCTATAAAAGCTGGCTTAGAGAACGATCGTGAGTCAGCATCTAAGTCTAATGAATGTAAAAAATGTGTCTTATTGAGCTGAAGAACGATTTCTATACATCTTCTATGGACCAACGCTTTCAAGCAAAACATCAGGTGAAACACGAGCCTATAGCCTTATTTACGTCATAAGATATGCCTAAGACGTGTATTAGATGAGCCAAAGATTTTAAAAAGTCCGTGAAGGAAGGAGTATCGATGTAAAGCTTTTTCAACAAAAAGGAGGAGGGGAGGGGGTTTTCTTTTATTGCAGGAGGGGGAGGCTGTTAAAAGTTCTCTCAGCAAATGTAATAAACCGCTCTTTGTTTAGCGACCAGCCACCGCCGAAGCAAGCCATTCCTGAGAGGGATTCCACATATGCCTGTTAAGCCATTCATAGATACCTCACGCTGTATTGGTTGTGCCATCTGCGTAAAGTCTTGCCCTAGACAGGTGTTTTCTCTATTATCTGGAGAGAAGCCTGTCGTAAAGTATCCTGAGCGTTGCGATGGATGTGGTATCTGCGTTAAAAGCTGTATCGCTAAGGCGGTATCATTAATTGACATGAAGTGATCACGTGTGATGTGCTTTAACCCGCTGTATTCTATTATATGCGCTATTAGCTGCTAAAGCTCCTTGACCGACAGCCACCGCTGCTTGTTTAAAAACTCCCGTAATGTCTCCAGCAGCATAAACTCCAGGTATGCTAGTCTCCATGGTGTTTAAGTCTACCTTAACATAACCTTCTTCGGTTAACGCTAGCCCAAGTTTCTTGGCTAATTCATTGTTTGGCTCTTCGCCAATAGCTATGAAAACGCCATCTACATCTACGCTCCTTACTTCACCTGTATTGATATCAGCCACTTTAACGCCATAGACTTTCTCCTCGCCGACTATTTCCTTCACGACGGTATTCCATAGAACTTCAACGTTATTCTTGTTGAATAAAGCTTTTTGAAGCGCTTCTTCTGCTCTTAAAGCATTTCTCCTATGAATTAGGTAAACTTTTGATGCTAAGCTACTAAGATATATCGCTTCGCTGACAGCAGTGTTTCCTCCACCAACTACAGCCACTTTCCTTCCTCTAAATAAGGGGCCATCGCAAACAGCGCAGTAGCTAACTCCTCTGCCTCGAAATTCCTCCTCTCCTTTAACACCAAGCTTTTTCCTACGAGTCCCCGTCGCTAAAATTACCGCATAACACTCATATTCCCCTTCATCAGTTTTAACCAAAAACCTACCATCCTCAAGCCGAACAACATCCCTAACTGGCTCACCTTCCCTAACTTCAACGCCGTTCTTAACAGCCTGTTCAACAAGCCTATTTGCAAATTCAAAACCAGATATCCCGCTTGGAAAACCAGGGTAGTTTTCAATCAACGCGTTTTCAGCGATTAACCCTCCCGCCTTCAGCGCCTCTAAGATAATAACCTTGAGACCAGCTCTAGCAGCGTAGATCCCTGCCGTCAAGCCAGCTGGTCCGGCTCCGATGACAACTAAGTCGACAAACAAAGTCAATACCCCTTTTGCCTTTTATTTTGAAGTCTCAATGACCTTATTAACATCTAGGTATTAAGCCTTATGAAGCTTCTTCAACAGTTTTATAAGAAGACTTGTGAAGCTGCCCATCTAAAGGTGGGGCGAAGTTCTGAAATGAGTTGGCAGCCTTTTGATGAATATGCTGAACAATATGATTCCTGGTATTCTGAGAAACGGGAGGTTTTGGAAAGCGAGATCAAAGTTATTAGGGCATTTAACCTCAAGGGTTTTGGAATCGACGTTGGTGTTGGAAGCGGCATTTTCGTTGAGGCTTCTAGAGCATACGTGGGAATAGACCCCGCTTTAAACATGTTAAAAATAGCTAAAAGAAGGGGGATTGAAGTTATTAGAGCTGTCGGCGAGCATCTGCCGTTTAAGGATAGCACCTTTGACTACGCCATAATGGTGACGGTTTTAAGCTTCTTGGAAAACCCTGTTAAAACGCTAATGGAGGTAGGTAGAGTCTTAGTTGATGGCGGAGTTTTCGTGTTGTGTGATGTGCCAAAAGATTCCGAATGGGGAAAGCTATACGAGAAGAAGAAAGCTGAAGGGCATAGATTCTACAAATACGCTAAGTTCTACACATTAGATGAGATGAGGTCAATGCTGATTTCTAACAACTTCATCGTTGAGGAGATAAAGTCCACGTTAAGTAACCCACCATATTCACAAATGGTTGTAGAGGAGCCTGTAAACGGCTTTAGCGGGCAAGGCTTTGTCTGCATCAAAGCCAGAAAGAATCCAGGTTCATCTAAGGCTATCCCATCCTAAGCCAAGCAAAATTAAGCATACGATCTCTGGAATAAACATCATTAAGCCTATCAACGCGAGGCTCCAGGTAACCGAGAGCAAGCTTTCGATAGGGAGCAGTTTGTAAGGCGTAAACGCATAGATAGCTAAGCTTAGGAAGCTAAGTGAGCCAATTAAACAACTAGCCACTCCCAAGATGCCGCCTTTCTTGCTATTGTAAATGAGCAATAAAGCCGCTGAAAACAACGCTAAAACCGCTACACACAAGTCAACTCCCGTTAAAAGCGATAAAAGCACCTCAAGGGACATGAGCAAAACACCTTCTAAGATGAGCTTAATAGCTTGTAATGTTGCTAACGCGGTAGCCGCGCCTATTAAAATGAGCAATAATGTCGCGACGAAAACTTTCCTATCGCGTGTTCCGCGAAATCTGCCAAGCTTAACATCTTTAACAGATAAGTAAGTTGAGATAACTAAACCAGCGAAAAGTGGAAGCGCTAAATAGGTAAACTTCAGTGCCTCAGAGACAGCCTTAGGTTGAACTTCTAAGTCATCTGCGTAAGCAATGCTACCCGAAAACTTCAGAAGAGTAACCCAGCCATCGCCACCTATAAGATCAGCAATCCTATGATCGACAGCTTTTAGCTGTTCATGAGACAGCTTAACTTGCTGGTACACTTTAAAGCCTTTAACTTCACTTAATTCAATACGGCTCTTGGTCACCACGAATAGGTTAACGCTCATCCACCCAGAATACCCTATTGAAGAAATCTTCATCGGATAGTAAATCAAGGAGCTATTAAACACATAGACTAAAGGAGACACGGTCCTAACTTCATAGAACGGCACTTCAACACGATCTACCACAAAGAAGTTATACCCCTTATCAACGTATTCCTGCACAATATACTCTAAGTCGCTTAAATCAAGTGATAGTGCAAAATTATTTTTAGCAGCGTATTGGTTAAGCCACTTGATAAAGCTTGATGCGTTATCCACCTTTAATACATACACGTCGTGTGGTCCAATACGCTTATGTAAAACAATGTTCGCAACAGCAGCGTACTCTTTGTAAGTAGACTTTGATAACACGTAGCTTGCTAATCTACTAAAAGACCTCCAATCACCTTTCTCAACTTCGGGCATAGAAGGCAAAGGTAGGATCTCTAACGCTGACACACTGCCATTACCTTCGCCGCTCACATGTAAGTCGTTACTTAAAATTAACACTTCAACACCGCCATTCCAGGCCACTATAGCCACTTGACCAGTTTCTTCAATAGAGTATGGGCCGAATGGAATGACACCTTTATCGGCAAAACAGCTACATGTCAACATTATAGAAGCTAAGACTAAGACTAATAGGATGTGCTTAAGCGGCGTCATGTTGAAACCCCAAGTGCTTAGCCATATAGCATAATAAGCCTTAAACGCTATAGAAGTTAACTCTAGAGCTTAGAACACGAGAAAACTTGAGGTGTGAGAAATGCCGGTTAGGGAGGACAAGCGCATCTATAGACAGCTCAAAGGTATTCGCAAAGAGCTTAAATTACAAGCTAAGAAAATAGAAAACGAGCTATCAAAAGCCGATTTAACCAAGCTAGATGTCTTTAAGCTAAAAGAGTTTGAAGAGGAAACAGATAAGCTTGTAAAAACCAAGACAAGGCTTAGAAAAAGGTTTCAACAGTTAACTGGTGGGAAGGGACCATATAGCCTTTAAAGGCTCATAATTGAAGTCAGTCATCATCAATCAGCGCTGCAATGGCTACTCATCGCCTAGAAACTACAGTATCAAGCAGCTTTAATAGCTTTGTGGGGGGCTAAAGGTTACTTACTGCTGACAAAACTTTACAGGCAAAGCCATGTCGAAGCGCTAAAACACAAAAGCTTGCGATTGAAATTCTTAAGATCTTGGAGGAAAGTCACCATCAAGGACCTATGGGCGCGTTAATAAACGTGGCTTTAAGGTAGGTCCTTTAGAAGACAAGGTTATCAAAAAAGCATCGGAGAAGTAAGATCTGCTCTCGTCGAGTCGAGAATTGAATTTGTATTATAGAAAATTTTTGAAGACCTAATGTGTGCAATGACTTATAGCTTAAGAAAAGGCAATGGTCTCGTAGCGGTTAACGCGACGTTTATCAATGAACAAGGCTTTAAAGGTCATGAATAAGGTTATGGAAGCTGGCTATACCGCAGCCCTTGGTAAAGTTAGCTTATGGAGACGAGATGTCGGCTAGTCTTCTAGTTCTTAGGGAAAAAGCGGGCATAGCGATGGTGGATGACATAAATCCTGTAGTCACGGTGGAGGAAGCAGGTATAAAGCTGAGAGCTCAGCTATTGAAGAGTCCTCCAAAAAGGGGCTTGAGCCTATATCAGAGTATGTGAAGTAACATTCTCACATCCTAAGCTTGTGCAAAACCTCCCTCCATACGCTACTCTCCTTTCTTTCAAGTAATATGCCTATAACCTCCTTAAACCACCTATGATGTCTCCTTTCCTCCTCAACTTGCAAGTTAAGCATTTGTTCAAGGCTTTTAAGTAGCTTAACTTCACCTTTCATACGCATCTTAGCCCTAATACTTTCCAACGCTTTCATAGCTTGATCCTCAACTTTAATGTGCTTCTCCAATGCTTCCGAAACGCGCTTCTTATCTTCTTCGTCAACTTCTCTGATCTCGCCTCTCAATATGTCAATTAAGACTTGTTGTAGTAAGATGTGTTTTTCAGAATCGTGGATTAAAGACCCTGTTATGAACTTGACAACATTGTTGTCGCTCTCTTCATAAAGCTTAGTAAGCTCTTCAATATTCTGTTTCTCAGCCATTATCATGTTATTTAACAGCGCTATAAGCTCGAGAACGTCTAAGCTCTCCATGACTGGGCATCACCCTATCTAGCATACGCTTCAATTAGGTCGCGAGCTGTTATTATGCCAATGATCTCTCCATTCCTTTCCACAGGTAGCCTCCTGATGTGTTTTACAGCCATCGTTAACGCTGCTCTATGTATGCTCATGCCAGATGGTATTGTTATCAAGGGCGTTGAAGCGTAGTTTTCAACTGGTACATCGATTGGCAAGTCTCTTGAAGCCACCTTTGAAAGCAAGTCTCTCTCAGTAAATATGCCCCAAAATCTTTCTCCTCGCGTAACTAATACGCTTCCGATATTCTTTCTGCCCATTATCTCGACAGCTTCCTTAGTCAACGTATCGTGTGGGACTGACACCACGTTTTTCGTCATGAAATCATCTACCACAATCTCAGCTTCAGCAGCTTCAGGTAAAGCTCGTACGAGATCTGAGGCAGTAACTATCCCAATGGGCTTTCCATGTTCAAGTATTAACAGCCACTTACTATTTTCCCTAATCATCTCTCTTGCAGCTTCTTTAATCGTAGCTGTCGGCTTAATAGTGGTCAAGCTCGTTCTCATAACCTCTTTAACAGTCGTGAGTTTAGGGTCCAAGTTCTGAAGTAATACTCTAGATATGTAATCTCTTTCAGTGAATATCCCCGCAGCTCTATTTCCCTCCTCAACGACTAAACTACCTATATGAAGTTCCCCCATTATCTTAGCTGCGTAATAAACCGTTATGTCACTCCCAATGGTTATTACGTTTCGTGTCATGATATCTGAAACGTGTTTATACTTGATATATTCTCGATACGCTATGTCGATGATGCTTGGAAACTCATCTCGTAACATTTTGGGCAAAGTTTCTCCTCCGAACTTGTCTTAAAAGTAATTTGAACCCAATATAGTTTAACTATTTAGGCAACTGTTGCTAAGAATTAGCCGACAAACTTATAAAACAAACTTTCTAACTCAAATCAAAGGCTTTGATGGGGACATGTAACGTTTTATTAACTTAAAGCGGTGCATGAGGTGTAATTTTGGGTAAACGTTCTTACGGTACCTTCACCATAATATCCGTTGTCCTATTGTTGGTTGTAGCAGTCTTCAGCGGTATAGCAATATACCCATGGCTCATGAACTTTCTCTCTGAAACTGGAATAAAGTCAGCGTATGCTCCCTCGAAAATAGTTGTTATAGAGTCTGTTAAAGCTGTGCAAGGCGGCTTCATTCTTTATGTGAGAAATGTAGGTGTAAGCCCGGTAACTGTAGATAGGGCTTATATCGAGCTCCTTGGGAATGGATCTCTTGAAGAGATTGTGCTAAGCCCCACTACTTTAAGGGCAGGTGAGCTTAAGGAAATAGCAGTACCATATTATAATGTCGAGCGAGGTAAGTGTTATAGAATTAAGCTCACTACAACCTCGGGGAGCATTTTTTCAATGATTTATGAGGTGCTTGAGATATCTGAGTATCGCTGGCTTTTAGGATGGAGTTATCGTAAGCCACATGAAATCGTCGGTAGTACTGCTGGTTCCGTTACGAATTATCAGATTAAGTTCATAGTGCACTTTGGCGCAGGATCGGACGTAGGGGCAAGCGTTTATTTAAATGGAAAGTGCAAGTCAGACTTTAGCGATGTGAGGTTTACACTAAGTGATGGTGTGACAGAACTACCTTACTGGATTGAGGAGAAAGTAGACGGTGACTACGCAGTCTTTTGGGTAATGATCCCAAGCATACCTGCATATCCCGATAAAACGTTAATCTACGTGTATTACGGCAACCCATCAGCCAAGTCTAACAGCGACAAGGAGTCCACGTTCCCATATTTCATGGAGGTTAAACGCATAACGCTACCAAGACAGACATACGCTGGCCAGTGGTTTAGCTTTAGTTTTGACAACGAGTTCCAAGCACCACCTATCGTAATAGCGGAACCAGACCAAACTTTTAATGAAATACGAGAGTTGAGGATAAGGTTAAAGGACATCACAAGGACGAGCTTCATGATTAGGCAGCAAGAGCCGAGCAATCGAGATGATATTCACGCATCTGAGGACGTAACGTATATTGCAGTGCCGCCCGGCAGT
>QMQV01000073.1 GCA_003649085.1 Thermoproteota archaeon
CTTGATGACAAACTCGCCTTACCGCTGACTTCATTACCCCGAGAGGAACTATTATCTGAGCTCAAGAAGCTAGGCCCCTTTACACTTACATACATGGAGTTTGAACGAGTATCTAAGAAGCCAAGAGATTTGATCGAGGCTTTAAGCGATGTTCTATCTCCTGCAGAGCTGTCATTTGTGCCCAAGTCATTTGACATTATAGGAGATATAGCTGTCATTGAGCTGCCCGATGAACTTTTACATGTTAAGGAAATCATAGGTAAAGCGCTACTGACCATTTACGATAACGTTAAGGCTGTCTACATGAAGCATGGAAAAGTAGACGGCACTTATAGAATAAGACCCCTTGAGCACATAGCTGGCGAGCTTAAAACTGAAACAGTGCATAGGGAATATGGATGCGTGTTTAAACTTGACGTAATGAAAGTATATTTTTCGCCAAGGTTAAGCTGGGAACATTGGCGAATAGCATCGCAAGTTGCTGAAGGAGAAACCGTAGTGGACATGTTTGCAGGCATAGGCCCCTTTTCAATAATGATAGCTAAGAATAAAGCAAATGTAAAGATATATGCCATTGACATAAACCCTGATGCAGTAAGGTATCTTGAAGAAAACATTAAGCTAAATAACGTTCAAGGCAAAGTGGTACCAATCTTAGGTGATGCTAAGCAAGTGATTGAAAATAAGTTAAGAGGCGTAGCCGATAGAGTTATCATGAACTTGCCCGGCGAAGCTATAAGCTTTGTCGACGCAGCTTGTAAGACGCTTAAGAAAGCTGGCGGGATAATGCACTTTTACTCATTCACATCTGAAGAACGAGGTTTTGCAAACATTGAGGAAGCTTTAACACGAGAAGTTTTAAAATCTGGTCGAACAATTAAGCAAATACTTTCAAAGCGTATTGTAAGACCCGTAGCTCCTAGAACTTGGCAAGTGGTGTTAGATGTCTTAATCGCATAACCTATAGGCTTTGATGACGACACGCGCAGGCAATCCTTGGCGAAGCTTTTCTACAACTTCACGGCTAAAATCCGCCGCAGCTTTATTAGCATAAACTGCCAATGTCCTACCACAAACATAGCCGCTCTTTCTAACAACCATGGATTTCTTATCTTCAAAGCTCAGCTTTTGATCCCCTCTTGCGATAACAACTTCTTTTAATCCATTGACGTGAACTTCGATCTCTATCACGGTTCTAGGGCTTTTAGCAAGACGTTTAAAATCATCGCTTAAATCTGATACCGCCTTGTTAGCTGACGTTAATATAATACAGTCTCCTTTCAAGGTAACGTAATCTTCCCTAGTTATTTCAAAAGTTGATTTATGCGTAGCCCTGATGTTCTGATGCCCTTTTCCAAAGACTTCTTCAATGATCACCTTAGACACCAAAGCAATTTACTTTAGAAACCTCCCTATTTAATGAGTAGCTAGCGGAGCTAGCTAAGATGTTTGAGGAACCATTTGAAGAACAGCGAAAACGCTTAATAAGCAGGTTAGTCGATGAAGGAGTGCTGAGATCTCCATCGGTCATTAAAGCCATGCTTTCAGTACCTAGAGAGCTCTTTGTTCCAGAGCAACACAGAAGATACGCCTACGCGGACACGCCATTACCAACACTTAGCGGCCAGACGATATCTGCTCCTCACATGGTAGCCATGATGTGTGAGCACTTAGACCTAAAACCCGGACATAAAGTACTTGAAGTGGGCGCAGGATCAGGATATCACGCAGCTGTGTGTGCCGAAATTGTCGCACCTAAAGACTCACCAGTTAAAGGGTATGTTTATGCTGTAGAACGCGTATATGAGCTAGTTTTGTTTGCACGAAGAAACTTGGAGAAAGCTGGTTATGCGGATAGGGTGACGGTTATACATGGTGATGGAACCCTAGGTTACCCAGAAGCTGCTCCATATGATAGAATACTAGTTACAGCAGCGGCTCCTAACATACCTCCTCCATTAATTGAGCAGCTTCGCATAGGTGGGCGTATAGTCATACCAATTGGAGAGCCCTATTCAATACAAGAGCTTGTAATAGCTGAAAAAAAGGAAGATGGTTCCATAAGACGTTTTTCAGCTGGAGGCTGCGTTTTTGTCCCGCTAATAGGCAAATATGGGTGGAGTGAGCATTTTACTTAAACCAAGCATCTAAACTTCTCTGAGCGCTGATCTCTCTAGTTGCTTTTACAACTCTCTCGATAGCGTTTTTAACCCTCTCCTCCGAAAAGTCGTGTTCTCTACACAACACATCAATAACCTTATTTGGATCTAGTGGTCTCCACACGATCTTATAGTCCTTCGAGACGTTAGGTTCGAGAAAGATTCTCTTAATCTCATCAATAGGAATGGGCAGATGTCTAAGCTCTTCAAGCTCTTTAACTCCCATATCTAATGCCCTTTTCAAAGAACCATACATCTTAATGATTTTAAGCGCTTTCTTAGGGCCAATTCCTTTAACGCCATCAGGATTGTAGTCTGTTCCAAGCATTATTGCTATGTCGATTAACTGCTCTCTCGTTATCTGTAGCTCTGATAATAGTTTATCAAGCTCTATGAGCTCAGGCTCTATCTCCACGTAAACGTCCTTTCTAGGTAGCTTTCTCTTACCAGAAATTGTCAAATTCCTTATGAGTCTAGGTGCTCCGAAAAGTAGGGAATCGTAATCTTGGCTTACAGCAGCCCAAGCTTCTCCTCTTAAAGCTATAAACGCAGCTTGCGCTTCTCCTTCTGATGGGGCTTGGACCCACGGTACTCCCATAGCATCTAGTAATTTCTTAGCTTGATTGACCATTTCCTCTGTAAGCCTTGATGTCGCCTGAGCATACATTTTGGCAGCTTTAAGATCCCCTTTAGCTAAAGCCTCTTCATACTTTTCTTCATACTCTTCTTTTCGCTTTAACCTACTCACAATTTCAGCTTCTTTTTGCTCTGGTGGCTTTCCATCAAAGACGTATATTGGCTTAAGGCCTTCTTCAAGCAAGTTTATGGTGCGGTAAAATAGCCCGCTTAAATGGCTTGTAATTCTCCCTCTAGAGTCCATTAAAGGTGTGCCGTCAGGCTGCCTTATTATAGACAAGAACTGATATAGTGCGTTGTAGGCATCAATCGCTATGGCCTTTCCTCTTAAACTAGATAAGTCTATTGGCTTTGCTTCTGGTATCAACTCTCTCAAATCTACGCCCATTGTTCTCCACTGTGAAACTATAACCGAGTTCTATTCCTTAGCTTTTTCGACCAACACCACGTTCTTAATAGTCTTCTTAATCGTTGAGGTATTAACGATACCATTAAGCTCAAGCTTCATTAAAGCTCTGTTAAAATCCCTATATGAGAGATCTCTGACAACCTTCTTAACAGCTTCATAAAGTTCCCTGTCTCTAGCTGACCCTGCTTTTCGTCTTAGTATGTCAACTATTATTAATTCGATAGGCTCAGGTCTCCAAATAGCACCGCTTCTCAAAGTTGCTTCTCCTCACATGGCTTAAGCGCTAGGCTATGATTATACAAAGCTTATCAACGGCTGTGCTCTTGCAGCTTTCAACGCTTGCTTATATCTATCAGTCCATTGCCTATAGTACTTCTTCATGTCTTCAGTGATTGTAGGCTTAATCTTCTTCAGAGCCTCGGTAAAGTGCCTCATGCAGACTTTGTCGGCATTTATGTTTTCTCTAAGCGCCATCATACCAGCTTCTCTACATACAGCTTCCAAATCTGAGCCCGCATATCCTTCAGTTATCCTTGCTAAGTACTCTAAATCCACATCTTCAGCTAGTGGCATGTTTCTCGTATGAATTTTTAAGATTTGTAGTCTTTCATTAACTCCCGGCTCAGGCACGTAGACAATTCTATCAAATCTCCCTGGGCGTAGTAAAGCGGGGTCTAGGATGTCAGGTCTATTGGTGGCGCCTATCACTACTACGTTTTCAAGGGATTCTAATCCATCCATCTCTGTTAATAACTGGCTAATGACTCTCTCCGTTACCATGGAGTCTCCAATACCTAAGCCTCTCATAGGAGCTATGGCATCGATCTCGTCGAAGAATATTATCGATGGAGCGGACATCCTAGCTTTTCTAAACACTTCTCTTATTGCCTTCTCAGACTCTCCAACCCATTTGCTCAAGATTTCAGGGCCTTTAACGCTAATGAAGTTGGCCTCACTTTCTGTAGCAACAGCTTTCGCTAGTAATGTCTTGCCACAGCCAGGTGGACCATATAGCAATACTCCCTTAGGTGGCTTAATGCCTACTCTCTTGAATGCATCTGGGTATTTAATTGGCCATTCAACAGCTTCTCTAAGCTCTTGCTTAACTTCTTCTAAGCCACCTATATCATCCCACCTAACGTTAGGTACTTCAACGTAAACTTCCCTTAGCGCAGTAGGTGTTATTTCCTTAAACGCGTTGATGAAGTCTTGAAATGAAACCTCCATTTGTTCTAAAACTTCCTGAGGTATTCTCTCTTGTTGTAAGTCTATCTTAGGCAGATATCGTCTAAGCGCTTTCATAGCCGCTTCTCTACATAAAGCTGCCAAGTCAGCTCCAACAAACCCATGTGTTATCTCTGCAAGCTTCTTTAAGTCTACATCAGCCGCTAACGGCATGTTTCTCGTATGTATCTGAAGGATCTCATAGCGTCCTTTAACGTCAGGTACGCCGATCTCGATTTCTCTGTCAAACCGACCTGGCCTACGTAAAGCTGGGTCGATAGCATTAGGCCTATTAGTTGCACCTATGACTATGACATCTCCCCTAGCTTCTAAACCGTCCATTAAAGCTAAGAGCTGAGCTACAACACGCTTCTCAACTTCACCTGTAACCTCTTCCCTCTTAGGAGCTATAGCGTCAATTTCGTCAATGAATACAATGGCTGGAGCGTGTTGTTTAGCTTCTTCAAATACCTCTCTTAGCTTTTGCTCGGATTCTCCATAGAATTTGCTCATAATCTCTGGGCCGTTAATTGCTATGAAGTAGGCATCCGTCTCGTTAGCAACAGCTTTCGCTAGTAATGTCTTGCCACAGCCAGGTGGACCATATAGCAATACTCCCTTAGGTGGCTCAATGCCAAGCCTCTTAAACAGCTCTGGGTGTTTAAGCGGAAGCTCGACCATTTCCCTGATCTTCTCAATAGCTTCTTGAAGTCCGCCGACATCTTCATATGTTACCCTGGGTACTTTAGCTTGCTCAGCTGGCTTCTCAAGAATGACCAAGTTAGTGTTCTCATTGATTATTACTATGCCTGAAGGCTTCGTAGATACGACTAAGAAGGGTATTGCCTGCCCAAGTACTGGTATTAACACGTTATCTCCTTCTACAACTGGCATATCGATTAAGCGTCTCTTAACGAAGCTTATGAAGCTTTGATCAACAGTTATCGTAAAGGAGAGCGGAGCCAGCTTTGAAACCAAAGCCGGCTTGGCTTCAGCCTTCCTAACAATTACCTTATCTCCCATGCTAACTCCAGCATTCTTCCTAATTAGCCCATCCATCCTTATTATGTCCATTCCCTGATCTTCTGTATAAGCAGGCCAGACAATAGCTGCCGTCTTCCTTCTTCCCTCAATTTCCACGACATCCCCTATGTTAACGCCAATAGCTCTCATGGCGTTAACGTCGATTCTAACCTTACCCCTACCAACATCGCGTTGCCTTGCCTCCGCTACTCTCAAGACTATTTCTGGGCGACGTCCACTATTGCTCTGGCTAACCATTGCTGATGGCTTACCTCCAAATACTACCCCTAATCTTCAAAAATACCACATTACCTACGCTACCTTTACTACGTAGCCACTACTAAAGCTTTTGCATTAATGCAATCAATAAGTTACAAGGACACTTGTCTAACAAGCTCAACTTCTACTTGACCTACACCTTTCACTTTAGAAAAAGCATCTTCTAAACTCGAAGTACCCCCTTCAAAATCAGCTGGCATTACCACATGTACCTTTAAGGCAACTAAGCCAAAAGCTATTGGCTCATCATCAATTCTATAGATCTCCAGCCCAGATGGAAGGGCTCTCTTAAGCTCCTCCTTAAGCTCATTTAAATTAACTTCGTCACCTTCTGGAAGCACTTTAACAGTAGCCACAACTTTAGCTGGCATACCAAGACCTCCTAAGGGCCTTGAAAACCGCACTTAGGACATACATATGGGTTAACAAGCTGCCTACACTTATAACAACGCCAAAAAGTAACCTCCCCACAATTCGGACATCTAAGCTCTACACCCTTCTCCCCTGGAAGAATCGGCCTCTTACACGATATACATACGGGTAGCGAAGTCTCAGACATCTCAAACACCTTAAGCTTAAAGAGGTTTAAAAACCCAATCAAGTATATAAACCCTATGTCGTCTTCGCCTTTAAAGAACCTTAAGTTAATGATGCTTGACGAGATGTTAATCTCCCACTTTCACTTAAAGCCATGGATATTAAAGCTAAATAGCATTTTGCGCAGACGCATCTCCCATCCACTTCTTGAGCTTATATATCGCATACACGAGGAAAGCCAGGTAGACATAATAACAGGCTTCCCCGTAATACGAGAAGGACGCGCTTACCCAGACATAGACGGGTTATCGGGGTCAATAGTACTAGCTGAAGTACTTGAACAAGTTGTACGCGATGTTAGGATTTTAACAGAACCATATTCACTGAACGTATTAAAAGAACTTCTACCCTACACATCTTTAAACGATAAAAGCCTACTTAAAGGATTGACCTCAACCTCTTCTCTTTCTCTTGAAGAAAGAGATGTGGCAATCTTCGTGGAAAAACCGGGAGCAAATGCTTTAGGCATCTATCATAACGCATATGGAGAAAATATATCTAACTACTGCTTTCACGTCGAGAAAATCTTAGATAATTACGGGCTTACCGCCTCAATAGGGGACCTAGGAAACGAAGTTGGCTTCGGCTTGATTAATAAAGCGGTTAAACGTCATGTAAAGTTTGGCGCAACTTGTAGATGTAGCTGTAAAGCTGGAATAGCGTCGTCATCAAAAGTAGATTACCCTATAATTTCGACAACTTCTAACTTAGGATGCTACGTACTAGCGGCTTGCTTCTCAACAATAAACAACGTTAAGTTCGTACACGACCCGCTGAGAGAGGAGGTTTTCATAAAAAGAGCAGTGGGCTTAGGAGCTATCGATGCCCTCTCTTCACA
>QMQV01000074.1 GCA_003649085.1 Thermoproteota archaeon
AGAGAGGCTATGGTCAACGCCACAACCTCGGCGTCAGCTGCAGGAGATGGATCACCAATAAGCTCAGCTCCAGCTTGTCTAAACTCTCGAACGCCGATGTCTCTTGAAGGGCTAAACCTCAAGCAGGAGACTATGTAAAAGATCCTAGCTGGACACCCCATCTCCCTCAAGTTATCTGCATAAAGCCTAGCGACAGGCGTTGTCGCTTCAGCCCTCAGAGCCAACAACTTACCATCAGAATCCTGTAGCTTAAAGATCTCGTCAACCATCTCTTCTCCAACGCCTAAAGCGACTAGGTCTAGGTGCTCAAGTAGAGGTGGCCTAACTTCTCGATAACCCCACAAGGTGAACGTCCTGTAAAACGACTCCTCAAGATACCTGTACTTAGCGCAGAGGCTAGGTGTTAGGTCCTTAAAGCCTCTTGGTGGGCTGAGCCGAGTGAACTGAAAACCTCCTAAACACCATAGCCTCCACTTAACCGCAGAGAGTAGAGAAGCGATTATATAAGCTTTGACTAAGCAAAACTTGTTAAACAGAGGTTTTTGGAGGACGAGCTTTGCGACGCTCGTGGCCTGCTCTTTCAACGTTGCTGTGCCTAGCCCTTTTAACAGCTTCTCTGATAACGGCTATAACCACATGCGCAACAGTTGAGCAAGCTTTCTTTGAGCAAGTGGAGGCATCGTATGCTGGTAAAACGTTTGAAGTTAAAAGCGGCGATGTGTTGAAGGTGCATCAAGGAGGCGAGGTAACCTTTAGGATAGGCTTCAAATATCACATACCTCCGCCAAAGCAAGCTGAGATAAAGCTTGAAATGGAATACGACAACCAAACATACACCTTAGCTTCAATAGCTGGCGTAGCTGAGGCATCGCTAACTGTCTACAACAAGACCATTTTCTCAGAGCCAGGTTATCATAGAATAGTGTTCAAGCTAATAGTCGATGAGGAGATTTACGACATAAGGTCTTTCACAGCCTTCGTATCACATATAGTAGCTGATCTAAAAGCTGAATACGTAGAGTTGGTCAGAGGCTTAGAAAAACCAGTTAACATAAGCTTCACCGTGATGAACTTGGGCAACGACGAGATGTACAACGTATCAGTACAGCCGCCTAAAGATGGAAGCTTCTCATTTCAGCCGATATCCTCTCAAACGATAGACATCTTAGAGCCAAAGCATTCACACACATTTATCTACCAAGCAATAGCTAAAGAAGGCGCCCCAGCTGGCGTAAACGCTTACGTAGTTAAAGTCTCTTACCAAAACTTTTTAGGACAAGAGTTTACTCAAAGCTTTATAGCTGAGCTATATGTTGAACGCCAAAACCTGTCCATAATACCTTTAAACGTGTCGTCTCCATCTGTTGAAGTAAACAAAACCTTTAGCTTAATATTCCTAGTCAAGGACATGGCAAATAACCCCGTAAAGGAAATACCTCTCAAGCTTTTTATAAACAACAGCTTAGTTGGAGCAGCTCAATCTAAGGCTAGTGGCGTAGCTTGCTTTAAAGACCTAAAAGTGCCCTCTTTAGGCAGCTATCAAGTAGTTGTAAGCTATGAAGGAGACTACTACAACCCAGCTATGCTGAACATGAACTTAACCGCCATACCGCCTAAGCCTAAACCCTTCTTTCCAAGCATAAGCCCAACCTTAATAGCCACTGTAGCTGGAGTAGCTGTTATAGCGTTTTTCATAGGTAGAAAAGCTTATCGAAAGCTTAGAGGCGAGGAACTCTTCTACTACTGGCTTGAGGGGCTTTAATTGAAGAAGGTAGAGCTGTTTAAAACGCCGACGTGTGTTAAATGCCCAATAACGAAGAAGCTCTTAGCTAAGATATTGAGCGAGAAAGGGCTTAGCTACGAAGACTACGTAGTTGAAAGAGATGTGACACAAGATTCTGATGCCATGGCTGAGCTCTTAATGTTAAACGCCTTGACGACCCCCGTCGTGCGCTTTGGCGACATCGTGTTATATGAAGAGGACGCAGTCAAAGAAGACAAGCTAAGAGAGGTTTTGAGGGCAGCTGGAGCGCCAGTTTAGGTTTACACCGCTAAGTCAAAACACCTGATCAAAGCTAGGTAGCTTTTAGTTTTGCTGAGTGAAGCAGCTCAAGGCAAGCCCGCATAAGCCACCTATCAAAACTTTTACATATTCTTATCAAAAATTTTTATATGTGGGCTAGCTGACTTATTAGCACGTTACCAAGCATATAGGGGGAGAAAGTAGCTGACTGAAGAGCTCAAAGTTGAAGAGCTTCCACCGGTAAGGAGAAGCGATGGCGTAATTGTCCGCTTCGACAAAAACTACATAGTTAAAAGCCTGTTAAAGGAGACGAAATTAGCTACCCTGATCCATAACGTTCCTCCAATATCGGAAGAGGACGCTAAGAAGATAGCTGACGAAGTTGAAGCTGAGATTAAGAGGCTTAAGTTAAAGTTCTTGAGTGGCCCATTGATAAGGGAGATTGTTAACGTAAAGCTGCTCGAACACGGCTTTGACGTGTATAGAAACGTCTACACGAGAGTAGGTGTCCCATTGTGGGAGGTCTTTGAAATAGACAACGCGTCCGGCTTTGAGGCGAGGGAAAACGCTAACCTACAGCCAAACCCGGAGACCTTCCATAAGAAGAAAGCTGACAGGCTTAGCAAGGAAGCCTACCTTCTCATGATGCCAAGCTACATAGCTGATGCCCACATCAAGGGAGACATACACATACACGACTTGGAGTATTGGGCTACGAGGCCATTCTGCCAAGACTGGGATCTGAGATACTTCTTCTACTATGGGCTAATGCCAGACGGCACGGGTACGCACACATCTGTAGCTGGGCCAGCTAAGCACGCGGAAGTAGCCATATTGCATGCTGCTAAGGTGCTTGGCGCGGCACAGACAAACTTCTCAGGCGGACAAGGGTTCTACAACTTCACAGTCTTCATGGCGCCGTATATCAGAGGCTTAAGCGATAAAGAAGTCCATCAGCTAGCTCAAATGTTCCTCTACGAAATGACTCAGCTCTACGTAGCTAGAGGAGGCCAGCCAGTGTTTAGCAGTATTCAAATTGAAAGCGGTGTCCCTAAGGTGTGGCAAGATGCGCCAGTGGTATCCCATGGGAAGATTTGGAGAGATTTAAGATATGGAGACTTAGAAGACGAGGTTCATCGATTTGCCTTAGCTTTGCTTGATGAGTACTTGAAGGGAGACTTCACGGGCAAGATGTTCAACTTCCCGAAGCCCGAAGTGGTTCAGAGAAAGCGATACTGGTCTGAGTTTGAGGACGTGATGTTGAAGGCAGCTGAGCTTTCAGCGAAATATGGTTCAACGTACTACGACAATCTCATACCTGCTTATAGAGGAGGCGAGGATGGCGTCTCATGCTACCAGTGCTGTGCTTACTGCTTTAGCGAAGGACCTGGTTCGGAGGGTTTCTACGATAAGATCGAGTTTAGAGATGGTGCCCACTTCAGCATGGGGGGTCTTCAGGTAGTCACAGTAAACTTGCCTAGGGCAGCTTACAAGGCTAGGGGGGACGACGATAGGCTTCTAGAGGAGATTAGGCAGGCTATGGAGATAGCTAGGGATGCCCTATTGTTGAAGTATAGGCTGATGAAGAGGCAATGGGAGCTCGGCTTAATACCGTTTGCTTCACAGCGGCCTAGAGGAGCTCCACCAGCAGTTGACATCGACGGCTTAGCCTTAACCATAGGCTTCGTGGGCGTAAACGAAATGGTTCAACACCACGTAGGCTACGAGCTTCACGAACATCCAGAAGCGCAGAAGTTTGCCTTAAAGGTCTTAATCGAGATGGGCAAGATTGTGAATGAATTCAGCGCTCAAACAGGTAGGAGATTCGCATTGGCGAGGACGCCTGCGGAGTCAGCTGCTCAAAGGCTTGCTGTAGCTGACTTAATACACTACCCAAGATACGCTAAAGAGGTCGTTAAAGGAGATTTAGAGTCAGCTCTCAAGATGATTGATGAGACAAAAGACTTACCCGTCTACTACACCAATGGACCACACGTCAACGTCTCAGCTAAAGTCCCCTTAGAGCAGAGGATCTTGATAGAGCAAAGGTTCTTCCCAATATTAAGTGGAGGCAACATATTCCACGTGTGGTTAGCTGAAGCAAACCCAGATCCAGAGGCGTTAATGAAGCTTAACAGGAAGCTGGCTATGGAGACTTGGATAGGCTACTGGGCTCATACAAAAGACTTAACGCTATGTCTAAACTGCGGCTACACAGTTGGCGGGCTACAAGAGTCTTGTCCAGTATGTCGCAGCAAGTCGTTGAAGTACTATTCTAGGATAACTGGCTATTATCAAGAAGTCGATTCTTGGAACGCGGCTAAGAAGCAGGAGCTACGCGACAGATATAGAGTGCCTATTAGGTAGCCTTTCGAGGCAAGCTATTTGTCAACGCTCTTATCTCAAGTAAAGGCGTATGCCCCCGACGTGCTTTCACTAAGCTTAGTAGACTACCCGAAGGAGCCAGCTTGTGTAATTTTCTTCTCAGGATGCAACTTAAGGTGTCCTTACTGCCAAAACTGGAAGCTTAGAGAAGCTAAGGAAGAAGACTTGGTAAGCCTAGAATCGATAATCCTCGCGTTGCAAAGAAACTTCCTAGTATCTGCTTGCAAGGTAACTGGTGGAGAGCCTTTGCTGCAGGTTGATGCTTTAATTGAGCTTGGTAAGCTCGTTAAAGCTAGAGGTCTTAAATTCGGCGTCGATACTAACGGCACTTTACCTGAAAACTTAGCAAGACTACTACCACACGTAGATCTGATTTCAATAGACGTTAAGTCTGCTTTAAAACCTGAAAGCTATTCTAAAATCGCTGGAATAGACCTGCCCAAAGCCAACGTCGTCGTTAAAAACGTCGTCAAAAGCTTGAAGCAGCTCCTTAGCTGCAAAGACGTGTATGTCGACGTGAGGACAGTCATAATACCTGGCGTCAATGATTCAGTTAGTGAGCTGAAGAGCATAGCTGAGGATTTGAAGAAGCTTGGCTATGTCGAAAAAGCTGGTAAAGGGGAGGCTAGCTACACTTTAGTCGAGTTTGTGCCTGAAAATGCCTACAGCGAGGAGTTTAGGTCTAAGAGGAACCCTAAAGTTGAAGAGCTTTTAGAGCTAGCTTCTAAGATAGATTTACCCAATGTACATGTTACGCATAGAGCGTTAGGTTTCTTCATAAAGGTTAAGTAGCTGCTTAGTCCTCACGAGCCTTTTATTTACCTTTGCGTAAAAGTCCAGTATCGAGGTGTTACCTACTTGAAAGCAGACGTATTGATTATAGGCGGAGGGGATGGAGGCTTAGCCGTCTTCAGAATGGTTAAAGCACTTAAACCTGATTGGGAAGTTGTTGTCGTAAAACCTGAAGTAGGCTTTTGCTTTAAATGCCCCTTGCCCTTCTACATAGCTGGAGAAGCCCCAGCCGAGGGAGTTTTCCTTAAAGACGAGGAGATGTTTAAGGGTGCTCACCTGATCTATGCGCATGCAGTCAGCGCCTCATACGCTAGTAGGGAGGTTAAGCTCTCATCTGGTGAAGTTATAAAGTTTGAGAAGGCAGCTGTTATAGCTACAGGCTCTCAGCCATACTTACCTAAGGTAGAAGGCGCTTCTCTTGAAAACGTGTTTACCTTAAGGAGCTTTGAAAGCGCTAACGCGATATCAGATGCTCTCAAGACAGCTAATAGCGCTGTCATAGTCGGCGGAGGCTACATAGCTACAGAGCTCAGCGAAGCTTTCGTTAAGAAAGGCGTCAAAACGCACTTAGTTGTTAGAAGCAGGGTTTTAAGAGGGTCTTTTGACGAAGACTTTTCAGCAATCTTTAAAGCCGAGCTCGAGAGACACGGCGTTGAAGTCCATCAGGGCAAGAACGTGGTCAAAGTTGCTGGTTCAAAGAAGGTTGAGAAAGTCGTATTAGATGATGGATCTGAAGTAAAGGCAGACCTCGTGGTCTTTGCGACCGGCACTAGGCCAGTTTTAGAGCTAGCAATGAGGTTTGGCTTAGCTATTGGGCAATTAGGAGTTCTAGTTGATGATAGGATGGAAACTAGCTTAAAGAGCGTGTATGCCGTAGGCGAGGTCGCTGAGACCAGACATTTAGTTAGCGGTAAGCCTACAACTTGCAAGACAGCAGCTACGGCGATGGCTCAAGGAGCGGTCGCCGGATACAACATAGCTGGTTACGCCGTAACATATCCAGGAGATGCTGATTGCTTGATTTCAAAGCTCTTTGATCTACACGTAGGAAAAGCTGGTTTGACAACGGAGGAGGCGCTATTAAGCGGTTTCAAACCCGTCTCTAAGGTAGTCAAATATAGAGATCACTACACTTCCTTGCCTGGAGGTAATGAGTTTACAGCTAAGGTAATCTTTGACGTAAACACGGGCTTACTCCTAGGATGTCAGTTTATTGGGCAAGCAAGTGTAGCGGATAAAGTTGAAGCAGCAGCTCTAGCATTGAGGTTTAAAGCTAGGGTAACCGACTTAATATCCTATTCCTCTGCCTCCTTCCCAGCTTCAACCTTCAACCCGCGCTTTAACCAGTTCAGAGAGCCTGCCCAGCAGATGTTTAAGGAGCTTTTAGATATCTTTAAGAAGGCTTAACCTCAACGCTCGCCTGAACCCTCACCTTCACTTTATCCTTTATAGCTTTAAGCACTGGACAATATTTTTCAGCGTTTTCAACTGCCTTATTGACGCTTTCAACAGCTTCCTGCTTTTTAACGAAGATCTTAAAGCTCATGTTCACTTCAGTAAAGCATACGCCATTTCCAGGCTCGATAGCGGCTACGACACCCCCCTCGATGCCTGAGATATCGTCAATTACCTTAAACTTCTTTAAGAAATACATGAGGGTCGTGGTGGAACAAGTTAAGCAAGATAAGGCGAACAGCTCTTCAGGCTTCACATAGCCAGCTACTCCTCCGTATTCAGCTGGCAGCGCAAACAAGCCTTTAAAGCCGCTCTCCCCCCTAAACTCCCCGATAACTCCTCCAGACGAGCTTATGAACCCTTTATACTGATGCCTAAACTTCGCAGCCATGCGAATACACCTA
>QMQV01000075.1 GCA_003649085.1 Thermoproteota archaeon
CAATAGGATAGCCCATTAATCCCTCCCCCTCCAACGCCTAGCCAGAAGCAAAGTTATAGAAACTAAAACACAGAGAAATTAAAATTTTTATTTCTAAAACACTGCGAAATTAAAATAAACACCAGGCAAACAACATCCTACCAGCGCAGGGTGGCTAACTTAATGATGAGCATAACACCTGGAAGAGCGGGTATCCTGTTAATGAAAGGTTTAGTGCGCTTTGCAATATTGTCGTTGCTTGAAAAACGGGAAATGACAGGATATTCCATCTTAAAAAACTTGAGAAGCTTAACAGGCTTAAACCTACACGCTGGCTCAGTATACCCGTTATTATACAGCCTCGAGAAGTCAGGCTTACTAACTAGCTTCTCCATTGAAAAAGGCAGGAGGAGGCTAAGATACTATAAGCTAAGTGAAGCTGGCCGAGAGCTTCTAGGAAAAACTAAACACATTGCTCAAAAGATTTTTGAAGGAGAGCATAGAGCTTAGCTCACGTCAAAACCTTCGAGTTCATGATATCTTCAAACTTCTTGAAGCTAATATAGCCTTCAACTCTCTCAACTATAATTCCCTGCTTATTAATGAAGATTAGTGTTGGGACAGCGTAAACTCTGTAGTCTGAAAAAGCACGATGCGTTTCATTGCTGTATAGAAGTAGCACAAACTGCGTTTGATTACCATACTTTTGGACAGCTGGAATCCAAGTATAGACATATAGTAATTCGCAAGGAGTACAGTTAACGGATGCGAAGAATATTACAACAGGCTTTCCCGACGACAAAGCTTCTGCAAGCTCGGGGACACTTGCTTCAGCTTTACTACCAGGTTCTCCAGGACGCTTAGGTGCAAAAGCTGAGTATAGAGGTGAGAGCACCATAACTACGATTAGCAATAAGCCAATTAAGACAAGCTTCCTGCTTGCCCTCATGCGACCAAGCTCCAGCTAAACTGTTAACTACAACCTAATAGAATCAACCACGCTACTTAAAACCACTGTCAATACATAAAGTAATGTATGTTTCTCATAGCGGCATTTCTCAAAGAAGCTGAGCAATTTAAGGCATTCAAAGCCTATGTAGAACCTTAGAGCGTGAGCGGGAGAGACCCCTTGAATGGCGTAATATACTTAAGTCTTCCTATACAATTGTAAGTTAAGGACGATGAACGAGAAAAATGTGGTATCAGGTTTACGTTTAGCTATACTAAAGGCATTAGCAGACCCTGTTAGGCTTGAAATCATAGAGTTTTTGAAAAGCGGTGAAAAATGCGTCTGCGAAATAGCTCCTGTCATAGGCAAAGCACAATCGACAGTTTCAAAACACCTAGACATACTATATCACGCTGGGATCTTAGATAGGAGGATTGATGGAAGGCGCACGCTTTATAGGATAAAGGATGAGCAGATATTCAAGCTTCTCGAAGCTTTAGACAAGTTTATAGCAAATCAGTTAGCCTCTGTAGCCAAAGCCTTTGAGACATTGAAGGGGACCGAATAAGCTAAAGTTAAGTTTTTCAGAGTTTCTCTATTATCAATATTTCGACATATCGCTAAGCATCGATAAATTTTAAATATACCTACTTAGACAGCATTTAGGGGATTTAACAATGTTGCTATGGGCTTCCATACTTCTTGGAACAGGCCTCTTAGCAGGCTTGGTGGGAGGGCTTTTGGGGATTGGAGGCTGCTCAATAATTTTGCCAGTGCTAATCTTCATTTACAACTACTCTGAGCCAGTAGCAATAGGCACCACAATAACAGCAGTTATCATAACCGCTGCATCGGGGGCTATTGCCCACATAAGGATTAAAAACGTTGATCACAAAACCTCAGCAATAATCAACGTAGCAGGTAGCCTAGGAGCAGCTCTCGGCTCAATAATACTCGTCTACATAATGGGGCAGCTTTGGCTCTTAGACGTGATCTTAGGGCTAGCTTTCATATACACTTCAGTGCGCATGATATATGAAGGAGCTTTGAGAAAAGGCCCCGGCTTAGCCAAAGGCTCGAAGACAAGTCTACCTGAAGCAAAGGTTGTCCCAGGAAGTTCTTGGGTTAAGGCGATCCTAGGCTTTGGAGTTGGAGTTATAACAGGAATCGTTGGCTTAGGTGGAGGCTACATGTTAATGCCGCTGTACATCTACGTCTTGCACTCTCCAGTTAAGATAGCGGTTGGCACATCACTAGAGTCTTTTATAGGGCAAGCCGTCGTGTCGTCAGGCTTTAAACTTTATCAAGGCATCGTAGACATAATGGCAGCCATATGCCTAGGCGTGGGCACGGCTATAGGAGCACAAATAGGCGCTAGACTTGTACCAAAAGTTCCAGCGTGGTCTATAAAAGCTCTATTCGGAATAATCTTCCTCGTAGTCTCGATAAAATTCCTGTGCAAAGGACTAGGAATACCATTTATGTAAAAAACTACTTCTCAGAACTCCTTGACTTAAGCGCATAAAGCTTGTGAGTCTTAGTCCCCTTACGCTCAAGAAAACCAAAACACTCGCCAGCAGCTAAGAAACCAGCAAGCCAATTCCTATTAACAGGAATAACCCTATTTAGCTCCGTAACAGATGCGATTGCGTTTTTCTTAAGATACTCTTCAATAGCCTCCCAGACAGTCTGAGGGTTTTCGATGTCCACCTCCATAAACCCCACCCCTCTGTTTCGCGTGCAAGTTTGCAAGCAAACTTGTTTTTAACCAGGCTTCACGCTCTCCTCTACGTTTAGCTACTCTCTTGTTTTAAGCTTTTCTTAGCTAATTAGCGATAAACTTTCTAAGAGAACAATTAAGAGAATAATTAAGAGGCTAATGTTAAAAGATTTTGAGAAAAAAGTTTAATAGCTAGCATATTTTTATGCAAGTTTAGAAACAAGTTTGCATGCAAACCATGACTGATGAGGACGTGAGAAAAACCCCTGATCGAAGGGGGGTATTGGAAGAAGACGAGTTAGAGATGGCCCCCTTATCAGATCTTCTTGAGGAGGATTGATGTTTTATGCGCACAATTGTTGTATGTGAATCTTGTGGTAGGAGGCTTGAAACAGGCTTTGTAGATGCTAAAGGCTACAAGTACCTATACTGCTTCCCATGCTACGTTAACAAGCTGCTACAAGCAGAAGAAGCTGAGATATGTGCATGCTGCCCATTCTGGGCTAGATTTGAAGACTTTGACGTAGGCTGGTGCTACAAATACGGCGAGTTCACAAGAAATACCCACGATTGCTCAAAGGTAATTTCAAAAAGCTATAACCGCAAGTTCTTAGCAAAGCTCATCGAACAAAAACAGGCAATGTTAAAGCCAGGGGAAAGGAAGCCTATACTACATGAAATTGAGATTATTGAGCAGCCGATAGCTAAGAAAAGGAGAAGCAAGTCCTAAACCAGTGCTTTTAACATTACATCTCTTAGACATTGAGGTGCTTAAGATAAAGGAGATAAATATGTCAAAATCTATAAAAGCTCCAACTTAAGGTACGGTCTAACCTCTTTGACAAGCTTAAAATGCTCATCCCTAGTCTTTAACGTAAGCGCTCGTTTAAGAGCTATTGCAGCTATCAAAATGTCCACAGCAGG
This sequence comes from Thermoproteota archaeon, assembly GCA_003649085.1. Next base: position 3,573 of record QMQV01000075.1, read on the forward strand.
CAGAGGCTTACCTATTTTCAATAGGTCTTTAGATACCTTAATAGCCTCGTCAAAATCCTCTACCGAAGGGTATATCACCTTTAACCTCCTAATTCCCAAAGCCTTTGGAAATTCAACAATGTTTAAAACGGTGGTATATCCATCAAGCTCCCTGACACCATGTCTATACTCTTCAATTAAGTAGCTAGTGTCGTAAAGAACCTCTTCCACTCAAGTTCCCTCATCTTTTCAAAGCTCTTAATAACATCATCGATATTGAGCTTTTCAACATCAGATAAAACGTCTTCCCCTAAGCGAATAGCTATGTCTTCCACATCGTACACATTGCTTTTCTCGAGTTTCTCAAGATACTCTACAATAGCTCTCCTAGCTACCTCACTCCACTTAACTTCCTTATACTTCTTCATTTTCTCGTAGACTTCCTTTGGTATTGACAATGTTATATTTGGCATAGCAAATAAAAATGTGAAAACACATATTTATTTACTAATCTCTAAAAACTACCTTCTCCCCTACCTTGTAGAACTCCTTGCTAGAATAGTGCATTATCGGCTTAAACTGCGTTGTCTCAACGTGTTCAGCTACTACCTTGCCTACAACTAAGTAGTGGTCGCCAAACCTCTCTATAAGCTCCACAACACACTCAAGTTGAACTGGGCACTTCTTAATCCTCAGAGGCTTAACCTTAACGCTAGGCACGGTCTCAAGATTTGCCAACTTAAACTTATCAACATCTCTACCACTCTCAGAGCCACAAATCCAAACCTCCTTTAACATGTCCTCAGTAGCCATGTTCAACACAAACTCCCGCACTTCTTGCAAGTTATTGAAAGTGTATCTCTCAGGCGCCACAGCAAAGCAAACGTACTTTGGGTCAAAGCTTATCGGCATAACGAAGGAAAACGACGCGACGTTTGGCTTACCTTCTTTATTGCAGGTAGTTACTAGAGCAGTAGGTCTAGGAAATATAAGCTTGCTTATCTTCTCAACAGCCAGAATGGACACCCCTTGTTAACTTCTATTAACGAAAAACCTTTTATACAATTTTTTATCTGATGGTAAGATTGTGCGAAAGCTTGCAGCTGCCTCATACCTACTCATACTCCTAATTGTAGTTTTACCGCTGGCGTCTGTTGAAGTGCAAGCGATAAAGCGGTCATTGCCTATCAAAGAAGATGTGAAAGAGGAGGTAGTTGTCATACCGATTAATATCACGAAGCCTAAGCCAGAACTAAAGCTTAAACATAGGGTGGTATTTGGGAAGACGGTTTATGATGGAAGAGACGATTATTACGGAACTTATCTACATGCCTACCGCTCGAATTCCAGCGGCATAGCCTTCGTATATATCACTACTGAAAGGGAGTTAACCATAGAATCTGTTAAGCTGCGCTTTCCGTGGGGCTATTACGAGGCTTACGATGTCCCAAAAAGTTTAGGGGCAGGTAGCGAAGCCGTATTCACAGTAGAATTTAAGACCTTTGAAAGCACACCTTTCCACCCAATCTTGGAGGTCGCGTACTCAGATTACACTGGTTCGTATACGTTTAGTGAGCTAATCGATGAGACCCTATGCGTTTATTCCGATGCCCAAGCTGACGCCATGGAGAAAATCCAAGAAGCAGCCATCCTAATCGGGTTAAAGTACGTCTTTGGAGGTATTTTCAGGCCTCAGTTTACAACGGGGGAAGGGAAGGAGTACAGCTAGAAAGCCTTTCAGAAGCTTATTGAGGCATTCACGAATTACAAGAAGGGGGACTTCGTACTTGCTAAGGAGTGCGCAGAGGAATCGCTGAACTTAATCGATACTGCTATAAAAGCCGAAAAGAGAGTAGATGAGGTGGAAAGCCTCAAAGCCACATCATCGCTTTTATACTCGATCGGAATAACGATAGGCTTACTATCAATTGGCGCAGGTTTAATCTTAATTAGCATAAGGAAACGCTAAAATCTTCGTTCTAATGGCGTCATCGAGAGTAGCTGACACATAGTTTTCGCTAGCTCTAAACCATCGCGGTCGTAGCTCAAAGGGCTAATTAGTAACCTTTTCGTCTTTAGCCCCTTAAGGCAAGTGCCTTACCGTTTATGTACTCTTAAGCCACGTAGTGGGTTTTAGGCTTAAACTCCTCGCCTATTACCTTTTAGGGTAACTCGGCAGGTCCTGTAAGGAGCTTGGATCACTTATTCGCAACTATCATGACGACGTGCCATCTAGAGAGGCTTAAAGCATAAACGCTGCTTTAATGACCTCCCCCCACTCACGTGGATGAGGCTCATCAGATAAGTAAACTTCGACAACTCTCCCAAAGCCTTTAACGACCCTGCCCTTTTCATAGGGAGATGCCCAGCTAAGCTTACCATAACACGTGGCAATTTCAGAGACATCGACATCTTCGAGCTTAGAGCTCTTGACTATAGACCAAGAGGGCTCACCTCTCCTAAACACTTGCTTAGCCGTCCTATCCTTAACGACGTACGCTTTGGCGAGTAGCTTGCCCTTGACAACTGATATAGCGTATTGTGGGTGTAACACGACTAGCTTAGCCCTACCCCACAAAGACCTCAACTTAACGATAAGCACCATCCCATTAGACGTCGCCGCTACAGCGGTATTTCCGAGCATAGCCCATGAGGAGACGTTTGGCACTTGGCTTAGTATAGCGGCAGCCGCGTTAAGCTCATGTCTAGTAACACCGCATAAAAGCGATAAAACCAACGCCCCTAAAACCAGCGTCAAGGCTAAGATAATCTCAATGTAGCCATGATATAGGAGCTCAGTGGCGAGCCAACACGTAAGCGCAACACACGCCGCTATCAAAGCCTTTGAATATGAGCGCGTGGTATAGCTTGGAGGTGGAAAGCCTTCAGGAAACGTATATTCCCAAAAAGCATCGGAAAACGCCCTCTTCAACCTCCTAGCCTTTCTCTCAATAAAACGAGCAGCTTTACCTCTACGCTTCTCAAATCTCACTAGCATTTCATGACGTAAAATAGTAAGCCAAAGCTATAAGCTAAGCGAAAGGTGGTTGAAGAATGCGCCAGCTACGCTAAAAGCTCTGGGCGAATAGCCCATAGCAAAGACCACTTGCCCACCTCATCCCTCTCCAAGCATACCACGCCAGCCATCCTAAACTTGACAACCTCCAAATCCTCACGACCAGTTAACAACAAGCTAGCCAGCTTGCTTAAATGAGGCAAATGACCAACCAACATCAAGTCCTCTCGAAATCCCCGAAGCCTATCAGCCCAAACTCTGGGATCAGCTAACGGATCCAAGGCGTCGGCTTGCTCAACACCTTTGCTCGGCTTAAGAGCATCAGCAAAGACCTGCGCCGTCTGCAAAGCCCTAAGCTTACCACTATGAAAAACCTTATCAACGCGCACGCCCGCTTTCGCTAAAAAGCCTGCTACGCGCTTAG
>QMQV01000076.1 GCA_003649085.1 Thermoproteota archaeon
TACAGCACGTAATGTTTCCATAGAGCCTAATGGAATGGCTAACGTATCCTATGAACTAGGCCTGATACAAGTAGGTCTTGTAATGAGTAACGGGGAAGCGATTCCCAACGCCTATGTAGAAGTATATACTCCTGAAGGACAGTATATTACAGGAGTTGTGACCGACGTTAATGGTACAGCACGCTTCCTACTGCCAGAAGGAGACTACGTTGTTGGTGTTGAGATGCCTGACTGCAGCTACGTATACTGTAATGTATCGTCAGTACCTAGTGAGGTAAACTGGTTTAACCTAACATTACCAACAGGCCTCCTGAGAATCCACCTCATAGGTCCTGATGGAGAACCCGTTCCGGACTATGAGGCTTACGCTGTTAGCATAGACAGCTACTATAGTTTCTATGATAGGAGTGACGCTAATGGCACTGTATTATTGTTCGTACCAGCTGGTAACTATAATGTTCACCCAGAGTTCTACCCTGGCGGTTTCAGTGGTGTAGAGACTAGTGTTGGTGATGGAGATGTTGTCGACATATGTTTTAACTTAAGCCTTATAATGGTGTATCTGAACACCAGTTTTAACTCAACTAGAAGCATCAGTCTAGTAGTGGCTAATGAATATGATGTACTGGAATACATGTACACATCTATAACACGTTTCCCAACGCCAATATACGTCATGCCCGGTGATTATCTTGTCTCACTACCAGGCTTATATACAAAGTATCAGGGCGGGTATGGTTATGGTGAGGAGTGTAATGTAACTATTGGCGATAACGAGGTAGTTAATGTAACATTCAACATCACAGCTATAAGAGTGGTTTTATACACAAATACATCACTTGACAGGTCTATAAATGCCATATTGTATGAACAGACGGATGCCAGCCTAGGCTGGACAATAGACTACCTTTATATAAGCTCATACTATGGTCCAAATCCATCATCATACTTCATAGTGTCCCCTGGTACATACGCTGTAGCATTAAGTGGCCCACCGTACTCCTACTGGTCATGGGGTTCCGCTGGACAGGGCCATGTATGGTATAATGTATCGGCTTCACTAGACGACATCCCAGTACTAGGCTATGAGATGGGCCTAGCTATTATAACCGCATACGCCAACTATACGCCCGTACCGGGCGTATACACTAGCTTATATGCCGTATACGATGGCTACAACCACCTCGTTGATTCAAGGTACACCAATGAATACGGCCATGTATACTATTATCTCACGGAGGGAGAGTACTATGTATCAACAGTTTACGGAGGCACGTACTTCAATGTAACACGCGGCGATATAACCTATGTGTCAGTAAATGCTTCAGTGCTTGAGGTTTACTTGAAAGGTCCTGATGGAGAACCCGTTGTTGATGCCATGGTATACATTTATGACGAGAGCATGAGCTACGAAATGGGAAGTGAGTATACTGATAGTGAGGGTAAGGCTGTATTCTTCGTAGATCCAGGGAACTACACTATTGTATTGAAGGGCTACAACTACTTCTACGATCCATATAATGCAGTATACTACTATAACATAAACTTTGGAAACGGCTATGCTGAGGAAGTCTATGTATCTGATCATACATCTGTTAATATAAATCTTAGCAGAATAGATCTCTACGTAGAAGCGCCGAGTTCACCAGCATCCGACGTCTTTACAGCACTATATGATCCTACTGGTTTAAGCCCTATAAAAGGAGCCTATACTGGTAGCGATGGTGTAGCAAGATATTATGTGACAAATGGTAGCTATAGATTGATCATAAGGGGCTATTACTATGGCTGGTATGATTACTACTACTTTAGTATACCATATGATGATAACGCTGGATACGGTGATCTCGTTTCAGAAGTCTATGTAAGTAGTCTGGGTGAGAAATACAATTTCACATATGATATACCGGAGCTATATGTTTACGTTAACTCCCTTGATGGAGAGCCTATGGAGGGTATTGATGTAAATGTTTATACCAGCAGCTACGACTGGTTAAGAACCATGTATACGGGGTCTGATGGCGTTGCAATAGCATACCTAACTCCCGGGGAGTATTATGTAGGTGTTGATGGACTAGATAATGTACTCTACAACATAACTGAGCCGATCACATACCATTACAACACAAGCTTTGCCAAGATAGAGATCTTAGTTGAGGCGCCAGAGAGCACTATTGGTTCAACAGACTATGTATCAGTATACTTCTACAAGAATTATAGCGGGCCCGGTACTGGAGAATATATTGGATCAATATCAGCATCTATTAATGAGACATGTACTGTATACCTACCATCAAACATCTCCATTGCAGCCATCATACCTGGTCTCAACACTACGGGAACCTACTATAGCCCATATGGGTACGGTGATGTAAGGTACTTTACAACAAATACTTCGCCAATAAACATAACGTTCAGGTTATCGAGAATAGTATTCTGTGTAGTTGGACCATGGGGTTCTATAGGAGGTATTGAGATAACCGTGAGGCCTTCAATAATAGGTTACGGTGGTACGCAGAGCTCTACTAATCCAGATGGTTATGCAGAGTTCTTGTTGACGGAAGGACCATACACATACTATCTACCATACGTGTCTCCTCCAAACAAATACTTCGACCTAGTGTTGGGAGAGTGCGAGCTTAAACAAGCTAATGTGAGTCTTGGAGCACTCATCATAAACCATCTGCATGTAGAAAATGCTCCACCACTGTACATACTCATTACTGAGGCTAGTGGTAATTATCCAAGTCAAGACTATGCCATATACGACCAGGCTATAATCTATGCATATAGTGGGGTGTTCAACGTCTCAACTGGAAGCTGGCATGGATGGATTGTTGAGAAGACTGCTATCTTATCGGAGCTAAGTTATGCTGTTTTGAACTTTAGTACTGGAGAGCTTGAGCTACATGTAAGGAATATTGATGGGGAACCTGTTGGAGGACAATATGCCTATTTATACCTGCAGGAAGACGGGTCGACCGGTCTAGGAGTAGGCCGCTACGTTACATATGCTTATGTGAACGACTATGGTATAGGGAGATTCACTACGCTAACACAAGGATACTATGTACTAATGTTCCCTGGGGAAACCTATACAAACCTTGGTTTCTCGAACTACTTCTACAACGCATCAGTCACTCCAATAACGGCCACGGTATACAATATAACACTTGGCAGGCTAATGGTGAACATCATACACAATAATGGTACGCCGGAGACAGGGCATGAGGTAAGACTATACACATTATACGATTCCACTATATGGTGGCTTGTTGATACAAAGTATACTAATGAAAATGGATCAGCCATGTTCGATGTAACTGGTGGAGAGTACGCTTTATGGATTGATGGACTGGGCTACGTATATGGTGTCATAGTTTATGAGGGTGAGTTAACGAATCTAACATATACCGTCGAACCAGCTAACCTAGCTGTGGCAAATATTTCTTGGACACCAACTAATCCTAGTGATGGAGACACGGTGTTTGTAACAGCTAACATAACAAACTATGGACCAGGCTCTGTATTCACAGACTTTAATGTAAGGTTCTACCTAAACAATACGCTTGTAAAAACTATTACAGTCCATGGACTGCTTGCTGGATACTATACACTAGTCACAGCACCAATAACAGCTATTGCTGGTATAGATGAGATTAAGGTTACTGTTGACGAAGATCTTAGGATCTACGATCTCAACCGTACCAATAATGAAATGACTACATATATCACGGTTACAAAACCTGACCTAGCAGTACTATCAGCTCTCGTAGAGGGAGAACTATATGATGGCTCAACTGCTACGCTCAGATTCAACATAACGAATCTGGGACCTGGTGATACACATAGGTTATTCTACGTGAACGTGTACCATAATGGCGATCTTATAAGAGTCCTTGGTGTTAACGGGCTAGGTGTTGGAGAGATTGTAGAGCTTTCAACAGATTTCACTATTATAGCTGGCACAAACGATCTCGAGATCTATGTTGACCCTGCTGACGAGATTAGCGAGGTTGATGAAATCAATAATATACTGCATGAGATAATCTATGTGCCATTACCGGATCTAGCTGTAGTTAACGCATCTATAACATGCGATGAATGGGTTGAGGGAGGCATAGCAGCTGTTAATGCTACAATATCTAACATCGGGGGCTCAGCTACACGACGTCCATTCTTCACAAAACTGTTTATCGATGGAGTCTACATGTCGTCAGCATATCATAGCGGCAAGATAGATGTCAATGAGTCATTCAACATAGTATTCTATATACTGCTTAAGGGTGGAGACCATAATGTAACAGTGGTGATTGATCCTGAGGAGAGGGTTCCAGATGCTAATAGGAGTAATAATATGTATTCAATGTTATACAGCCTCCCAGCACCGGACCTAGAGCTTACATGGATAGACGTTGAACAGGACGTTGTTAGCGAGGGTGAGGAGTTCACAATAATCTTTAACGTGACAAATTCCGGTATTGGTGAGACTAGGATAAGCTTCTACATAGACCTATACGTGGACAGTGATATAGAGAACACTATATACATTGACACACCACTACTACCAGGAGACCTGTTGTCAAGAAGCTTCACTCTGTCGCTAGACTCCGGAAACCATACGTTAGAGGTAATTGTTGACTCAACTAATAGAACCGGGGATATAGATAGAACGAATAATGTGGGAAGGGTTAATGTAACAGTGTTAAATAGTGATCTAGAAGCACTGGGACTATACATTAATACTACAGAGTTACATAACAATGGCTATGCGGAAGCCATAGTTACTATAAGGAATAATGGACCCGGTGACGTGACTAAGCAATTCTACATAGCATTATTCGACAACGATGAATTTATTTATCAGGAGAAAATTGAGAATGCACTAGGTGTTGGAGAAGTAATCAATGTATCCATACCGCTAACCCTAAAGACTGGTAATAGAACCTATACAGCAGTAGTTGACGACCATTATCAGGTATGTTATAGTTATACAATATGCGTTTACGCTCATAGACACGAAATATCTGACCCCGATAGAGGCAATAACAATATATCAGCAACAATATACGTGCCAGGTCCAAACCTCGTTGTAACAAACATTACGGTGTCGCCTGAAACACTAGATGCGTGGGGCTACTTCACAGTTAACGTAACTGTAGCCAATAACGGGGATTATAATGTAGATTATCTTCCATGGCTAAGGCTCGTCATTGATGAGAGTTACTACATGCTATCAAGCGATATATCGCTTGCTCCTGGAGAGGAAGCAACATTATCAACAACAATACATGAAGGACTTCCTCCAGGGAACCATAGTATTACAGCATTTATTGATCCGTTTAACAAGGTTTATGAGCATAATGAGGACGACAACACCTTTGCGTCATGGCTTTACATACCATACCCTGATCTAGTGGTAACAGGGGTTTACGTAGATAATAATACTATACTAGACCATCCAAGTATGTACAGTGTAACAGTAACTGTGAGAAATGATGGGTGGAACTTTACGCACGACTTCATAGTAGCCATTATGATTGAGGGAGCAACTGATTATGTTAGAAGAGTGTTTATAGAGGGTGGCCTCAGTAGCGGGGATGAGGTCAATGTCACGTTATCGATGATCACCAGACCTCCAGGGAATCTAGCGTATACGGTGAAAGCTGACTACGCAGACAATATACCAGAGTCCAACGAGTCAAATAATTATGCTGTTTTCAAGTCGCCTCTGCTACGCTCACTAGATATACCAAGGACAACAATTTTGCTATGGCTAGGTGTATGGGAGAACGATACGTTAAGAATAGTCAATACTGGAAGCATACCATTAGAAATAACAAGTATATCCTTGAACGTGTCATGGATGTCCGTCGAGCACTCACTACCAGTAGCACTCGAACCAAGCGAATACATCGATGTACCGATACATGTTGATACCGAGGCTATCGGCCTTGGCGTGTGGAGCGCAGGAATCGCTATAGAGACTAATGCCAGTCTCTTATTAAATGAGACACTGTACATAAATATACTCGACCCAGCTTGCATGTTCACCATAAACACCAGTAGCTATCTTGAAACAAGTCTAACAGGTCACATAGATTTAGTGCTGGAAATAACATCAACCTTTTATCCATCGGAGGAGTACATTGTAGAATTTAGCGGTAATGCCTCATCCATGCTCGTCAATGTAAATAGTATAGCTACTGTTGAAGGTACTGGAACACACGTGTTCACACTGTATGCTGACCCCAGTGCAATATCCGAAGGACTCTATGCACTATACATTAACGTCACTATACAAGAATTCGGCGTATCAAGGAGTACACTAGTAGAGGTCATGGTTTATAGGGATCCGCTTATAGAAGTTATTGCTCCCTTAAACAACTCCTGCATACCGTCAAATACGCTAGTCATAACGTGGGAGACCAATGTATGGGCTAGCGGAACAATATACTTCAGAGACTTGGCGAGCCCTACATACACCGAGATAGATTACGAGGAGGACACTTATCATACAATAAATATTGGTGGACTACTTATAAACCATACATATGAGTTCTACATAACAGCAGTTACAGATGCAGGTTCTTCAACAACCGGCATATACCGTGTAACAGTACTTCCATCAGTAGGATTTAGCAGTCATGAGATAACAGTTACCATTAATAGAGATTACATGCAGACAGTAGACATTGTTGTAGAGAACTATGATGAATGCTTCGGCCACTATGTTATGACGTGGATTGATAACCCGTATGCAGATCTTATAATGAACTTCATAGGATCGGGATCTATCGACGAAGAGACGTATTTAACACCTCTATCGAGTAAAATACTGACGCTGGCAATACATGCCGCGGATGCTGTATTCCTGAACTACACTGTAACAGCCATTCTA
>QMQV01000077.1 GCA_003649085.1 Thermoproteota archaeon
ATTTTATTTATATCTTCCTCGAATTCCTCCTCTATCGCTTTCAGTTCGAGGAGTTTCACTAAAAGAACGTTCTGCGACATGAGAAAGTGATCGATGTAAATCGTGATATCCTCCAATTCGCTCCCCGTAGCCGAGCGCAGCGTATACCTCTCGAACTCAAGGATGAAGAACGAGTAATAGGGAGACGGAGGAGGTTCGCTCTCGTGCCTTTTTCTTGTTATAAGAAGATCCGATTTTATATCGTCAACACATTTTTCGACCCACTCCTTAGTAATCCATTTGTATTCTGCCTTGAGTCCTATTTTTTCGTTAAATATGAGGTTTTTCCTCGTGAATTCGTCATAGGGATTTACTGGTCTGAACGCTCTTATCTCACCGCTTTTGTAAAATTCCGGTGCGAAAAACTCCTTCCAGGCCCACGCCGTTATTCGGGTAAACGATGTTGCCTCCGCTCCCGGACGGTGAAAGAGCGTTGGCGCGGATTTTCTTTCGGTGTCTTTCGAAAACCCGTGCTTTATCATTTTGAATCTTGCGACCTTAGGCTTGAGGCCCTCGCGCATGTCGTTTATCACCGCTTCCTTCGTTTTGATGAGCCTTTCGAGCTCCTTAACTCTGGTTTCAACCTCGCGCCTGAACATTTCCTTCCATTCCTGATAGGCGTTGAATTTCACTCTCAGCACATCCTTCTCGACGCGCGGCAGTTCTTTGAGCCGCGGATTTTTCTCGAGGTCCTCCAAACTTTTCATATCGAAAAAATCCTGAATTATGGTCGGAAATATGTTTCGTTGCTGCATGAAACTCATGCTCAGGCGACCGGGTGCGCCCTCTCCGCTGTAGAAATCTACCTGGTCGATGAACATCGCCTTCAGATTATGCTCCATGTTCTTTTCGAAATAATCGAGTATCTCCTTGTAGCGGCGGTAGTCGTGCTTCAGCAGCTCCAGGTCCGCGATCTGCCTCACTATTTCATCGACCGTTGTTCTTATCTGAGCCGCGAGCGCGTCCTTCTGACCCATCACGAGTTCGTAGTACGCCCTGTGCGTCGGCGAAATCTCTATCATTTCATCTACCTTCCTCACCTTATATTCCTGGTTGTTCAGCCAGAACAGCGTGGAATAGTAGAGGCGCTGCCACATGTTCATCTGAAGCAGCGCCGTGGAGTTGAGCGCGGTTCTCGTGTCCGGCGGATAGAGAAGCAGCGCCCATCCCGAGAACTTTCCGACACCGCCCGGGCTGCAATCCAGATACTTGCTCCACGTCTTGTATCCATCGCCCTTCATGTCCTTAAGAATGTATCCCATAACTTATGTTTCGGCGGAATAAAATAAAAAATAGAATGTTTCGCAAAATTAGTTTCAATACAACTTTGCGCTTAATCAACTGCGGTGGGTACAGGATACGGGAGCATTGTAGCTTTTATCCACCAAACGTAGTCGGCGTCGAGATACGTTCCACATCGATTACCGCGAGACGGGAAAGAAAGAGCAAAATACAATGCTTCGGAAATAAGGTGGGCCAGGCCGGATTTTCGTTTGGTCGCGAATCCGCTATCGATGATTTCGAACCGGCGACCTCCGGTTATCTTCGTGCCTGGCAGCCTTATAAGACTTGCGCGAGCGCAGCTCTCGGCGCTCTTTCTGACCCCCCGCTTCTGCGGGAGCAACCAGGCTAAGCTACTGGCCCGAGTTTATATTCTATTTTTTCATCATATAAAAAAGTTTATTATTTTTTTGGTTAGGTTGGTTCTTTCCAACACCGGCATGATGATTGATAAGTAGGAGGAATTATCGGAAGCGCGCGGCGAAACGCCTTAAGCTTAAGCCGCTCTTCGCATAATCGTTACGAAGAGAATTGATTTTTGATACCATCATGCCCGTATTGGAAAGAACCCACAGCCGGCTGCAAGCCTCAAATTTTAAAAATTTCGGAGTATTAAAAATTTATCCCGCCTTAGCTCAACGGTATGCGCATGCGTATGCATGCGCAGGCTACAGAGCGCCTGGCTGTAGTGCTTTGCCCAAGGCAAAGCCCCACAGCATGCGCTCGGAAACCAGGAGGTTGCCGGTTCAAATCCGGCAGGCGGGACTTTGAGAAACTTCAAAAGGAGTTCAAGATAAGGATGACGGGAAAACCGCTGCGCTACTCACCCAAATCAGGAGCGTTGGAGAGTCTGCTTCTCATTCTGTTCATGAATCTGTAGAAAACTTTCGCGCGCGGCAGTTTGAATCCGCCTTTTACCTCCACCATCGACGTAATTTTATAACTGAATATCCTTTCCTCGTAAGGTTTCAGTTTTCTCACGCGCCACACGAGTTCGGTCCCCTTCGTTACGGCCCTCCTTCGGGGTTTGGGTCCTGTATAACCGTTTACCTTAAATATCATGGGAACGAGGTCGCGAATCACCAATCCTTCTATTTCCTTACCTACCCTGTTTTTAATCTCTATCACCACCGTAAAACTTTCACCCGTCTTAACCTTCTTTTTGTGTATGATGCGCTTTTCGATGCTTACAACTCTAACCGCGTAAAGCATAAACCATAAAGCACCGCCGATTAGGATTAAAAGAACGAGCAGCGGAGCGTAATTTATTTCGTATTCTATAACCGCGTAGTCCATTGGATAGATTCTGCGAATGTTCCATGTGGTCACGCCTCCCTCCCTGCTCGGTTTTGGTCCCTGAATGTGAGAATAGAAGCCCGAAGAAGCACCCAAGTTCTCGCTCACTTCAACGTTTTCCGCTACGATATTCCCGAGGTTGTACACCTTTATTTTCACGCGCTCCCCTATAAATACGGGGTTGCGCTCGTACGTTTTCTTGATTATTGCTGCAGGCTTCACGCTGAAGCATCTCGTCGCGGAATCCATGGGTTCGTTCCTGTAAAGCAGCACCATACTCGCGCAGTATCTTCCCGATGCTAAACCGGCTTTAAGGGTAAAGTTATGCACTATTTCCTTTTTCTCTCCCTGAGCCAACTCAAGTTTATACGATGCTTTATTTAGCGTCGCGGTGGTGTTGCTGAGATAAATATTGGCGGTAACGTTTTCGATAGGGGCTATGCCCGGATTTACAACACTCGCACGCAGCGAAACGTAACCCAGCGGCACGTAATCGCCTGCGATTTTAAAATCTTCGATTGCGGCGTACGCTTCCTTCACTACCGTAATAAGAAATTCGTCGCTTGCGGTTTTGTTCAATCTCGGCGACTCTACGGTGACCACAACCTTATACACACCCACCGGCGTGGAATATGTGGGCGAAACGTACACATGCTTCGTTACCGATGTGTTTGCCTTTACGAAACCGAAGGAATCCACGGTCATCCACGGTTTTATTCCCGTAAGGTGCATCACTATCCAATCATCAACTTCGGTGGTTAAAGTTAGGTTGTACATCAACGTTTGCCCTGCCTTGACTTTTGCTATCTTAGGTGTTATTTCAAGGCTGAGGGCAGAGGTAAGCGCCGGCATCAGCAGAAACGTACAGCAAAGCAGCAATATTCTTTTCATTTTCACCCACTTTTATTCAAAACTATGCTGTCAATATTATTTAGTTAAAATTATTTTAAAAACTTAATAAGAGAGTAGAACGGGTTGTTTCCAACATTGGCGTGACGACTCAGGAGCAACCAATAATCCAACCCCGCACCCCAAACTCCTGCCACAGCGACGAGCCTTGTAACCAACACTTAATTCGGCTTTTCCCGATTTATACCGATAGCGGTGACAACGAGACAAAGTTTCGATTTTGGTTTCATGCTGCTGATGTTGGAAAGACCGTAGAAAAGACCCTTTCCGACACTAACATAAGAATTACACAAGCGGTAGAAAAAGAAGCGAGCGTAAATGTCCATCTTCTTATCGAAGCGCTTAACTGCTTGAACTTGAAGAAAGATGGTATTTGGTTTCCGCGTTTAACTTTAACTTGAGTTTTTCGAATGCGGTAGAACCCTGCCGCGGTATCAAAATGGAATTGTCCGTAAATTCGAACTCCAGTTTCGCGGTAACATCAAAAACGAAATAGGCACTGTATTTGCATTCCCACCGCTGGGTTTCGCTATATGAAGAGGCACGTTTATATAGCGTTTTTGTATACTTACACTTGCATGTGCACGAGTCATAAACTTCACAATCAGGTAGCGTGCAATCTGTGGCAGGATTATAACTTATACTGCACTTACAACCCTCACTCGTTTCTGAACAGAAGCATGAAATAGAGCACTCACACTCATCCGTTCCGTTGGTACCTTTACATTTATAACTATTATCTTCACCGCACGAAGTTACACCACAATCACAACCTCCTGCCTCTATACAACCTTTGGTTTTGGAATAATGATAAAACTTGTGGGAAAAATATCCTCTACCCCATTTATCATATATATCGATTGTTCTGTTGAGATACTTATAGCTATTATCGCCGCATCCGCAATCGCCACACTCTTTCTCGAAACTGCAGTAGTAATGTACGGAATTGGAAAGCTTGACACAATTCTTATGGTCCTTTTTTTTACAGTCTATACACATCCAATCGTAACCGCTATAATCACTGCAATTCCTCGTCTCCGGTGAAGGCTGATTCGTATCGATATCGTAACTTTTGTCAATGCTTGTGGTTATCGTGAAATCAATCCCTTTATAACCGGGATACACCTCGTATTCGCACGTCCCCGGCAGATTTGGATTCGCGTCGTTGTAAAATTCGGTGAGGATGTCCTTTAATTTATCCATCACCTTCTTTACGGTTGTATCGATTCTACCGTAATCCGTATCCTCTAATGCATCCTCCTTGGTGCAGGTCACTTTCTGCCAATGACTGCTTTCCGAATACTCGCCGTAAAAATCGTTCAGGCTAGCCAATCCGTGCACCACATCTCCGCTGTAGTTTATTCCGCACAGAACAACCCAGTAGGTGAAGTTATCCACGGGCATGCTAACCTTGCCGTTTTTTATCGTAACCGTTACGTCCGCGACGCTCGAGCATTCCGGTTCGCTTTCGTCCGCGAATCTAATCGTTTTCGACAGCGCGGAATTGGTAATCTTGTATTCTCCCTTCTCGAAAAGCATGCGCCCTATGGTAAGCAGAAGGTAGTATCTTACGGGTACGGAGAAGTTCATTTCCTCTACCGAGGATGCGTTCAGGAAAAAACCGGAGCGATTCATCCACACGCTCTGAGGTTTCAGAGTAAGATTGATGCAGTTTTCGGTGAGGCTGATTTTTTCTATCTTCGGAGGAGTAAAGTTGATTCTCCCGAGTTCTCCCACGTTCTTCGGAAGGCTGTCGAAAATCGTAATTATGCTGCTGTTGTACTTGTCGACGAGCTGCTCAAGCGTCGGACACGAAAGATTCCACACGCATTGCTTGCCGCAGTTCACGCCGCCGCAGTTCTCTCCCAAATCCCTTGCCGCGGTAAGAATAAGGAGCTGTGCAAACACGGGCAGGGTTTCGTTGTAGGCATAGAATAAATTTATTGCGGTGTGGGCGCTCGCCACTCTATCGGAGAGGGTTCGTTCGTAACTGGTGGAAAGAATGAAGATAGCGGCGAAGAATCCCATGACTATAATTACGGCGATTGCTATTACGGCTGCGAGTATGCTAACCCCCTTCATACTACTCCCTCGTGTAAATCACGAACCAGCGGTCAAATCCGAGCGGTAGCGATGCTCTCGACACCGCCTCGCCCTCTTTCTGGGAGCGTTCGAATTCCTTTTCCGGGTTATCGATATTTTTTGCTATCGTAACGATTGAGCGCGAAGTGCCATCGTAAATAAATATCCAGCACTTCTTTTTCACACCCAGATACTCGCAAACGTAATCAACATATTTTTGGGCGTCGTGGCTCAAATCGAAGCGGTAAATTTTTCCGTTCCTGAAAATTTTTGGCGTAACATTGTTTTGATACGCGGCATAAACAACGGCATCCGCGAACGTTATGCCGCTTGTTTCGTTGCGCATGTTGAGCAACGAAACGAGCATGTTCTGCGCGAATATCGGCTCGTACACCACGTTAACCACAAGCTCCTTGGTAATTTTCGCGGGTGTATACGAAAGAATCAGAAAAATCACTATGAATATGGTACAGGTTACCATCACGAAGATAAGAGCTATGAAGGAAAGGATGAAGCCTCTCATAGCCAGCACCTCACGTTATCACGATTCTGAAAAGCGCTGGTAGCGTGTTGCCCTTTTCGGTTACGATAAGCGTCGGAAAATACATGTACTTATTTCCGGGCGGGTAATAGTAGGGTCCGAAGCGCCATCTGTGAGTTTCGTTGAGCACCTGCGTGTATAACTTTTCATCGATTTCCAAGCATTCGAAGCCGTCTTTATCATCTTTATGATTTTCCGAATAGGTTTGCTGGGCATCCAGTTTCGTTTTGTTTAGCATCCCGTGCTTTTCCGCGAGGCAGGGGGAAAACAGTATGGCTTCAGAAAAATCTATGGCATTTCTCGTCGAGGTAATTGTTTTTATCGTTACCTTGAACTGCAAAAGACTTAGCAACGAGGCTATTATTACCACGCAGGTCAGCGTTATCATCATGATTTTTATCACGAATTCCGTGGTTGCGAGCTGCCCTTTCATAGACTCAGTCCTCAACGTGCTCCAACGCAATCGTTACATTCGTTTCGTTTTTTTGAATATTAATTTTATTCAGCCCGTTTTGGGTGAATGCGCACCACGCATCCACGCAGTCACCGAGAATATTTATGCGGTTATATTTCACATAGGTTATGGGTCCCGCTTCCCTGAATTTTATTTTCGGCATGGCGAAAAACGAACCGACCTCTATCTCTATCTTCGGCGGGGACGTCAAAATTTTCAGGGAGTGCG
>QMQV01000078.1 GCA_003649085.1 Thermoproteota archaeon
CATCGAAAATACTCTAGGCTCGCTTAAAGTTAGAAAAAGCTTTTTGTTCTAGAACGGGATAGCATATCTTAGCTGACGACTTTGTGGAGACAACGGGATGGTCTGAGCTTTAAGCAATGAAGATGTCCTGCCCCTCCAACCTCTTAAAGATGTTGTAGTAGCTTATCGAAAATTTTTCTTTAAGTGACTTGCCGTAGAGTCCTTTCGTATGAGCTCCTTCACGAACCCTTATATACTCGGGGAATTACGTCGAGGACGGTGTTTTCATCTTGGACGAGAGAGCTTGTTTTAACTGCATATACTATGGGTGTTGCCTTATACTAGAGGAAATTTGCAATAACTGCTTGACTCGAGATATCGACTTACGATGCATTGCAGAGGGCTGTCCTTGGTTTAAGCCTAAGAAGACTGCTTAATACTCATCTCGTCTAGTGAGAAGCTGTATTTCTCTCTTAAGGCTTTGAGTAGGTTTACGAGCTCCTTGTCGATGTGCTCTGCAAGCTTCATGCATTCATCTCTTTTCTGCTTTATAGCTTCGATTTCCGGACCAGCTCTCTTCAAGACTTCTGATAGCAGGTCCCCACATCTCGTCTCCCAGAAGTTTCTAACTGCTGTGCTTACGCTATTTAAGTTCTTTAACCCGGTTATAGTGCTTAATACCGCTGCTTCAGCGAGGTCTTCAGCTGACAGGCCTTTATCGCTTAACCCGCTTTCATCTAACACTCTATCGCATAAACCGTAGAAACCTTCGTGCATAAGCTTTTGATTAACTTTACTTATTGCTTCTTCAAGTTCTGAAAGCTTTTCATTGTATTCTGCAACATAGCTTTTTATCCGGGGCATTACCTTATTGATCGCTTTGTCCTTCACTGATAGCACTGTTTTGTCTTTGAAGTGCCCATCGCTTATCGAAAATTCTTCGGGTAGTGATACTCTTGGGTTTCTAGAGAACCTTACGTGAAACTCTTCTTTTAAGCTACTTAATGCTCTTTTGACCTCTTCATGCAGTGGCACTATCGAGAGCTTAAGGGCATCTAATACTGCTCTTCTCAAACGCTCTTTTTCAGCTTCCTTCATCAACCTATAAGTGATTACTGAAACTACGGCGTAAATCACGCTCGCTATTGCTATCACGATATTCAATACGATTAACACGAAATCCCCTGTCAAACACCAATCTCCCGCTAAGCTGCGGGAACCACTCCTCAAAATAAAGGAGTGTTCACCTTATGCACCTCTCTTAAAAACCTTGCGCTTAAAAGCTTCATAGCTTAAGTAGCGTACAATAAGTTTACCCTATTACGCTCTATAGAAGGTCGTGCGCTGTTCTTAAAGCACCTTAGCTGAGCGCTTTGAGAACATGAGTTTTCGGGTTAGATAAGCAGAAATTTTCCAGCATTATTATAGAGTTGAGCAGAGCTGTTGTGATATGAAGGTTAAGGCGTGGATTTTAGATGTTAACCAAGAGGTAGCTCGTGACCAAAGCCAGGAAATCTGGCTTTGGGCTATTAAAGAAGATGGTGAGAGAGTTTTACTTATTGACAAGGGCTTTGCCCCGTTCTTTTACGTCATCCCTAAAGAGGGCGTTAGTATTGAGGAGCTCGAAGCTTCCGTTAAGTCGCAGGTTAGAGCTAGCGATCTTGTTAGCCTAAAGGTTGTTGAGAAGAAGAGGTTGGGTAAGCTAACGAAGGTGTTGAGAGTTGAGCTTAGAAATGACGATGTCATCGAGCAGGTTGCTAAACACGTTGCAAAGCTTTACGCTGTGAAAGAAGTTTTAGAGGATGATGTTAGAGCAACCTTTCAATACTTCATGCATACGGGGATTTCTCCTTCAAGCTGGATTGAAGCGGAGGTAGCTGACTCGCCTATAAGCATTGAAGGGATTAACATACCAGCATATCTCGCTATGGCTACGCCTAAGCCTGTTGAAGACGGCAATGTGCCTAAGCTTAGGGTTTTAGCACTTCACGTTATTGTGCCAGCTTTTATGAGCTCTCCTTCACCTGATAGAGATCAAATAGGTGTTATAGCAGCTGTAAACGAAGAGGGTGAACGCTGGGTTTTTGTAAACGAGAGAGGCGATGACAAGCCACTGTTATTAGAGTTCGTTAAGCTCATTCAAAGCTATGACCCTGACGTCGTCGTTTCATGGGGAGCTAATAAGTGGCTTTGGAGTTTTCTAATCGAGCGCTCTAAGAGAATTGGGGTAAAACTAGATATCGGTAGGCAGAAAGTTGAGCCTCATCAAAGTCTATATGGCCACTTCTCGATAATAGGGAGGATTAATGTAGACTTGTTGGATATCGTGGCTGACGACCCTGAGGTTAAGGTTAAGACGCTTGAAAACGCGGCAAAACACTACAAGGTTTGGGATGGAGAGGTTATAGACCAGGCGTTCTATGGCGAGGTTTGGGAGTCTAGCGGTGGCAAAGAGAGGCTTGTTAACTACGCTTCGAAATGCGCTAATGCCGTTATGGGGATTTGGAAGCTGTTTAGCCATTACTTAGCCCAGCTTTCTTCGCTAATAAAGTACCCAATGGACTATGCTGTAGCTGCTTCTCCAGGTTTTAGAGTTGAAGGCTACTTGATGTCCAGAGCGCATCAGCTTGGAGAGCTAATACCCAAGAGGCCTGAAGTTGTGAGCTTTGAGACGTACAGAGGAGGCATGGTGCTTGAGCCTAAGCCCGGCATCCACAATTACGTAGCTGTGCTGGACTTTGCAGCTATGTACCCTCACTTGATAATGAAGTACAACATCTCGCCAGACACCTATGTGCCAGAAGACGTAGCTATATCAGATCAGGTATGCTATGTAGCTCCAGAGGTTGGGCACAGGTTTCTAAAGGAACCTGATGGCCTTTACAAACTTTCGCTCACAGCTTTATTGGAGGCTAGGGATAGCATTAGGCAGTTTATGAAAAGGCTTTCGCCTGATGACCCTAGATATGCTGCTTATGAGGCTCAGCAAAAGGCTATTAAGGTTATAGCGAACGCTGTTTACGGCTATGCTGGTTGGGTTGGCGCCAGGTGGTATCTTAAGCCCGTAGCTGAAGCTGTTGCAGCGTGGGGTAGGGCTACGATTAGCACTGCGTTAAAGATCGCGAAAGAGCTCGGGCTTGAGGTAATCTACGGAGATACGGATTCACTTTTCTTGAGGTATGACCAAGCTAAGGTTGAGGAGTTTAAGCGAAGGGTGTTTGAGCAGCTTGGGCTTGAGGTTAAGGTAGATAAGCTGTATAAGAGGGTGCTCTTCACGGAAGCTAAGAAGCGCTACGTGGGCTTGATGGAAGACGACTCCTTAGACGTTGTTGGGCTTGAGGCTGCTAGAGGAGATTGGTGTGAAGCTGCCAAGCAGTTGCAAGAGGAGGTTGCTCACATATTGCTCACTACGGATAACGTCCAGAAAGCTGTTGAGCATGCTAAGCAAGCTATTAAGAAGCTTAAGGCAGGTAAGTTTTCCATTAAGGACTTGGTGATCTGGAAGACTTTATCGAAGCCTCTTGACGAGTATAAGGTCAGTGCACCGCACGTGACAGCTGCTTTGCGCTTAAAGAAAGCCGGATGGGACGTTAAGCCAGGTGATCAAATAGGGTTTGTCATAGTTAAGGGGTCTGGAAAAGTACATGAGAGAGCATATCCATACGCACTTGCTCATGGGCAGCCTATAGACAGCGATTACTACATTGAAAACCAGCTAATACCAGCTGCGCTGAGGATACTTGAGGTTGTAGGAGTTAAGAAGGAACAGCTTAAGCAGGCTGAAGTAGTTAGCCTTCTAGACTTCTTTACACAACAGCCTTAAGGCTTTGATACGAACCTCGAGCCCCTCACGTAAAATCTAAGGGGGGTAGGCAGATCCTTCGTCACGCCTATTCTAAAGCTCTCAGCGATGTCATTCACTTCAAGCCCCATCCTAATGGTTATGGGGGAGCTCTCTAAGTACACGGGTATTTTATGGAAGCTTTTGTTGATTGCTAAAGCTTGAGAAAGCTTTCCAGGTCCATTTGTTAGCTCAAACACGTTTTCGACACCTCTAAGCTTCTTCATCTCCCCTATGCCCATAATTGGCTCAAGAGCTCTAATTAACACGCCACCTCCTTCACCTGGAAGATGAGCTACTACGTTGAAGAGCCATTTTCCGTGTACGCCGTAGACGATGGCTTTGCCGACATCGCCGTAGAGAGTTTTCGTCAAATCCCCATTGCTTCTATAAGCTCTAGATGCGGGGTCTATTTTCCCATAGTAGGCTTCTGTCTCTACAATAACTCCAGCTAAGATTTTCCCTTGATAAACTCTACATAAAACCTTGCCTAAAAGCTTCTTAGCTACGTAAGCTGGATCACCTAGGTAAAATTCCTGGGGTAATACGGCCTTAAGCTTCATACCCATGTCAGCTTTCAAAAATTGCGGAGACCTTGCCCTTTACTAAGGCATTTAACAGCGCTTTTTCAGCAGCTTCTTCACTGTCAGCATACGCCACTATTATCAAGTCCCCTTCATCAGCTTTAAGCTCAGTTTTCAACATCTTAAGCTCTGGATAGTCTTTCTCAGAAAACACTTGACCGCCGTTTGCCGGTAAAATAGCTTCTCCGTGCTCAATCTTAACTATGAGGGCAGCTAGGCCTCCAAAGCGTACAACCTCATCCCTCAAGTCAAAGACTCTTAAACCTCTCTCAAAGAGCTTACACCCACATGCTATTGAAGCAGCACAAGCTACGTTGCCTAAAGCTAGGGAGCCTAGTTGAGCTTTTTGAAAGACCTTCACCTCCTTAACCACTTTCCTAATGTTGGATACGAGCTTCTTACCGGCATCGGATAGGAAGCATCCTCCAATAGAATCGACAGCTATTAAACCTTCTTTTCTAAGCCTTCTTATCAACGTCCTCGTGGCGGCCTCGCCCATCTTAAGCTTACGCGACAACAACAGCCTACCGACAGGCTCTTCTTCATATAGCGTCATTAAAGCCTTCAACACGCAGTACTCGTCAAAAGACGGCTTAACCTTGCCTTCAGCTTTCAACACCTTTTCAATAGCCTTTAACGCCGAGGAGTGCAATACGCAACCCTCTAGGCAGTAGTTTAAGCGAAGCCTTTGATATAAAACGCTTAAACTGAAAAAGCTTGTTAAAGAGTTTGAGGCAACAAACGCTGTTCCCCTTTTCAAAGCTTGTCTTCTAAGCTTTTCATCAAAAGGCGCGATAACCACGTATTATCGAGGTAGACCTCCGCTTCTTCACCTTCCTTTAACCCTATCTTATCCCGATGTCGAAGAATATGGTTATTTGAAAGTTTCTAGTAACCTTAACCCTCGTCAAGCTTTCTGGCAGTATGAAGCTAGAGGAAATCTGCGAGCTTCTTTCCACGATACTTGACTTCAACTACGCTCTTTAAGCCTAATTCCCTACAAACTTGTTCTCCAAGTTTTCTAACCGCATGTCTATACGATGGGTCGCTAACGTATCCATTAGGGCCGTATAGCTTGTTGTATTTAGGTATCAATGATGGGTAGTTTTGCTCAAGAAACTTGTAGAAGATCTTTCTACATTCGCCAGGTAATGTGAGCTCGCCAACTAGGAAGTACTTAGCGTTAAACTCTTTAGCTTTTTCAGCTAAGGCTTTCACCTCGTTATATGCGTCGGTTATGCAAGGCATTATAGGTATCATGCAGACACAGGTTTCAACACCTTCGTCGCTAAGCTGCTTTATAACTGAAAGCCTTTCTAATGGAGAAGGCACGTTTGGCTCAAGTAGCTTTGAAAGCTTTTCGTCTAGGCAAGTTATGGTCACAAAAACGCAGCAGAAGCTAGTTTCCTTAAAGCGCTTTAGGAGATCAAGATCTCTTAATATAAGCTTCGACTTTGTGCCTATTTCGATAGGCCAGTTATTACGTAGTAGGATTTCAAGGCATTTTCGAGTAATTTCATACTTTTCCTCGCAAGGCTGATATGGATCGCAGGAAGAGCCTATGAAGACCACGTCTGCTAATAAATGTTTAACTTCCTCCGCCAGTAGGTTGGGCAGGTTTTCTTTCACAACGACTTTATATGAAAGTTCTTCAGGTAGCGCGTGGTAGGATCCTCTCCACTTTTCAGCGGCAACGTAACAGTATGTACATGCGTGTTCACATCCTCTATAGGGGTTTAACGTGTATAGGCAGCCATACCAGCTGTCTCTCTTCTTAAGCTTGTTTAAAGCAGACTTAGCTTTCACTTGTAGGTATTCGACCAGGAAGCTTCACCTGCAGGCGCTGTAGCATATTCATGGTAAACTGCTTAGAAGCGCCCATATATTACCCTGAAGTCGCTGAACTCCCCCTTATAGGGCTCCCATATAACCTCCACGTTGGTTACACGTGCTCCAGGCGGACCTTTCCAGCATAGCTTAACCATTTCCTCAACCTTGTCTTTATCTCCTTCAAAGACTGCCTCCACCCTGCCATCGGCTAAGTTGCGAACCCACCCTGTTAAATCCCTTTTAATAGCTTCGTCCTCAGTCCAAGCTCTAAAGAAAACGCCTTGTACGCGTCCGCTTATGAAAACGTGGGCCCTAACTTTTTCCACGGGGTAAACACCTCTAAAAGCTCTTGTTAATTTCGTGGAGGATAGCTGTTTAATAAAGGCGTTTCTTCAAGGCTTAAATATGTGGATAAGTTATCCGTGTTTGAGGATTAATGAAAGCTAAGGCTTTAATGTTTCAAGGAACTGGAAGCCACGTTGGTAAGACGCTTTTAGTAGCTGCTTTTTGCAAGATTTTTTCTGACCTTGGCTTTCACGTAGCTCCCTTTAAGGCACAGAACATGTC
>QMQV01000079.1 GCA_003649085.1 Thermoproteota archaeon
GCTTATGGTCTTGCTGGCTTAAGAGTCGGCTACATGGTTGCTAGTGATGAAATCATCAAGTGGGTGAAAGTTGCCGAACCCCCATTTAACGTTAATGCGGCTGCACAATATGCTGTTGAAGCCATAGCGCTTAGAGCTGATGACTTTAAGAGATGCATTGCTAAAGTTAAGGAGGAGCGTGAATACCTTTATTCGCAGCTCACAAAACTTGATGGCGTTAAGCCATTTAAATCATCTGCCAACTTCATTATGTTAAAAGTTGTTAAGGAGGGCTGGAACTCCTCCAAGCTCGTAAACGCGCTACTCAACAAGGGGGTTGCTGTTAGAGATCGAGGAAATCTACCCAAGATAGAGAATTGCATAAGGGTTACTGTTGGGACAAGGGACATGAACAACTTGTTCCTAAACGCTTTAAAGGAGGTTTTACATGGAAGTTAAGGTGTTCTTAAAAGGCTTTTGAAGTGATGAGCTTGAGGACAGGTAGGATTAGCAGGAAAACTAAGGAAGTTGAAGTTGTCGTCGAAGTCAAGCTCGATGGGGATGGGGTTTTTGAAGGGACAACCAGCTTCAAGTTTCTAGACCATATGATTAAGACTCTATGCTTCTTCAGCAACTTAGATCTTAAGGTTGAAGCTAAGGGGGATTTAACGCATCACGTAATTGAAGACGTTGGCTTAGCTTTTGGAGAAGCTTACGCTCAAGCACTAGGCTCTAAAGAAGGCATTAACCGCTTTGGATATGCCTATGCACCGATGGACGACGCCTTAGCCTTAGCTGTAGTAGACTTAGGTGGTAGACCCTACTCTCACGTAGACTTTAGCTCCACAGCTTTCGTGATTGAGGATACGCCGATTGAAGACTTAAAGCACTTCATATCTTCGTTTGCTATAGCCTCGAAAGCTACCATACACTTAAAAGTCTTATATGGAGAGAACAACCACCATAAGGTGGAAGCTTCTTTTAAGGCCTTAGCGCTAGCCTTGAAACAAGCATCTAGCTTATCTAGCAGAAAAGTGCCCAGCGTTAAGGGGGTTATATAGCCATAGTCAAGGTAGCCATCCTAGACTTAAAGCTTGGAAACCTCCTCAGCATAAAGAAAGGCTTTGAAAGAGCTGACGCAGAAGCTATTATCACATGCGATGCTAAAGATCTCGCTGCCTGCGACTGCATAGTTTTGCCAGGTGTAGGCGCCTTTAGAGACGCTATGGCTAGCATCACGCCACTTAAGGAGGAGCTCTTAAAAGAAGTTTACAGCGGAAAACCCCTACTAGGCGTTTGCCTAGGTCTTCAAATGCTCTTTGACAGAAGCTTTGAGGGAGGACTTTTTGAAGGCCTCAAGCTAATTAGAGGAGATGCCGTGAAACTTCCACCTGGCGTCAAGATACCTCATATGGGTTGGAACACTATACGCATCGTGAGAGAAAACCCGTTATTAGATGGTGTAAAGGACGGCGCTTACGTGTACTTTGTGCATTCATATTACGTTAAGCCATGCGAAGACAACGTTATAGTCGCTGAAACCGACTATGGCGTGAAGTTCCCATCTATAGTCTCTAAAGGCTGTCTTTATGGAACTCAGTTTCACCCGGAGAAAAGCGGTAAAGTTGGCTTAAAGATTTTGAAGAACTTCGTAAGCTTAGTTAAGAGGTAAGACGCTTGCTGGTAGTACCCGCAATAGACATCTCGAGAGGAAAGTGTGTTAGGTTTATTAGAGGAAGGCCAGAGGAAGCTATTGTCTACTACAATGACCCAGTTGAGGCTGCTTTAAGGTGGGCTGACGAAGGGGCTAAGCTTCTACACGTAGTCGACTTAGACGCTGCCATTGGTTTGGGAGAGAACACCGATGTTATCAAGCGGATAATCAAGGAGGCTAGCGTTAAGGTTCAAGTTGGTGGAGGAATTAGAAGCTTTGAAAGAGCAGCACAGCTACTTAACTTAGGAGCATATAGGGTTGTTTTCGGAACGTTAGCGTTCTACAAGCCTGAAGATATTAAGAAAGTTGTTGAAGTCTACTCTCCAGAACACGTGATGGTTGCCTTAGATCACATTGGAGAAAAGGTCGTAGTTAAAGGTTGGCGTGAAGCTGTAGGCGTTAAGATAGTTGAAGCTGCTGAAAGAGTCGTTGAAAAGACATGTGCTGGAAGCATTTTAGCTACGTCTGTTGCTCAAGATGGCACATTAGCTGGAATAGATGTATGTAGTGTAAGGAAGCTTATTGAGAAAGCTAAAGTCCCTGTATATGCAGCCGGCGGCGTCTCAAGCTTAGAGGATATTAAGGAGGTTGCAAAAGTAGGTGCTGCTGGCGTAGTGGTGGGTAGGGCGCTTTACGAGAAGAGGTTTACGCTTAGGGAGGCTTTAGAGGCTGTTAAAAATGTTGGCTAAGAGGATCATACCGTGCTTAGACGTGGATAAGGGGGTTGTGGTTAAAGGCGTTAGCTTTAGAAATCTACGCTATGCTGGAGACCCCCCAACGTTAGCTGCTCTTTACGAGGAGCAGGGAGCTGACGAGATCGTCTTCTTGGATGTGACAGCATCTCCTGAACATAGGGAGACAATGGTAGATATCGCCAAGAGGACTGCTGAGCAGCTTTCAATACCTTTTACCATCGGCGGAGGTATTAGGAACTTAGAGGGCATCCGGAGAATGCTGTTTTCCGGAGCGGATAAAGTCTCAATAAACACAGCTGCCGTCAAAAACCCTAAGCTTATAGAGGAAGCGTCTAAAGTCTTTGGAAGCCAGTGCATCGTGGTTGCTATTGACGCTAAGAGAGTTTACGAAGAAGTTGAAGATAAGACAGTTGTTGAAACTAAGCAAGGAAGATGCTGGTGGGAAGTTTACATCTACGGAGCTAGGCAGCCAACTGGTTTAGACGCTGTCCAATGGGCTAAGAAGGTTGAGGAGCTTGGAGCTGGAGAAATCCTCTTAACTAGCATAGACTTCGACGGCACCAAGGCTGGCTACGACATAGAGCTTACCCGCACGGTAAGCGAGGCCGTGAACATACCTGTTATAGCGAGCGGTGGAGCCGGCGGACCCGAGCACATCTACCGAGCATTGGTGGATGGCAAGGCTGATGCCGCGTTAGCTGCCTCAATATTCCACTTCGGCGAATACACTGTAATGGACATTAAGAAGTATTTAGCTGAAAGAGGGGTTGTGGTTAGGCTTTGAAGGAGAATTTAAAGCTTAGCTTGGAGGAAGCTGAGAAGATAGCGAGTTCACTAAACTTTGAGAAGCTTAACGGCTTGATACCAGCTATAGCTCAAGACTACGCCACTGGTAGAGTTTTAATGCTGGCTTTTATGAATAGAGAAGCGCTAGTAAAGACTTTGACTACTGGCGTGATGCACTACTGGAGCAGGAGCAAGAATAGGCTTTGGGTTAAAGGTGAGGAATCTGGACATTATCAATACGTCAAGGAAGTCTACGTAGATTGCGACAGCGATGCTCTACTGTTTAAAGTTGAGCAAGTGGGTGTTGCATGCCATACGGGAAATGAATCGTGTTTTTATAGAAAACTTGAAGCTGGTAAAGTTGAGGAAGTTGGAGCTCCTCCATCAAGCGTCTTAGATGAAGTCTTTGAAGTTATTCTAGAGAGGCTTTCAAAGCCTAGAGCTGGAAGCTACGTTGCTTCAGTAGCTGAGAAAGGCCTTGACCATTCTTTGCAGAAACTTGGTGAAGAAGTTATTGAATTCATATTAGCTATGAAGGGGGCTGATGAAAAAGCTAAGGTTAGTGAAGCTGCAGATGTTTTCTTTCACGCGGAGCTATCTCTAGCGCTTGGGAAACTTCACCTTAAGGACGTTTTAAATGAGCTTGTCAAGAGGAGAAGGTGACTAACTCCTCATAGTCTTTGTTGAAAGCTCAATAACAAGCTTATCATGTTAAGCTCCTTTATAACTGAGTTTTATAACAGCTTATATATTCGATTGCCTTAGCATTTCCGCCTTGAAGCTTAAGGAGGGAAAGCTGTTGACAGCTAGAAAGGTGTCTACCAGAAAAGTATCCTTTGCCGCGAGCTTGATAGCGCTGGGCGTGGTTTTAGCTACGTTTCTGTGGTTTCCATTTCTATGGACTAAGTGTTATCCAGGTCAACACTTAGTTAACGCGATTGCAGGCGTACTGCTTGGACCCGTTTGGGCTGCTTTCATAGCCACCTGTATCGGCATTATAAGAAACGCGCTGGGCATAGGCACGGTATACGCCTTTCCAGGAGGTATACCTGGAGGAGTTGTCGTCGGCGTCTTTTACTGGCTTTTTAAAAAGCTAAACTTCAAATACCCTGAAGTCGCTGCTCTGACAGAGCCTATAGGCACGGTCTTTATAGGAGGCACCATCTCAGTCTATATCGTTGCAGCTATTATGGGTCATGAATCTATGGTGGGGGCGCTCCTACCTATATGGTTTGCGTTCGGAGCAAGCTGTGTACCGGGCTGCATTATGGGCTTCGTGATCTTAGGCTTATTGAGGAAGTTAGGCTATACGCGTGAAAGGTTTACTAGTTAAAGCGCGTTTAAAGCTAAGGCTGTGTTGAGCTTAAGAGCACGTGACGTTGTTGGACGTAAGGTGCTCATAATAGGGGATGTTGGAGTAGGTAAGACAAGTCTTACAGCTAGACTTCTTGAAGAGCTTTTGGCAATGAACTTGAGAGATATAGTCGTAATAGACTTGGCTCCATCGCATGCTATGTTGAGAGGCGTTAGAGTGGGGAGTAGGCTTAGGGAGTACACTTTTGCTGTTAAGGAAGTTCGCTACATAGCTGTCGATGGGATTAAAGCTCCTCGATTAGAAGCTAAGTCTGCTGATGAGCTTTTAAAGCTGGTTGAAGAAAACCGTAGGTTGATAACGCCCATCTTCAAAGAATATTTAGAGAAGCCAAGTGAGGCATTGATAGTTAACGACTTATCGATTTTCTTCCACTTTGGAGAGGTCAACGACATCTTGAAGTGTGCAGGAGCTTGTAAGACATTCATAGCGAATGCCTATTATGGAGAAAAGCTTAGAAATGATTATGGCACATCGATAAGCATTAGGGAAAAGATGTGCGTTGAAGAGTTAATGAAGTATATGGACTTGGTAGTCAAACTTTGATTCCGACACCTACGTTGATGCTATGGGCCTATATGCCCAATACTCGTCTGAACTATCACGTTCTTTAACCCTGTCGACTCCAACACCCTCTTAACCTTTAGCATCTCAAAGGGGCTTGGTCTTACCAAATCTAGCCTCTTATAAGCTGGGAAATAGTCTAAAACGCATAGTTGAACGCTCTTGTTTATTGAGGCTAGCTTTTCGCCAAATTCCCTCACCTCATCTAATGTGATGAAAGCGCTATTGTATGGTAAGCCTACGCCTAAGAACACCTTGTCGATGTGTCTCTCGCAGATGTATTCGATAGCTCTCCACGAGGTTTCAAGGTAGCGTTTAGCTAAGCTCTCATTTCTTATATCGGTAATCTCCATAAACGTCTTGACGTATAGCCCCTTTGGCTCAACACCAATATCAGTTACGCCCACTTCAACTAGCTCATCTATGTAGTCTTCTGTTAACAAGGTGCCGTTGCTATCTAAGTGAAGCCTAGCTTTATCATCTGGGTTAAGCTCTTTAAGCTTCTTGAAAAACTGTATAAGCCATTTTCTGTTCAACGTGGGCTCTCCACCGCTTATAGCCATTCGATCAACTCCATAAATTCTCCTAGCCTTTGAAACTTTTAAAGCAGCTTCTTCAGGCGTTATCGGCTTTGACCATCGGTCATAGGTTACGTCAAAGTTTTGACATTGTGGACAGCGTAAATTGCACCCAGCAACCCATATAGCCACTTCAATATATCTCCCAGCTCTCTTATACCACCATGGAGTAGCCTTGCCTCCTACAGTATGTGGCTGTGGCCCGTGTACGATTCTTAAAGGCTTTACTTTAGAGTAGTCGGTGTCTATCTTCATGCCGTCCTCCAACATGGTTATACAAGCTGGCTTAACCTGCCCAGATATCATTAAACTACAAGCATAGCAGCCCCCTGTGCAACATAGCGCTGCTGGCTTATCGTGGCTTGGAGCATCGCTAAACTCGTAGCCTATGCTCTCTAAGAACTCCTTGACTGTCATCTTTCTATTGACTTCGTATGCTACTCCGTTTACCTCGACTTTCACTAAGCTCCTCTCCAAAGCACTTTTTCACATGCTAGGCATATCAGCTTTGACTCCTTTCGAAAGATTTAGAGGTCTTAAGCTGCTAAGCTAGTGTCGATGAGAGCTTCCTTAGCTACCATCGTGTTAGCTGGAGGCAGGTCTAGTAGGCTTGGTAAGCCTAAGGCTTTGCTTAGCTTAGCAGGTAAGCCTTTAATTCAACACGTTGTTGGACGAGCTAAAGCCTTTTCCAAGGAAGTTCTCGTATGCGTTAAAAGCTTAGATCAACTTAACATACCTCTTGAAGCTAAGCTTGTAGTTGATGGCATTGAACTAAATAGTCCCTTAGCAGGCGTCTTAGCTGGAGCATTGGCTGCAAAAGAGGAGTTTGTGTTTTTAACAGCTTGCGATACTCCGTTTATCTCGAGAAGTGTCGTTGAAAAGCTTCTTGAGAAGGTTATGGAGAAAGAGCATTTTAACGCTGCTATAC
>QMQV01000080.1 GCA_003649085.1 Thermoproteota archaeon
CTCCATGTTAGCTAACGGCTTACCTGGCGCGTTGATATTGGATCACGAGAAGGTAGGCGCTGTAGCAGCGTTAACAGCTCTACAGGTCTTTCCAAAAAGATTACGTTTCAAGTCATATCTAAGCCCAGAAGTCATTAGAGGCTATGCCTTAAAATGCGTTGGCTGTGGAAGGTGTAGAAGAAGCTGTCCTCTGAACCTGCCTATCGACGCCGCCATATCATCTGCTAAGAGAGGGGATATCAGCTTACTTGTTAGCTTAAGGGATGTCTGCTTAGGATGTGCCAGGTGCGAACCAGCTTGTCCGGCGAGCATACCAATACTTTCATTGATTGAAGCTGCAGCTGTTAACCAAGTAGTAAACGAGCGCTTTAAGGTCAGGGCGGGACGAGGGCCTATACTTGATACTGAGATTAGGGAAGTTGGTAGACCAATAGTTTTCGGCGAAATACCGGGCGTAATAGCGATAGCTGGCTGCGCCAATTACCCATATGGTAGGCAAGAAGTAGGTAGCATGGCTGAGGAGTTTTTGAGGAGACGCTACATAGTCACAGCGTCTGGTTGTTCGGCTTTAACGATCTCGATGTATAGAACTGAGTCGGGAAGGTCACTTTACGAGGAGTATCCTGGGAGGTTTGATGCCGGAGGACTAGTTAACGTAGGTTCATGTGTAGCGAACGCGCATATTTCCGGAGCTATCGTGAAGATAGCTAACATCTTCGCTAAGAGGCCGCTCAGAGCAAACTACGAGGAAATAGCTGACTACGTATTGAATAGGATTGGGGCGTGTGGCTTAGTATGGGGCGTAATGTCTCAGAAAGCGTTCTCCATAATAGCCGGATTTAATAGGCTTGGCGTGCCAGTCGTCATAGGGCCTCAAGGAGCTAAGCTGAGAAGGCTTTTAATGAGCAAGGAAGAGGATGTTAAGAACTTCACGGTATACGACGTTAGGTCAGGTCAGCGCGCTTGGGTTGGTCCTGCTCCACAACACTTGCTCTACGCAGCTGAAAACAAAGCTGAAGCAGTTGTCATGATGGCTAAGCTTTGCATAAGACCTAGCGATACTACAATGGGTAGAGCGATTAAGCTGTCAAATTACATAGAGCTCTACAAGAAGTATTACGATAGCGAAGGGCTGCCTAAAGACATACACTTCTTTGTGAGGTCAGAATCTGACATACCCATAACTTACAGAGAAGAGGTTATCGAATACCTCAAAAGCATAGGCTGGAAACCTGCTGAAAAGCCCTCCGTGGATCCAACGTTGCTCGAAGGGCTTGTAAAGAGGTGAAGAACTCGTGGCCTACATACCTCCATGGCAAACGGGAGCCGTCTACGGAGCTCATATGGCTCTCCCAATTAAAGGAGAGGCAGCTGGCGTTTTAATCATGAGAGCTAAAAACCCGCTGCTTGTCATTGGGCACGAAGCTAAGGATGCTAAGGTCGGCGAACAAGGGTATCTAAACTTCTTAGTGAGGCTCGCCAGGACGTGTAACCTTCCAGTCGTAGCGACAGCTAACTTAGTTAAGGAGCTTAAAGCTCGTAAGCTTAGACAAGTCTACTCAATAAGCGCGTTGGAACTACTGAATAAGCTCCATAGCCCTGAATGGAGCGTCAATGGCTTAGGTCGACATGACTTAGTAATATTCGCAGGCCTCCAATACCAGCTTCAAATGCAAATCCTATCATCTATTAAGCACTTCGCCAAGGGAATTAAGACCATGACGTTAGACCGATACTTCTACGCTAATGCTGACTACTCCTTCCCCAACCTTAGTGAGGAGACGTGGCAGTCAACTCTCAACTCCTTGTTAAGCTCGGTTGAGGAGTTTAGGAGGAAGATGAAAAGTGTCTCGTAAAGTAGACTTAGGTGTAAGCCCCGCCTTTGAAGGTAAGAGGATCAGAAGAGAGGAAATGTACTTAGAGTTCGGAGGACCAAAAGTAGATAAGAAGTTTGAAATCGTAAGAGCAGCCGATCTAAGCCAAGTTAAAGACGGCTTTGTGGAAGTCATCGGCCAAGACATACCTCAACTTAAAGAAGGCGGAAGCTATTCCCTGGGAATCATCATACTAGTGGCTGGTAGCAAAGTGGATAAAGACCTAGAAGGGGTCGTTGAGCGTCGCATCCACACATATACAAACTACATAGAAGACGTTATGCACATGAACCAGAGAGATGCCATATGGATAAGGATAGGCAAGAAAGCCTTCTTTAAGGGCTTTGACTTTAACTTCTGGGGAGAGACCTTAATCAAGCTGTTTAAATCTGAGCTATCTTTCATTGAGAAGATGCAGGTAACGTTTATAACGGATGAAGCTGTCATAGCGCAAAAGCTTCCAGAAGTACTTGAAGTTTACCGTGAGAGAGACGAGAAGATTAAGAACTTACGCGAAGAAGACGTAGACCTATTCTACGGCTGTGTATTATGCCAGTCTTTTGCTCCATCACACGTCTGCGTAATAACGCCTGAGAGAAGCTCCCTATGTGGTGCTTTAACGTGGTTTGATGCCAGAGCAGCAGCTAATATTGATCCAAAGGGACCAAACTTCCCAATTCCCAAAGGCGAGCTTCTAAACCCTGAGAAAGGAGAGTGGAGCGGCGTAAACGAAGTTGTTGCGAGCCGATCCCTAGGTGCAATACAGAGAGTCTATTTACATAGTGCGTTAGAGTATCCACACACTTCTTGTGGATGTTTCGAGTGCATAGTCTTCTACATACCCGAAGTAGACGGCTTTGGCATAGTCCATAGAGGTTTCAAGGATCCGACAGTTAACGGTTTGACGTTTTCAGCTATGGCTCCACAAGCTAGTGGAGGAGTGCAAACGCCTGGCTTCATCGGCATAGGAGTAAACTACATGAGGTCTAGGAAGTTCCTCCAAGGAGATGGTGGGTGGTCAAGAGTTGCGTGGATGACCTCCGTTCTAAAAGAATCTGTAAAGGAGGCTATACCAAGCGACCTAGTAGATAAGATAGCTACAGAGAGGGAAGCTAAGAACGTTGATGAGCTCAAGAAATTCTTAATTGATAAAAAACATCCCCTAGCTGAAAAACTCGCTAAGAAGGTTGAAGTTCCACCAATAGCTCATACAGCTGAACGTAAGGTTGAGAAAGCCGAAGTTGAGGCTAAGCCAGTTATAAAGGCTCATAGTTCTGACATAGCTTCAATACCTCTACCTATCTTAACTTCGGGGGCTAAGATAACTCTCCACGGAGCTAAGGTGAGAATTGGCAAGCTTGCCATTAAGAAGAAAGGGGGATGAGAAATATGGGGAAGGAAGCTAAAAGCCTTGATTGGCTACTATCATACATAACAAGCTTGTTAAAGTCAATTGAAGATTCCAAGGAAATTATAATTGAGGACTTGACATTAGAGGTTGATAACATAACCATAGAGTTACCAGTTGCAAGTAGAGCTGTTGAAGTTGAGAAAGAAGCTGTAGCTATAGAGGAGAAGCCAATTAAGTTAATCGAAGCCACGTTTAACTACCCTAAGCCCTCTTATCAAGGATCAATAGCTTCTGTCAAGATAGGAGCTACAAGTAGCGAAGGAGGATCTAGGAAGAAGACGTATACGATAGGCGGAGCTAAGGCGCCACAATTTTACAACTTTATTGCGCCTCAACAGCACATACCAGTCATCGCCTTAGATGTATTTGACGTTACGCCACCATTGGCTGGTCCTGTCAAAGAAGCCTACAAAGACGTATTAAACGACCCTGTAGCGTGGGCTGAGAAATGCGTTAAAGTCTACGGAGCAGACATGATATCGTTACACTTAGTTGGCACGCACCCACAAAACAAGGACTTGCCGCCATCAGAGGCTAGGAGAGTTGTCGAATCTATTTTGCAAGCAGTAGACGTGCCACTTATCATAGGTGGCTCCGGAGATCCGAGGAAGGACATGGAGGTCTTCGCTGAAATAGCTTCTGCAACGCGTGGTGAGCGTCTGATCTTCGCGTCAATAACCTTAGACATGGATGTAGAGAAAGCAGTTAAGCCTATAGCTGAAAACGGCCACAACGCGGTGGCGTTAGCGTTCTTGGACATAAACCAAGCTGAAGAGCTTTGTCGAAAAATCCTGCAAGCTGGATTGCCTAAAGACCACTTAATACTGGACCCGACGACCGGCGCCCTCGGCTACGGCATAGAGTACTCCTACAGCGTTTTCGAGAGGATAAGGCTCTCAGCATTAATGGGCAAAGAAGTCCTACAGGTGCCAATGAGCTGTGCAGCTACGAATGCTTGGGTAGCTAGAGAGGCTTGGCAAAAGGTAGCCGAATGGGGTCCAAGAGAGCTTAGAGGTCCGCTATGGGAAGCCACGACCGCAATCGTATGTATGTTAGCTGGAGCGGAGCTTTTCATGATGATGCATCCCTTATCGGCTAAAATCGTCAAAAAGTATGCGCAAGCCCTTTCAAAGCTGCTTAAAAACCCGTCTACGAGCTACGTGGACTGGGTTAAATCCAAGTTTTGAAAAGAGGGCGAGAGGATGCCTAAGGTCGTTAAACCACTCGACATACACAACCTATTGCCACAGACGAACTGCAAGCTGTGTGGGGAAAGCAGCTGCATAGCTTTTGCGACAAAGCTAGCTAATAGGCAGACATCTATTGAAAAATGCCCACATCTATTCAAGCCAGATTTCAGCGATAAGCTTCAAAAGCTAATGGAGCTCCTCGCTCCACCAGTCAAGGAGGTTATCATAGGAGTCGGTGATCGTGCAGTTAAAATTGGCGGGAAAGAGGTCGTTTACCGCCATGAACTAACTTGGAGAAATCCAACAGCAATCTTCATAGATGTCCACGATGAAATGTCTGATCAAGACATATCAGCGAGATTTAACTTCGTTAAAAACTTCAAATTCATTAGGATGGGGGTTGAGTTATCTATAGATGGCTTAGCTATAAGATGCGTCTCAGGAAATCCTGAAAGATACGCCAAACTTGTCTCAAAAGCCGTAGAAGAAGTTGGCAAGCCCATAGCTCTATGCTGCCTTGAGAAAGAGCCTCTCGAAGAGGCTTTAATTATAGCTGGAAACGTTAAGCCTCTAATCTACGCCGCAACTAAAGACAATTGGCGTGACCTAGCTGAGCTAGCTTCCAAACATAAGTGTCCATTGGCTATATTGAGCAATGGAGACATGGCGTTATTGAAATCCCTTGTAAAGTCAGTAACTGAATACTACAAGGTAAGTGAACTTGTGTTAGATCCAGGTACGTTCGCTGAAGAAGACGTTAACGTGACGCTAAATAACTTTGTAGCAACTCGGCTACTAGCTATTGATGGTGGAGATAAAGAATTAGGTTATCCTCTACTTGGAGTACCGGCGGCTTTGTGGACTTTAAGTTCAAAGGACAGGGACAATATTGAGTTTGAGGAATCGGTTTTAGCTAGCTTGTTAATGTCTAGGTTCGCAGACATGTTAATAATGCATACCATAAGCCCATGGGCGATAATACCTGTGTTAACCTGGAGAGATTGCGTATACACTGATCCTAGAGTGCCTTCATCTGTTAAGCCTGGGCTATACAAAGTAGGATCTCCGAACGAATCCTCCCCACTAATGGTTACTGCGAACTTCACGTTAACATACTACATAGTCAAGGATGATATAGAGAAGGGCGGTGTCGACGCTTGGCTATTGGTAATAGACACGGAAGGCACAAGTGTTCAGTCAGCTGTAGCTGGTGGGAGATTCACAGCTGACAAAGTTTTTGAGTCTATGAAAGCTGAAGATGCCTTCTCTAAGGTTTCTCACAAGTCCATAATATTGCCAGGATATGCCGCTAAAATTAGTGGAGAGCTTGAAAGCTTACTTGGTGATTGGAAAGTTTACGTCGGTCCAAGAGATTCAGCCGACATACTCTGATTTGTTATCACCATCTAGAGTAGGGATAGCAGCTCTTCAAGACACACTTTTCAACGATTTCGACAAAACCTTCGCCGAAGCTCTTGCTAGCCACGTAGTCTGCAACAGCTTTAGCCTTTTCATCAGCATTCGCCACAACAGCCCCTAGCCTGGCTACTTCAAGCATCTCAACATCTACCTCGCTATCGCCTATAGCTAAGACTTCTTGAGGCTTAATACCCATCATGGACAAAGCTCTCATCAATCCCTTACCCTTGTTGACGTTCTCGTCTACTAGGTGATAGGCAAAGCCGCTGTCAATCACTTTAACTCCTGGGGCAGCTTGAGCTAAGAAACTTCTAAGCTCAGATAAATCCAGGTTCCTCCCTATTACTAAGTCCACATGTCTATACCTATTAGACCACGACTCGCTAACCTGTCCATACTTAGCCTTAACAGCCTCTAGCGCTGCTTTAGCTTTGTTAAAGTCGCCTAAAAACTTGACAACCCCCTTATACTCCACGACTCCACCATTTTCAGCGATAACGGCTCCTGAACACCCAATATACCTGCTCAACGCCTTAACAACGCATAAAGCGTTACCAGAAGCCAAAATCACCTTTATCCCGCTATCCTCAAGCGCTCTAATTAC
>QMQV01000081.1 GCA_003649085.1 Thermoproteota archaeon
AACAAAACTATTAACGCAAATCAAACTAAGAAATACATATCCATAGACCCCACTTTTCAGAGAAAATATCCCCTGTGCTTAGAGAACAAAACTTCTGGAACAGCAAAAGCTAGCTCCTAACTCACTAACTCAAAGACTCAGAAAGAACAGAGGTTAACAGGCATAGCAGCTCAATACAGGCTTTTCACCAATAAAATGACCGATAAACCTATAATGCCAAAGTAACGTCTTAAAACCATCTCATCTCCTTTTACGTGGGAAGTTGATTAGCTTTGTTTAAAAAAGAAAGAGTTGGTTATTGTGCTATTCGAAGCTGTAGGTTATGGTAACGCTAGCAGATACGCTTAACTCTGAAGGAGGCGTTATCGAAGGCTTGCCTACAGCTGCCACCTCTACATCGAAGTATAGTCGTGGAACATAATATGTGCTAGTGCTTATAGTTAAAGGCTCTTTAAGGCTGACTCCTAATGCTTCAGCAATTGCTGTAGCCTTAGAATATGCTGAGCTTACAGCATTAGCTAATGCTTGAAGTTGTAAAGCTTTAACAGTTTCATCTCTTAAGGAAAACGACACCGACGACACTCTATTAGCTCCAGCTGCTATAGCTATGTCGATTACCTCACCTACCATGGAGATGTTCTCTAACGTAACCTTAATGCTATTAACACATCTATAACCCACTAGCGTCTTCTCAGTTTCTCCATACTTTGAGCCGTAGCTATACTCATATATTGGCGTTAAGCTAAACGATGTCGTCTCTATCTGGTCTTCAGCTATTCCAGCTTGCTTAAGCATATTGATAACCCTTGATGTTATCTCAAAATTTTCCTTTTGTGCATCAGAAGCGTTTTCACGGAATGTCTCCACGCTAAGCTTGACAACAGCTATTTCAGGTGGTGCACTAGCCTCTCCTTCACCTGTCACTGTTATAGTCTTAGTTTGTAAAGCTGATTGAATAGCTTGGGCAAGACTAGATGGTAAGCCAAGTTTCGCACTTGACGAAAGCTGCTTTTCACTTAAAGTTCCTTGAGACTGCAGCGTTAAAGCTAGGCTTGCTATTGACAAGGCAATAGAAATTAACAATAACGCTACGATGGTGAATAAAATTCTACCATAGCCTTTCTCCGCAGCTTCCACAGCATACACCTCTAAATCGCTACACTTATGGAAGAGGATTAATCTAAAGGTTAGAACAAGTTTTCCAATGCTTAAAATTTTAGATCTAAGCTCTGTAAACCTAAACCACTCGCATTGTTTACGTAACATCTGACAATAAAGATATGTCAAGTTAAGAATACCTAAGCTTTTCTTAACTTTAGCTAAATGACGAAAAGATACTGCGTAAAAAATAGTAGCTCAATAAACAGAGTATAGGACACTTTCTGGTGTCGACCTTGTATAGAAGGGAACTGCCCTTTATGATAATAGCTCCACAAAAAACGCTTATACAAATGCGCATCGCCTACAACACGAAAGTCTACGAGCAGGTAAATAACATAATCTTAAAACACCGTATAAAGCCAATTCACATATCAAGCCGCTATACAAATGATCTCATAGAGTGCGATGCCGTACTCGACGTGAGCGAGGCAAGCCCAATAGAAGTCGTCGTCGAGGAGCTTAAAGCAATACCTGGAGTGGGGGAAGTCCTGGTTTCTAAGCCTAAGCAAGGCTTCATAGTAGACACCATATAC
Source organism: Thermoproteota archaeon (assembly GCA_003649085.1). The sequence goes on from QMQV01000081.1 coordinate 1,695, forward strand.
TTCCCATTGACAGCGCGAGGCGGAGTACCTGTAATGACTTTTTCAATAGAGATGCTCGCCAAGATGCTCATGAACTTTAAAAAGCTCTACGGCTCAGGAGCTTTCTCCATGTTATATGAGATGGGGAAAGACTATGGGGCTGGGATAGGCAAACACTTTAAGTCAATAGCGTTAAGCGCTAGGCCATTCACCTCTAGCAGAGAGCTCATTGACGAGTTTTTCAACTTCATGAGGTCAGCAGGGTGGTTCATGCCTGAAATCGAGCTTTCAGAAGGAGATAAGCCGTCAGCTGTTATCAAGCTTAGAGAGTGCTTCGAAGATAGGCATGGAGAGAGGACATCTGAGCCAAACTGCCCATACGTTAGAGGCTTCCTAACAGGCTTTTTCAACAGCATTTACGGAAAAGACTTCACATCACAAGAAGTTAAGTGCATATCAAGAGGAGATCCATACTGCGAATTCCAGCTAACCACATAGCCACGAAAAACACCTACCCCACAATTTTTTATTAAGCCGTGTTACGCTCAGAGGAAAAATCTTTAGATAATAAGCAGTTATAAAAACTCAGCAGCAGAAACCTCTGAGGAGGTTCTGCAATGCATAAAAAAGAGCTAGCTTATGCTACCATAGCCTTCGTGATAGCAATATCAGCTGGCTTGGGCACGTACTACCTGACTACGCCAGCTATCTCAGCTGAAAACGTGAAAAACTGGGCTATAGCATCGTTTAACAAGGTCTCGACGTTCAAGCTATCTGCGGAAGTATCAGTTTTCATGAGTATTAGCGCGTTTAAGGCCGAGAACAAGACAATGGCGCTTAAAACGCTAATAGAAGGAGCAACTAACATGTCAGCTAACAAAACCTGGCTTTACATCACGGTAATGCTTCCAAACAACGCCACGAAAATGCTCGAAATGTACATAATCGATAACTACGCATACTTTAAACGAATAGAGCCGGGAAGTTCGTGGATTAAAGTAAAGCTGCCCTACGAAAATCGAACAAGACAAGGCTTCCTATCAAGCCAAATAAGCCTACTAAACAAGTCTGAAGTCAAGCTCCTACCAAGCGAGCTAGTAGACGGAAAGCCATGCTATGTCCTCGAGCTAAAACCCAGCTTAAAAGACTTGTGGAGAGCTCTAAGCAGCCAACCAGCTTTTAACCAAAGCGTATCCATGCCGGCAGTAGCAATTGAAAAGCTACAACAAGTAGTGAAAAGCTTCTCAGCTAAGATGTGGATAGACAAAGAGGAGAAACTGCTAAGAAAAGCTCAGACGACTATATCGATGGAAATGGACCTAGGGCTGCTAGGTACCATAGCTGGGAACCTAAACATCACGTTAAGATTCTACGACTACAACAAACCAATACACATAACATTACCGCAGGAAGCACAAAACGCAACGGAGCTACAGATAGTCAAGGTAAAGACAACGGAAATACCTCATCCGCCCAAACCCCCACCTCAGGCAGTCACTAAGTAGGAGTTGAGATGCGTAGCCATACGCTTAAGCCCACAAGCATAACTATTATACCGCTCTTAAGCCCACTATAAGTAAGGAGACGCCTCATCATTATAAGCTAAGGTGGCAAAGATTGTCGAGGTGGGCTATAGAAGCCAGAAGATGGATTGCTGATGCCGAAGAAGACCTCGAAGTCGCCAAAGTCTTACTTAATTCAAAACACTATGCGGCGAGCTGCTTTCACTCACAACAAGCAGGCGAAAAAGCCGTTAAAGCTAGTCTCTACGCCCTAGGCATAGAAGCCCGAGGGCACTCAATAGCGGATCTACTAAGGGCGTTGGAGAGAGCTTGTGGAAAAGCTTCGAGCACTTAATTGAAGATGCGAAACAGCTCGACAAGCACTACTCGCCGCCAAGATACCCAAGCCTGCATCCAGGTATGGTAACACCGGCTTACGAGCTATATACTAGGAGGGATGCCGAGTCGTGCCTATCATCAGCTCAAAAAATCCTAAGCTCGATGAAGGAGTTATTAAAGCAGTCAAACACCACGTAGAGCAGGTGATCAAGCCAAAGCTAAAGCCACACCTAGTAATACTCTACGGAAGCTTCGCAAAAGGAGAGCAACACCCCGGGAGCGACGTAGACCTACTAATAGTCGCCGAAAACATACCCAAAACCTATTGGGATAGATGGAGCCTAGCATACGACATAGTCGAAAACCACCCACTAGACCCACATATCTACACACCTGAAGAATTCAAAGACATGGTGAAGCAAGGGAGGATGACAGCCTTAGACGCGCTAACCGAGGGAATAGTAATCCACGCAGAGCCAACATATCAACAAGAAGTAGACGACATACTGAAAGAAACACTTAAACAAAGAGTAAAGTACAAGAACATGTGGATGCCAAAACACTACCTACCGAGAATAAAGGAAAACACCATAGCAAAAAGCTAGACGCTCCACACGCTTCCGTCTACGAAAACAACTTATATTATAGTAGACATCAATTAAAAAGCAGGTGTACACTTTGAGCAAGGTATTAAGTATACGCATACCAAAAGAACTTAAAGAGGAAATCGACGAATTAAAAGACTTCATCGACATCAAAAGCGAAGTAATACAATTCCTCAAAGAACGCGTAAAAACATACAAACGCTTAAAAATACTCAAAGAAGTCCACAACACGCTTAAAGAACATCCAACACCTCCAGAAGACATCGTAGCGAGGATGGTGAGAGAAGATCGCAATAGTCATTGACGCCTCCAGCCTCATCAAATACCTCTTCAAAGAAAGAAACTGGCTTAAAATCGAAGAACAGCTGTTAAAAGAAGAAGTTCACACAATCGACCATGCCACAAAAGAGCTGCTCAACGCCCTATGGAAAAGCACAACCCTATACAAGATATTTACGGAAGACATCGCCATTGAAAAGTGGAAACTATTCAAGAAGCTAATTGGAGAAAAAGTCATTATCTTAGAAAACCAAGAAGAACTACTCGAAGAAGCACTACAAATCGCTTTAAGCCACCAAATCACAGCATACGACGCACTCTACCTCGCACAGGCCAATAAGCTGAAAGCTCCTTTACTAACAAGCGATCAAAAACAAGCCAACGCAGCCAAGAAAATGAACATAAACACCATATTCATAGAGTAAAGACACCTAACTTCAAAGCCTCATGACCACTATTAATAAGAGCAGAGACAACCACTCTCTCACCCTCGACCTCACCCTTATAGCCACGAGCCTTCGCCTCAACAGGATAAATCCTGCCAATCCTGCCACCAAACTTAACAGCTCTAAGATAGCCAATCCTACCCATAAACAACATACCAAAACTACAATAACAACACATAAACTATTATACTTATACCACATCAAACCTCTCAGCTTAAAGAGAAGATTGCAGAGGTCTTTGAAGCTAAGGTGAAAGCAAGACGATGTCGTTGTTACCTTGGAGAATGTGGCATTTTAGACTCTTGAAAAGCATGTTTTTAGCTGGCACATGAGAAATGCTTAAACACACATGAATGAGCTGCCTGTAGTATCTTTCAAGCGTCTAGTCCTACGTTCCAGTAGAGCTTGAGAGGAACTGCCTTAGCTTTTGTGTAAAGTCGTATAGCTTGATGACTTTTAAGTCGTATTTTGGAGCTGTGGCTACTATGTCCTGGTCTTCGCTAACTAGTGGTGCGTTGAGTCTTTGAGCTAACGCTATATAGGCTGCGTCGTAGAATGTTATGCTTTCTTTTAGGGCGATTTCTATGGCTCTGTCTATGTCTAGATCAGCTAATGCGCATGTGTGGATTTTTTGAGCTATGTTTTTAGCGGTAACGCAGGCGAGTTTAGCATCCTCTTTGCTTATGCTATGAAGTTTTATGCACAGTTTCCAGTAAGCGTTGCAAGTTTCGTAGACCGTTAAGTCGAGTATCATGGCTTTGACTTTTTGTAAGGATTGAGTAAGTGCTTTTCCATATGAAACTATCAATGGTGCGTAAGCACTAGCATCAATGACATACATGTTGGGCTTTACATCTCCTTGCGGCTTTCATCGATAATTTTAGCAAGCTCTTTTAAGTCTATGTGGCTAAACCTGGTTTTTAGCTGTTCAAGTGACGCGTCTAATCGGTTATTTTCAAGTTTCTCAACTTCTTCTAACAATTTGTTCTTAATGACCTCTGATATGTTAATCCCGTGCTTTTCGAGTTTTTCCTTAACCCATTTGGGTATTCTAGCACTTACTACCGTGCTCATAAACTCTCTTAGTAAACAGAGCGTATACTATGCAATATAAGGCTTACTTTGCCCATTAAGTTAGTAAGAGTTAACTAGCGAATTCTGCGGTTTAGAAGCTGAGCATAATACCTTTCAATTCTCTTTATGAGATTCGTTTGTATGGAGTGGCGTGAAGAAGTTAGTAGGCGCATTGCTTTCAACTCTCTTTATGAGATTCCTACTTTTACTGTGTGTTAGAAGACGCGTTGATCGATTGCGACTTTCAATTCTCTTTATGAGATTCGAAAACCAAAGGTGATGGTTTGATGGTTGAAAGTTCAATACACTCTTTCAATTCTCTTTATGAGATTCCTTCATAGATAGAATTGCACGAGCTGAAATCGAAGGAAGGTTCTTTCAATTCTCTTTATGAGATTCGAGAGCGAGCTAAACGAGACATTAAAGTTTGAAATAGCTCATATGCCTTTCAATTCTATTTATGAGATTCATGTGAACACCGCTTAAGCTC
>QMQV01000082.1 GCA_003649085.1 Thermoproteota archaeon
CACCCCCACCTCCTGAAGTAGAGCTTGAAGCTCTTGAAGCGTATAAGAGGGAGCTTGAAGAAGAGCTAAAAGGCGTGGAGGCAAGGATAAGAGAGTTAAAGCAGCAGCTAGGTAAGACATAGTATTGTGACAAGCTCTCAAGCGCAACTCAACGTATCAGTTCAAGCCACGTATCTATCAGCAGAGCGCCTTTGGCCAATAGAGCAGCCCATAGCAGGCAATATACAGGTCTCGAGCAACCTGACGGTTCAGAGCGTAACTGAGGAATCTGGTAAGCTCAAAATATCCTTTGTATTCACAACAAGCTATACACCTGCAATAGCTGTCATAACCATTAAAGGCGTAGCCTACGTATCCGGTTCTCAAGAGCTTCTAAAGGACATATACAAAGGCTACTTAGAGAAAAAGCCGCTTCCCTCTCTGATCATCCAAGCAATATCAAACTACTCCTTTGTGGAGGCAACAGTATTATCAAGGTCTATTAACATCCCACCGCCAGTACCACTACCGTCCTTCCAGCCTACAGCCGAGCCTAAACGCGAAAAGCCATCCTATATCGCCTAAAACTCTTTTCAACAGCAAGGCGATAAGCTATCTCGACAGCTTCTACAGGATCTTTTGTGAAGTGAAGCTTAACGTTTTCCCTATGATCTAAGTAGCCACTAGGAAACATCGACTTAAGCTTGTCAGCCACCATCCCCGTACCCTCTAAAACCACTAAGGGGATCCCCATGTTGTAAGCCATACAAACTTCAGTTAAGGTGCCAGCTCCTCCTCCAATCACGATAGCTGCGTCGCTGCTTCTAGCAACGATGGCGCTTCTAGCGGAATATGTGAGCCCAGTCCTAATCTCAACCGTGTTAAATGGGTTATAGAGAGCGCTGTTAACATTAGCTTCCTCAATTTCATATGATAATATGCCAACAACGATACCTCCACGTCTACGAGCTTCCTCAGCTATAACTCTCATAACCCCTCCATCGCCGCCGGTGATTATCACACATCCCTTTTCAACAAGTTTCAAAGCAACCAACTTAGCCTTTTCAATAACATCATCAGATGGCACATCATATGTAGTGAAGATGCCTATCTGCACCAAGTCCTTAACACCTCAAACCTAGGCAATAGAATTATATAGCTGTAGGATAAAGACTATGCGCCAAGGTAAGGGGTGCGGGCTTTGGAAAACTTTTCCAAAATAGCGTTGCCATTCATCACGTTAACGCTACTAGTCATCACCCTCACATCACCTGCTTTAGCGCTTACCGTTACGACAGACAAGGACACGTATCATCAAGGCGAGACAGTAATCGTATCTGGAACAACGCTCGCGAATAGCATAGTCACTATTAAGCTACTAAACCCTGAAGGCACGTTAGTAGCAATAGGTCAAGTGCAAGCAGATTCAACGGGATCATACTCTTATGAGATAGTACTGCCATCTGACATGCCTACGGGCAACTTCATATTCGGAACATATACTGTTGAAGTGTATAGCGCTGATGAGGGCGTTTCGAAATCCAAGACGTTCACCATAGAGGCACCACCAGCTGTTTACGCATGGGTTCAATACACGCCATCCTCGAGCGAGGTAACGATAGATGCCGAAGTCTCCGATGGAGCAGTTACGGTAACGGTGACGTTTGCAGAAGGATTAAACGTCACTGACTGGGGTACGGTAACTCAAAGCGGTAGCCAGTTTATCGTCGACGTGGATGTGTATAAATGGAATGGTACAGAAGTTCCAGAAGTACCAGATGAAAGCAGGGTTCACACCTATGATTTAGGCACGCTAAGTTATGGCACATATACGTTCATACTTAAAGCATGGGGCTCACAAGTAGCTTCTGAATCCTTTGAGGTACCAGATCTCGAACCTCCGACAATACTAGGCTACGGGCCCAACGGTACAGTAAGCTTAACGAAGCCCACAATATTCGTAAACTACGCTGATAACGTCGGCATAGACGTAGACGCCGTCAAACTATACTTAAACAACATTGATGTGACAAGCGGCTGTAATAAGACTACAACAGGATTGGTCTATAAGCCTCCAAGCGATTTGAGCAACGGCACAACATATTCGGTTAAGGCGGTGGTCACTGACATATACGGTAATCAAGTGCAAAAAGAGTGGAGCTTTACCGTGCAGATAATAACTCAACCTCAACCACAACAACCTCCAGCTCAGCCTAAAAAATGCTTGATAGCTACAGCAGCTTATGGCACAGAGCTAGCTCTACCAGTACAATTCCTAAGAGAATTTAGAGATAACTATGTGCTTAAGACAGCAGGCGGAAGCAGCTTCATGGAGGTTTTCAACGCCTGGTACTACTCCTGGAGCCCATACGTAGCTGAGCTCGAAACTCAAAACCCATTGTTGAGAGAGCTTGTTAAAAACGCTCTTAAGCCATTAATAGCCGAGCTAACGGTAGCTAAAGCGGTCTATGACGCGTTTAGCTTCAATTCAGAGTTAGCGGTTGTATTAGCTGGCCTTGTAGCGAGCTTCTTAATAGGCTTAACATACTTTGCTCCAATAGCTTTAACGATATCAGCTCCAGTACGTAAGAGGCTGAGCGCACAAAAACTTAATAAGACAATCGCATGGTTAATAGCAATCTTAGCGGTCTTCCTCACACTCCACATACTTGCCTTAACTGCTTCCCCAGCTATCTTAAAGATGTCGTCAGCCTCCATAGTCTTAACCACGGTGATTATAGCAGCTATAACGCCGACAGCGCTCTTAAAGAAGCTTAATCTCTTCTAAACATCTCCTCTCTTTTCTTTCTCAGGCTTTAGTTAAGCTAAAGAGGGGGCTTAAGCTCACCTTCAGTGAAAAAAGCCTTATACGTAGCCTAGGAGATTTCAATGAGCTGCGAAGTACTAGAGCTCTTCTCAAAGCCTGTTAAGAAGCTCATAGAAGAGAAAGGCTTTACCACGTTGACAGAGCCTCAAGTTAAGGCTATCCCTCTCATAGCTAAAGGCGAAAACGTCTTGTTAATAGCGCCGACTGGGACAGGCAAAACAGAAGCTGCTTTTTTGCCGCTACTTGATAAGTTGATAAGGTGTAGGGATGAGCTTGGCATAAAGCTAGTTTACATAACCCCACTAAGAGCTTTAAACAGAGATCTTCTCGATAGGCTTAGATGGTGGTGTAGTCGGCTCGATTTAAGGATCTCAGTCAGACATGGAGATACCGAAGCTAAGGAACGCGATAAGCAAAGGCTAGCTCCACCAGATATTTTAATAACGACCCCTGAAACGCTACAAGCTATTTTGCCTGGCAAGGTTATGCAAGAGCATTTAAAGCGTGTCAAGTGGGTTATCGTAGACGAAGTACATGAGCTAGTAGGTGAGAAAAGAGGTTCACAGCTGGCTATAGGGCTTGAAAGGCTTAGAAGAATAATTGGCTCAGATTTTCAGCTTATTGGTCTTTCAGCTACCATTGGAAGCCCGGAAGAGGTAGCTAAGTTCCTGTTTGGTGAAAACAGGAAGTTTTCAATAGTGAAAGTGCCCGTAGCTAAGTCAATGGAGATCAAGATAATCTACCCAGAACCTGAGGAAATCGACTTTGAGTTAGCTGAAAAGCTCGCAACTTTTCCTGAAGTAGCAGCTAGACTTAGAGTTATGAAACAGCTGATAGACCAGCACACTTCATCACTAATCTTTACTAATACGCGTTCCATAGCGGAGGTCTTGGCAAGCAGGTTTAGAGTATGGGATATTGAAATACCAGTCTCCATACATCACGGAAGCTTGTCAAAGCCGTCAAGGCTAGCAGCTGAATCAGGTCTTAAACGCGGCGAAATTAAGGGGGTTGTCTGCACAAGCTCACTTGAACTCGGGATAGATATAGGGAGCATCGAACTTGTAATCCAGTATAATTCACCTAGACAAGTTACACGTCTAATTCAAAGAGTTGGACGTAGTGGACATAGAGTCGGAGGCATAGCTAAAGGCGTAGTAGTAACGATGGACTCAGACGATACACTTGAAGCAGCTGTAATAGCTAAGAGAGCGTTAAGAGAGGAGCTTGAGCCAGCAAAGGTTCAAGAAAAGCCTCTAGATGTCCTAAACCATCAAGTCGCTGGACTACTCTTAGAGAAGCCTAACTGGTCTACTGAGGAAATCCTAAACTTAGTCAAGAAAGCCTACCCATACAAGTCCTTAACCAAGGAGGAACTGTTAAAAGTCTTAGACTACATGGATAGTAGAAAACCAAGGCTTGCCGCCGTCTTCGGCGAAGACGTGGTTAAACCTAGGCCTTCAGAAGGCTTATACGCTTACTACTTCGAGAACCTCTCCATGATACCTGAAGAGAAGCAATACGTCGTAGTAGATGAAGACACGAACATGCCAATAGGCGTGTTAGATGAAGCCTTTATCTCGGAATACGGAGAACCTGGCACAAAGTTCATAATAAGAGGCTCGCCATGGAGGATACTCTACATATACAAAGATGCAATCTACGTTAAGCAAGAATCAGATCCGCTTGGAGCAGTTCCAAGCTGGGTTGGAGAGGAAATACCGGTACCCTACGAGATAGCTCAAGAAGTGGGGAAGATCAGGGGTCAAGTTGAAAAATGGCTTTTAGAAGGTAGATCACCTGAATGGTGCGCTAAAAGGCTTTCGGAGGAATACCCGCTTGATGAGAGAACCGCCTTAAAGGCAATTAAGGAAGTTGTTGAACAGGTTGATAAAGGGCTTCCAATACCATCTGATGACACAATATTAATTGAAGGCTGGAGAGACTACGTTATCGTAAGCTGCGCCTTCGGCTTACTCGTCAATAGGACCTTAGCTAGAGTTCTTGGATATCTACTAGCTGACATCACGGGTGCGGGCGTAGGCATACACCAAGACCCATATCGAGTATACCTAAAATCCGATGCCATAACGCCGCAGCTTGTAGCTGACATACTTAAGCAGCTTAGCCCATCAAGCGTAGTTGAAATCTTGAAAAAAGCTATAGAGAAGACGAGCATGTTTAAGTATCGCCTACTACACGTGGCTAAACGCTTCGGCGTAATAGCGAAAGACGCTGACTATGAGTCAATTAGCATGCCACAGCTTATTGAAAGCTTGAGAGACACCGTAGTATACGAAGAAGCTGTTAAAGAAACCTTCTTTGAAGACCTGGACGTTGAAACGTGTAAAAAAGTTGTTGAGGAAATTAATAAGGGCAAGGTAAAGATCTTCGTGGCGGCCTTAGATGAGCTATCACCACTATCCAGGATAGGCATGGAGGAGCTCGGCAGGAAAACTGACCTAATACCACCTGATAGAATGAAGAAAATCCTACTTGAGTCAGCTAAAGCCCGCCTGCTACTTGAGTCAGTGACTGTAGCATGTTTAAATTGCTACGATTTTGTCTCGACGATAAAAGTGAAAGACTTGATGAGTTTCAAATGCCCAGTATGTGGTTCAGCGAAAATAGGCTTTTCAAGTGAAGAAGAACGTGATGTCTTAGCGCTTTGTGAAGAGCTCAAGGCTCAAGGGAAACCATCCGACAAGCATAAACGACTCTTCAAAGAACTTAACGAGACAGCTAGTCTTTTTGAAAGATATGGATTTATGGCTGCAATGGCATATGTTGGTAGGGGGCTATCGATAAATGATGTCAAGGATATCTTGAGTCACGTAAAGGACGTAAACCAGCTAGTTGAGCTTGTCATGAAGAGGGAGCAGGAAGCATTAAGGCGGAGGTTCAAAGTGTCCGAACATCAGGTTAAAGAAGCCAAAGCTTAGCTGCTGAAAAATAGGCTTTTTATACTGATAAACAGATTTGATATGCGAAGAAGAAATGTCACAACAAATCGAGAAGGTTAGAAAACGTGACGGGCGGCTTGAAAGTTTTCAGCCATCTAAGATAGCTAACGCCATAGCCCTAGCTTTTAAAGCTGTTGGAGAGAAAGACGGCGAAGTTGCTGAAAAGCTTGCAGCCCAAGTAGTTAAGATATTGGAGGACAAGTTCAAAGGTTCAATACCCAGCGTAGAGGACATACAGGATGTTGTCGAAGAAGTCTTAATGAAAAGCGGATATACGAAAGTAGCTAAGGCCTACATACTCTATAGACATCGAAGAAGCGAGGTGAGAGAAGCAAAAAAGCTGTTAGGTGTTCAAGACGATCTAAAGTTATCTGTCAACGCTATTAGAGTTCTTAGAAGACGCTACCTGCTAAGAAACGAGAGAGGAGAAATTATTGAAACTCCAAGTCAAATGTTTAGAAGAGTAGCACACCACGTCGCCTTAGCGGACAAGTTTTATGGTGAAGACCCCAGCATCGCTGAAGAGTCCTTTTTCGAG